>PMCP01000100.1 GCA_003155415.1 Gammaproteobacteria bacterium | reverse complement strand
TCGAGCTGGTGCGCACGCATCTCGCGGCGATTCCGACCATTTGCGCCGGAGGCGAGCAGGCGGGGCCGATCGGCAAGCTTTCGCAGCGCGAGCGGTTCTATTGGCTGGTGGCGCCGCGGAGCACGATCATCCAGATGTCGCCTACGCATACCGGCTCGGCACGGGATCTCGAAGCGGTGGCGGAGCGATTGTTGGAGACCATGGTGCGGCCGCAAATCGGAGCCGGGAGCTTGTCATGAACGAACTCGCTATTTGGACTTACGATTGGGTGCCCCAAGGTCCGCGCGGTTTTGTGCGCGATCTGAGACTGCGGTGGGCGTGCGAGGAAGCCGGGCTTGCTTACTCGGTGCGAACCGTCGCTTTCGACGGACGGGAAACCAATCACCTGGAACGCCAGCCCTTCGGCCAGGTTCCCTATTTGAGTGATGGCGAACTGGAAATGTTTGAAAGCGCTGCCGGGCTGCTGCACTTGGCTCGGAAGAGCGAAAAGCTGATGCCGCGCGACAAGATCGGAGAAGCGGAAACGGTTCAATGGATCATCGCAGCGCTCAACTCGATCGAGATGATTACCGTTCCCTGGTGGTTCCTCGAAATGTCCGGCGCGAAGGACAACGGTCTTACTGCCTTTATGAAAGGCCGTCTTGCTCAGCTCGAGAGAGTTCTGAACGAGCGGGAGTGGCTGTCAGCGGATCGATTCACCGCGGCGGATCTGCTGATGGCGGATGTCCTCCGCCTTCCGAAAGTCCGCGCTTACGGCGATCGACCCGCGACCGAAGCATTCGTCACTCGCGTGACCGACCGCCCCGCGTTCAAGAAGGCTCTCGCGGATCAACTAGCGCATTTCGCCGCGGCGGATGCGAGCCGGTCAGCGGCCCGCTAGTTAGCCAACGACGACCCCAATGAAGTCCACACGGCAATTGCACGATCTTGGCCAGAGTCTCTGGCTGGACAACATGACGCGCGCGCTCTTGGATAGCGGAACGCTGAGCGCCTACATCCGTGACCTCTCCGTCACGGGACTCACCTCGAACCCCACCATCTTCGACAGTGCGATCAAGGAGTCGCCGCTCTACGACGCGGCGATTCAGCGAGGCGCAGCGGCCGGTACGAAAGCCGAGGCCCTGTTTTACGAACTGGCGCTGGACGATCTGACGAAAGCAGCGGATTTGTTTCGGCCGATACACGAAGCCACCGACGGAGTCGACGGGTGGGTATCCCTCGAAGTCTCGCCAGTATTGGCCGACGACACGGCGGGCAGCATCGAGGCGGCGGCGAGCCTGCATGCGCGCGCCGCGAGAACCAATCTGTTCATCAAGATTCCCGGCACGCCTGCCGGTGTCGCAGCAATCGAGGAATCCATCTTCGCCGGCGTACCGGTCAACGTGACGCTGCTTTTTTCGAGAGAGCAGTATGTCGCGGCCGCCGACGCGTACGTGCGTGGCATCGAGCGCCGCATCGCCGCGGGGCGTGATCCGCGCGTGGGATCGGTTGCGTCGATTTTCATCAGCCGATGGGACGTGGCCGCGAACGACAAAGTGCCCGACCGTCTTCGTAACCGCCTCGGCATCGCGATCGCGCGGCGCGTTTACAAGTGCTACTGCGAGAGGCTGGCGTCGGCGCGATGGAAGACGCTCGAATCGGCAGGGGCTGTGCCCCAGCGCTTGCTCTGGGCAAGCACGGGAACGAAAGACCCTAAAGCGTCCGACACCCTGTACGTCGAGGCGCTCGCCGCGCCGGACACCATCAATACGATGCCCGAGAAAACGTTACACGCGTTCGCGCAGCACGGCCGCATACAAGGGGTGATGCCGCGCGACGGCGGGGATGCCGAGAAAGTGCTGGCGGAGTTCGCGCGCGAGGGCGTGAACGACGCCAAGCTTGCTGCGGACCTTCAGCGCGAAGGTACGCAGTCCTTCGACAAGTCCTGGAACAGCCTGCTGGCACGGATCGCGGAGAAGAGCGCGGCATTGAAGGGCAGCGCAAGCGGCGCATCATTCTCGTGAGCTGTCCGCCTAAGACGACCGGCGGACTCGCTATCTATTTGTGGCCGAGTTTCAGGTCCTTTGCGACGATGAGTTTGAAGACGAGGTCGTCGGATGCCGGGGTTCGCCCGACGCCAATACCGCCTTCGATCGAGATTGCCTTCCCCGTGTAGTCGACCACGGCGAACGTCTGATGGCTGCGTTCGTCGCCGGCGTTGAAATGCTTGAGCGGCCCGAAGTCGTCGTACTCCTCGATCGCGCCCGCCCACGTGGGCGAGAAGTTGTAGGCGACTCGAGTGGCGGGGGCGAAGGTGAGATTCGCCGCACCTTCATAAGAGTTGTCGAGGATAGGATTGAAGATCAGGTCGACGTGGCCCAGGTGCCACCCGACGATGGGTCTTATCTCCGAAGTGAAGTGCTTCTCGTCCCAGCGGCTCGTGTTGTAGCTGAACTCGAAATTCACGCCGTAGAAGAACTTGCGTTGGTCCGCGTGAGGAACGGCGAACAGCGCCCTGCCTTTCAAGCCGTTCAGGGTTAAGCCCTCGCTATGCGAGATGCTGTACAGCGGCAAATACAATCCCGCTTCGAACCAGTCGTTGATGCCCCACGCCCATTCCGAGACGCCGCTCAGCGTGTGATTGGAAATCAAGGCTCCGGGGAATGCCGGCGTCGTAATTCCGTGCAACGCGTAGTTGTTGTGCAGCGTGAGATTGAACACGCCGGGGGCTGCGAGCGATCCGTCGTAGACCTGGATTTCATCCGTTTGCGCTGCCGCCGCCGTCGCCACGGTGAGCAGCGCGATTGCAACGAGGCGCACGAGAATTGAGTTCGGCATCCGCATCTCCAGAAGTCCGCAGCAAGGTTAACTCGCGGCGATCACGACTGCATGCCGCGCAATCGTTTGCAGAGACCGTGCTACATTTGGCCTGGCATCGGGAGTCTGCCCGCCGCGTTCCCGATAGTCACGGGAGGAATCCGATGAAACGTCTCGCCGGCCCACTCATTGCACTCGCGCTCGTCCCCGTTTTTGGACTGCCGACCGTCGTGCTGGGCCAGCCGCCGGGGCAGGCGCTGCCCGACGGTATTCGCGGCGGCTCGGAAGTGGTGCCGGAGCGGGGCGTCGAGATCCGCCACTACGTGTTCCAGCCCACGGGCGAGCAGTTGCCGTACTCGGTGTTCGTATCCTCGAAGGTGCGCAAGGACCAGAAGGCTCCGCTCATCATCGCGTTGCGCGGCTTCACGGGAACCACACTCACGTTCGTGCGGGGCACCGCGGTGGATCTGGCCGAGGCCGGCGGTTACATCCTGGTGGGTGCGATCGGCTACAACAATCGCGCAGGATTCGGCGGGCCAGCGCCGCCGCGCCCGGCGCCCGGCGCACCGGCCGCATCCGCACCNNGACCGGCGCATCTACCTCATGGGCCACTCCCAGGGCGGTGGCGGCGCGCGCCATCTCGCGGAGAAGTATCCGGACATATGGGCGGCCGTCGCGCTGCTCGCGCCGGCGCTGTTCAATGTGCAGGTGACCGCCGAATCGAAGATCACCCACGTGCCGCTGCTGCTCACAGTGGGTGACAAGGATTCGCTGATCACGAGCGTCCACGAGTTCAGCGCACAGCTCGATCGACTGCACGTCGCGCACGAATACGTGGAAAAGCCCGGCCTCGACCACGGCACCATCATCATGGGCGGCATGCCGGACGTGTTCCCGTTCTTCGCGAAACACGTGAAGCCCTAACGGCGCTATCGAGCGGCGTGTGCCTCGAGCGTAATGCCGTAGTTGTCGCGAAAGCGGATCAGCTGCGGCGCCATCGAGAGCACCTCGCCGCCCGCCGCTTTCAAACCCGTCGCGACCGCCGTGCTGTCGAANNGCCGGCTCGAGGCCGATGCGTGTATTGCGCGCGAGATTGAACCACACGCGATTGGGAGCGGCCGCGTCGCGTGTTTCGAGGCCCTCGCCGTAAACGAATCGGTAGTAACGCAGGGCGCGCTCGAGATCGCTCACGGCGAGCAGCACGTGCTCGAGCCCGAGCGGAGCGAGCAACCCGTCGGCCGTGACTTCGAGCGTGGACGGCACGGCCGCGGCTACGAGCCCCGCGGGCGGCTTGAAGAGCTGCAGCTCCAAGCCGTCGGGGTCGGGGAGCATGCCGAAGCCGCCGCCGGGCGCGGGATACCCCGCAGCCGCGAGCTCCTTGCCGATGGCGGCGATGTCGGCCGTTTCGGCGAGCGCGCAATAATGCCCCACGGTGATCGGCCGGCCGTTGGCCGCGCCGATGGCGATGTAGCCGACTTGCCGGTCGGGCGGCAAACGCCCCAGCAACACGAAGTACCGCTTCGCGCCGCGGAAGTCCTGCTCGTGCAGCGGCGAGGCGAACACGCGCTTGTAGAAGCGTGCGGACTCGGCCGGGTCGGGGACCACGATGTCGAGATGCTCGAGCCCCAGATTTTTGAGCGGCAGCGCGCGTGCTTGGCCTGCTGCGCGCGCGAGCGGCAGCAGCGTCGCGCAGGCGCCGGCGCACAACCCGCCGAGCACCAGGCGTCGCCGAACGCTCGGCGTCTCGACGGTCTCGAGATCGTGCTGTGAATCTGTCATCGACGTCTCCTCATGTCCCTCGCAGCTCGATCTTAGGGCGATTGGACGGCGGCAGCGAGCGGGCCCTAAGATTCTCCCGGGGGAACGATGTGAATACCAAGATCGTCTTGCTTGCTGCAGCCGCTGTGTGGGTAGTCGCGTTGCTGCCCGCTGAAGCGCAAAACACTCCGGCGGGCGAGTGGGCGCACCGCACCCCGTGGGGCGATCCCAACCTCCAGGGAGAGTGGACGAGCGAAGGGGAGTACGGCGTGCCCTTCGAGCGGCCGGCGGAGTTCGGCACGCAGCAGTTCCTCACCGATGAGCAATACGCAAAGCGGCTCGCCGACGTGCGCCAGCGCGACGAGCGCGATCTCGCGGCGGTCGACGTGTTCTCCGGCAAGGTGGAGGGGCCGAACGCACCGATTCCGCATTGGCGCGAATATGGGACGAACTCGCGGCGCACTTCGCTGGTGATAGATCCGCCGAACGGACGCCTGCCGCCGCGAACTCCTGAAGCTGCCGCGTTGCCCGTGCAGAGCTGCGGCAGCCTGCAACGTGGGGAGCCGTGCGACTCGTACAAGGATTACGGGCTCGGCGTGCGCTGCATCGTGCACGGCGGCGGTTTTCCGGACGCCATGTTCCCGGCCGTCTACAACGCGAATTTTCGTATCGTCCAGGCGCCGGGCGTGGTGGCGATTACCTACGAGCTGATTCACGACACGCGCGTCATTCCGATCGATGCGCCGTCGCAAGGCGAAGCGCGGCACGTGTCGCCGGCCATCCGCATGTACATGGGCGACGCGCGCGGCCACTGGGAAGGTGAGACGCTCGTCGTCGAGACCACCAACCTCAAGGCCGCCACGCGTGGAGCTTCGCCGAACTTGCGGCTCATCGAGCGCTTCGCGCGCAC
>PMCP01000019.1 GCA_003155415.1 Gammaproteobacteria bacterium | reverse complement strand
CCGCATCGCCGGCGCCGCGCGCGGGCCCAGCGGCGAGATCGACGCGCTCGCGTTGCATGAGCCGCGCGTTGCCAACGGCGACACGTCGGCCTTCGACCTGCGCCCACACGCCGAGCCCGGGATCCGACGCGAAGCCGTCGACCACCGGCAGGGCATCGCCGTGAGCGGCGGCGCCGGCCACGATCGCGCGCGCGAGTGGGTGCTCGCTCGGCTGCTCGACCGCGGCCGCGAGCCGCAGCACGCCGTGATCGACGAAGCCGGCCGCCGGAAGCACACGCTGCAGGCTCGGCTTGCCTTCGGTCAGCGTGCCGNNGCGCACGGGCACGCGATGATCAGCACCGACACGGCAACCAGCAGCGCGTGCGCGAGCTGCGGGGGCGGTCCGACCGCGAGCCACACGGCTGCGGCCACGACGGCGATCAGCACCACCCCAGGCACGAACCACGCGGAGATCTGATCCGCGAGCCGCTGCACGGGCGCGCGCGACCGCTGCGCTTCGGCCACCATGTGCACGATCTGCGACAGCANNCCGGCGCGGGCTCGCCCGTCAGCATCGACTCGTCGACGTGGCTGTCGCCCTCGGCCACCACGCCGTCGACCGGAATCTTCTCGCCGGGCCGCACGCGCAGCCGGTCACCGACCTGCACGTTTTCGAGCGGCACGTCGGCTTCCGCACCCGCCGCATCGACGCGGTGCGCAATCTTCGGCGCGAGCTTCAGCAATGCGCGAATGGCGCCCGACGTTCGCGACCGCGCGCGCAGCTCGAGCACCTGGCCGAGCAGCACGAGCGTGACGATGACGGCGGCCGCCTCGAAGTACAGCGGCGGCGCGCCGCCCATCGTGCGGAACGACTCGGGTAACACGCCGGGCGCAAGCACCACGAGCACGGAGAAGCTCCAGGCCGCGAGCGTACCGAGCGCGACCAGCGTGAACATGTTCAGATTCCACGTCGCGACCGAGCGCCAGCCGCGCACGAGGAACGGCCAGCCGGCGTACAACACCACCGGCGTCGCGAGCGCGAGCTCGAGCCACGCCACCGAGGTGTGGCCGAACATCCGCATCGGATCGATCGGCGACCAGAGCTCGCCCAACATCGGCCATAAGAGGGGCACGCTGAGCGCGACGCCGAGCCAGAACCGCCGCGTCATGTCGACGAGTTCCACGTTCTCGCCTTCCTCCGCGCTCGGCGCCAGCGGCTCAAGGGCCATGCCGCAGATCGGGCACGCNNCCGGTCGCGGCAGTGCGCGGAGCAGAAGTAGTAGCGCTGCCCCGCATGATCGTGCGCGAGTGCGCTGCGAGTGTCGACGGTCATGCCGCAGACCGGATCCTCGGCAGCAGAGCCCACTGGAATCTCATCGCCGGCGTGATCCGCGCCATGTCCATGATCGGCGTGCGCAGGGTGGCCGTGCGCGTGCGCGGTATTCGTGTGCTCACTCATCGGCAGTACCTCCGGAAAGGGCCGTCACGATCGGGCAGCGGGCAAGCTCGCCATGCCCTGGACACGCGGCAGCATAAGCGCTGGAGTTCGCTCCAGAGTCAACGGTAACTACGCGCTTGACGTGCTCATATCGCCCGCGTAGCGTCGAACGCATTCGTTCGAAGGGGGATCCGCGCATGACCTTGCACCGCCGTGATTTCGTAAAACTCGGCAGCGCCACTGCGCTGCTCTCCGCGCTGGGTTTGCGCGCCACTGCCGCCAAAGCGCCGACGATTGGCCTTATCTTCCCGCCGCTGAATTACCCGCTGCCGCCTGACGCGACGCGCCTCTTCCCGAGCGGCGTGAACTTCGTCAGCAACGGTCTCGGCTTCAACGGCATGACGATCGACAGCTACAACGAAGCCATTCCGCGTGCGTTGCCGCGCGCGAAAGAGCTCGCGGATCAGGGCGCCGATTTGATCTCCGTGTTCGGCTCGTCGATCACCTTCTTCAAAGGCGCGGCGTTCAACAAAGAACTGACCGATCAGGTCACGGCGCTCACCGGCAAGCCGGCGACAACGCAGAGCAACGGCTTGGTCGACGGGTTGAAGCACGTAAACGCGAAGCGCGTCGCGGTGGCTACCGCGTACACCGATGTCGTGACCGAACGCCTCAAGGTGTTCCTCACCGAACATGGCTTCGACGTGGTAGCCACCAAAGGGTTGGGCTACGAGCGAATTCCCGAAGGCGCGGCCACGCAGGAGATCCTGCTGAAGCTCGGCGCCGAGTCGTACAAATCCGCCGGCAAGGCCGACGCGCTCGTGATGTCCTGCGGCGGGCTGCGCACGCTCGACCTCATCGTGCCGCTCGAAAAGACGATCGGCGTGCCGGTCGTGTCGTCCACGCCGCACGGGCTCTGGCACTGTGCGCGCATGCTGAAGGTGGCGTCGAAGATCGACGGCTTCGGGATGGTGATGTCCGCCTGAGGCCGCGCCGGCACGAATGTGCCCGCGCTACGGCGCTTCTTCACGCTTGTCCGGCCGCCGGCGTGCAACAGGGGGGAAGTACACCGGCGGCCGGGAGCGTAGGTCCTTTCGTTGCGGCTTCCTTGCCCAGGCATCCCTGCCCTGGACCCTCTACTAGAACTCTATTTGGCTGCGGGCACGTCGCTGGGCGGCGGGCCGTTCGGCGCTCCCGGCGGCGGGCCACCGTGGGGACCGCGGCCGCCCGGCGGCGGCTCCATCAGCACCTTGAGCTTCGTGATCTGCACATCGCTCAGCACGGTCGAGAGCTGCGCGACGATGGCGGCTTCGTTCGCCTGCCGCTTCGCCTGCATCTCCTCGAACGACGGGCGCTGCTGATTGCCCGAGCCCGCACGCTGCTGGCGCTCTGCCTTCATCGCTTCACGCTGCGCGGTGAGCACGCGCTGCACTTCGCCCGCCTGGTACGGATCGAGATCGAGAAGAATCGTGAGCCGCTCGATGTTGGGCGGGCCACCGAAACCGGGGCCACCTCCAGGCGGACCCCCTGGCGGACCGGGCGGTTGTGCCGAGGCGACGGCAGCAGCCATCCCGAGCGCCGCAACGATGACTTTGAGCTGGTTCATGTCCGGACCCTCCATGGGTGGTACGTGCAGCCACTGTAAAGGCGCGCGCGTGCTGAGGCTGTAAGGAATTGTGACCGACTGTCCCCGCGGCGCCGGCTCGGGGTTAAGCCTCGCGCGGCAGGCTCAAGACCGCTTCGAGGCCATGCGGCGAGCGATTCCTTAGCACGAGCGAGCCCCCGTGGCTCTGCGCAATGTCGCGCGCGATGCTGAGCCCCAAGCCCACGCCGCCGGTATCGGAGTTGCGTGAGCTCTCGAGACGGAAGAACGGCTCGAACACGTGCTCGAGCATGTCGGCGGGAATACCGGGGCCTTCGTCGCGCACGCGAATCACGAGCTCGGCCCGCGAGTCTTCGATCACGACGGTGGTATTGCTGCCGTACTTTCCTGCGTTAGCCACCAGATTCGTGAGGCAACGCTTCAGCGCCATGGGGCGTACGCGTAGCGGCGCCGCACTGCCGCTCACGGTGAAGGCAGCGCCCACCTCCGCTTGTTCCTCGCGCAGATCGGCGAGCAAGACGTCGACCGAAACGTTCTCGAGCGGCTCGTCGTGGTCGACGCCTTTGAACAGGTTCAACGCGCCACGGACCATGCTGTTCATTTCGTCGAGGTCCGCGTTGAAGCGGTCACGCAGCGCGGGATCGTCGAGCGCTTCCGCACGCAGCTTGAGGCGCGTGAGCGGCGTGCGCAGATCGTGCGACATCGCCGCCAGAAAATGCGTGCGGCTGTCGAGATAGCGCTGCAAACGTTCCTGCATGGTGTTGAACGCGCGCGTGGCGTTACGCAGCTCGCGCGCGCCGGTTTCCGGCAACGGCGCCTGACGCGCGCCGCGACCGACGGCTTCGGCAGCAATCGCGAGCTTCGACAGCGGACGCGTGATGGTGCGCGCCATCACGTACAGCACGGCGGCCAGCACGAGCGTGATCACGCCGAGCTCGATCAGCAAATCCGGGGGCAAGCCCGGCGATGGGCGCGGCACGTCCGTGCGAAACGTCACGGCGGCGCCATCCGGCAACGTGACGGCAACGTCGAGTTGGCGCGCAGGAAATCCGCCGGGTCGACCGACGCCCCCGAAACCGCGAGGGGCTTCGCCGCGCCGTTCTGGAGGCGGGTCGCCGCTCGTTTCCGGTGGCGGCGGGTTCTCACGCTCCGGCCGCACGAAGCGCCGCTCCGGCCCCAATCGAATTACATCGGATTCGCCCGGCTTCGCAGCCCTAACTTCGACGCCGTAACCGGAGCCGAGCGAACGCGCGAGGCGCGACTGCAGCACGCGGACGGCTTCCGCCGCCTCGGCCCCCGGCTGCCTCAGCTGCCGCGGCAGTTGCACGCGTTCGATGGCCGGCGGCTCGTTGCGCAGCCGTTCGATCTCCACTTCGCGTTCCACTGATTTGAGGGCGGCCAATCGCTGAGCCGTGGCATCGACTGCGTTCACGATCGCAGCGGCATCGCTGCCCGCGAACAGCGAATCGCGACGCTCGCTGAGAAGCAGCGCAACGACGATCAACAGCGTGGCGCCGATCGCGAGCAGCAGAGCCGTGAGCAATCGGCCGAACAGCGACGAAGGCACGAACCTCATTCGGCTTCTCGCTCCACCGGCACGCCAATCAGATAGCCCTGCCCGTACACCGTCTTGATGATCTGCGGCGCGCGCGCGTCGTCGTGCAGCGTTTGCCGCAGACGGCTCACGCGCACGTCGATGCTGCGATCGAATGGATCGAGCTCGCGGCCGCGCACGAGCTCCATGAGCTCGGCACGCGACAGAACCTTCGGCGCGCTCGCGAGCAACGTCGCCAGCAGCCGGAACTCCGCGCCGCCAAGCGGAACGCCGACGCCGGTGGCATTCGTCAGATCGCGCGTCATGGTGTCGAGCCGCCAGCCGGCGAAACGATAAGCACGAGCACCGGCGTGGTCCGCAGGCTTCATGGTCTGCGACGTGCGCCGCAGCACCGCGCGAATACGGCCGAGCAGCTCGCGCGGGCTGAACGGCTTCGAAAGATAATCGTCGGCGCCCACTTCGAGACCCACGACGCGGTCCACTTCCTCGCCGAGCGCCGTCAGCATGATGATCGGCATCGTCGAGGTGGCACGCAGCTCGCGGCAAATCGCGAGGCCGCTCTCGTGGGGCAGCATGAGGTCGAGCACGATGAGGTCGACGTGGCTTTGCGCGAGAGCGCGGCGCGCTTCCGCGCCGTCACCGACCGCGGTCGCACGCAACCCATTCTTCTCGAGGAAGTCCCGCAGCAGCGAGCGGATCTCGCGATCGTCGTCGAC
>PMCP01000014.1:5293-27229 GCA_003155415.1 Gammaproteobacteria bacterium | reverse complement strand
CCGAGCGCTGCGCATCTCGCGGAATTGCTGAATCAGGTAAAGGGCAAGGAGGTGGCGGTGATCGTTCGCTCGACGTACGAAGACGCGAAAGCGTCTGAGTGGCTCGGCACGCGAACGCAAATACCGTACGTCGTGTTGCCCCACACGGTNNACTACGGCTCTGACGATCATCGGTCCGGGCCTCGTGGCCGGCGTGCTCGTGCTCGCGACGCACGTGCCGCTCGGCCGCGAGGTGTTGAAACGCGGCATCATCTTCATCGACCTCGCAGTTGCGCAGATGGCGGGCTTGGGCGTGATCGCCGCAGGCACGTTCGGTCTCGATGCGCACGGCGCCGCGGCGCAGGCCGCAGCGTTCGCCGCGGCGCTCGCGGGTGGCCTGCTGTTGTCGTGGACCGACAAGCGCTTCGGCAAGACGCAGGAGGCAATCATCGGCGTGTCGTTCGTGCTCGCGGCCACGGGCGGGTTGCTGCTGCTCGCGAACGATCCGCACGGTGGCGAGGAGCTGCGCGACCTGCTCGTCGGCCAGATTCTGTTCGCAGACGTGCACACGCTGACGCCGGCTGCTGTGCTCGCGGCCGTGGTGCTCGCGAGCTGGCGGCTCGTGATGCGCGTGTTCGGCCGCGCGGGGTTCTATCTCCTGTTCGCGGTGAGCGTGACGGCTTCCGTGCAGCTCGTGGGCGTGTACCTCGTGTTCGCGAGCTTGATGGTGCCCGCACTCGCGACGCGCTCGGTCGCAAAGCACGCGCTCGCGGCGGGTTATGTGATCGGCCTCATCGGTTACCTCGCGGGCCTCTTGATGTCTGCCGTGTACGACCTGCCGACCGGCGCAGTGATCGTGTGGACGCTGACGCTCGCGGGACTCGCGGCCGCGCCGCTGCTCGGGCGTTGGCGCGGTGCTGCGGCGTGATCGCGCGCGCGACGAGGGGTTAAGTCATTCTCAGCGTGGTTGTCTCGCCACCAGTGTGATTGGGCCCACCGTCCCGCGGGCCGGGAACGCTGGTTTCAGCGCCGGTGGCGACAATTCTGAAGGGGCGGGTGCGACGCGCGCCGTTGACCGCTCTCTCCGGTGACTCATAGTATGGCGCGGCTGCGACCGGTGGTGTCGCCCGATATTGTGAGGGGGAATTTAATGAGTTCAGTCAAAAGCCTGGCGTGCGTCGGCATCGCTGCATTCACGCTGGCCATCGTGTCGCCGGCCGCGCTTGCACAGCGCGGGCAGTTCGGGGGCGGTTATGGGCCGCCGCTCAAAGCGGAAAAGCCGCCCAAGGAGTTCGCGACCTCCGACGAGCACTACGAGTATCTGCTCGCGCAGGCAAAGGGTGGCACTAAGCACACGCTTGCGACGTTGCCGCGCTGGGACGGTATCTGGAACACCGCGGGCAACACGCACCTCGACGCCTTCATCGACGGCCCCGGCGGCCTCGCAGGCAAAGTGCGCGAAGGCGTGCTGACGCCCGCGTACGAGAAAGCCTACAAAGAACGCTGGCGCCAACAGATGGAGAAGGGGCAGGTCGACTACGATCGTCTCGCGCATTGCGAGCCGCCAGGCATGCCTCGGTTCCTGCTCGAGCCGTACACACACGAGTTCATCAACCTGCCGACGGAGTCGTATCTCATCAACGACTTCGGCCCCTCTATCCGTCGCGTGCTGCTCGGCAGGAAGCACGCCAATCTGTACGGCACGCATTCGTGGTACGGCGACACGATCGGCTTCTGGGACGGCGACAAGCTAGTCATGAGCACGAAGTACCTGTACCCGGCCGACTTCACGCGCTGGTCGCCGATGACGAGCAATCAATTCGAAAGCGTCGAAATCTGGCAGCTCAAGAAGTACCCGGACAACGTCGAGCGCATCGAAGTGCAGGCCACCTTCTACGATAAGTTTGCGTTCCTGCATCCGGTCAGCGTGGAGTATGCGTTCCGCCGCGCAGCCGATCTCGAGAAGGCCGACTACCGCATCAACCACTGGGAGTGCGAGCAGAGCACCAACGCGTATCTAGACGACAAGGGCGTGTCGAACTTCCATTTGCCCGGCGAGAAAGGGTTCAACGATGCGCGCGGCGCCACGATGTTCCCCGAGCTTCCCGGGCAGACGCGCGACCCGATCTACAACACGACGCTCACGCCGAATTCGAAATAGTTGAGGAGTGCTCAAGATGACTAATCGTTTCAAGTTTCTGTCGGCGGCGGTCGCGGCCGGGTTGCTGGTTGCCGCTGCAGCACAGGCGCACCATTCGTTCGCGATGTTCGACCGCAACACCGAGATCGTGAAGTCCGGCACCATCGTGCGCTGGTCGTTCAACAATCCGCACTCCTGGCTCTATTTGAATGTGAAGGGCGAGGACGGCAAGGAGACCCTGTGGAGCTTCGAGGGCTCCGCTCCGACCGGCCTCATCCAGCGCGGCATTACCGGCGACACGTTCAAGCCGGGCGACACCGTCACGTTCATGTACTGCCCGCTGCGCGATGGCCGGCCCGGTGGGGCAATTGGCTGGGCGCGGCTCGACGGCGGCAAATACCTGAATCCGGCGGATGGCGGCTGCAACGGCAGCGAGGCGAACATCACACGCTGGGAAGGCCTGCTGAAGAAGGGCGTCACCACGCAGACGCAAGAAGCCAAAGCGCAGTAAGTCAACCGGCGCGGCGTCGCGGCGGTCCCGCCGCGCGCCGCGCCGTTTTCGTTTGCACCGCTCCGGTCATTTCGTTCCAATCCGCTATCGCTTATCGTAGTGAGACAATAACAACTCACTTAGCGTTGGCGCTGCCGTGGGGGCGGCCGGCGTTTACCCGGGCGGCAACGCAATGACTGAGATAACGCAGAGTGGTTCGGCGCCGGAATCCGTGCGCCGCGTCGCGCTGGCCAGCATGGTCGGCACTTCCATCGAGTGGTACGACTTCTTCATTTTCGGCACCGCGTCGGCGCTGGTGTTCGGCCGGCTGTTCTTCCCTACCTTCTCGGAGCTCGCCGGCACGCTAGCCGCGTTTGCGTCGTTCGCAGTCGGATTCGTGGCGCGGCCAGTCGGCGGCCTCATCTTCGGCCACTTCGGCGACCGGATCGGACGCAAGACCACGCTCGTGGTGACGCTCACGATGATGGGACTCGCGACGTTCGCCATGGGGTTGCTGCCGAGCTATGCAACCATCGGCGTGTGGGCGCCCATCCTCATGGTCGTGCTGCGCTTCGTGCAAGGTCTCGCCGTCGGCGGCGAGTGGGGCGGCGCGGTGCTGATGGCCACGGAGCACTCCGGCGGCGCGCGGCGCGGCTTCTTCGGCAGCTTCGCGCAGATCGGCAGCGCCGTCGGCGGGTTGATGGCCACGGGCATCTTCTTGGCAGTGCAGCAGCTGCCCACGGAGGAGTTCCTGGCCTGGGGTTGGCGCGTACCGTTCCTGTTCAGCATCGTGCTGGTGCTCGTGGGCTTGTTCATCCGGCTGCGGATCATGGAGTCGCCCGTGTTCGCGCAGATCAAGGAGGCCCGCCGGGTCGTGAAGGTGCCGGCGCTGGAGCTGCTGCGCACCGATGGGCGCAACGTGTTGCTGGCGGCCGGGATGTATATGGCGCATGGCACGCTGTTCTACGCCATGACGGTCTACACGCTGTCTTACACGACGAGCCAATACGGCCTTTCGCAAAACACCTACCTGATCGGCGTTACGGCCGCGGGTGCGGGGCAGTGCATCACGATCCCGTTCTTCGGTGCGCTTTCGGACAAGCTCGGTCGGCGGGCCGTGATGATGTTCGGTGCGCTCTTCATCGTCGCGTTCGCCATTCCGCTGAACTTCATGATCACGTCCCAGGTGCCGATGCTGACCTGGCTCGCAGTAATCATCGGCATCTGTGTGGGCCACAACGCCGTGTACTCACCGACGGCCGCGCTGTACTCGGAGATGTTCCCCGCACACGTGCGCTACAGCGGAACTTCGCTCGGGTATCAACTCGGTGGCGCCATTGCCGGGTTCGTGCCGCTGGTTGCAGCTTCGCTCGTCGGCGCAGCGGGCGGCGCGTACTGGCCTATCGCTGCCCTGATCGCGGGCGGAGGCGCCATCGGCTTCGTGTGCCTTCTGCTCGTGCGCCCCGCGCACGGCGCGCAACCGAACAAGGTTGCGGCGCAGCACCCGAAGTAACGCGGTTGGTGGTTGCGGCGCGGCCAGCGATGTGGGCAGCGCTTGAGGCCGGTGCTACGATGCTTCGACGGCTCTCGCAGCCGAACAACAATGAAACACCGCGCCGCCGTGAGCGCCGGCGCCCAAGGCGAAACACATGATCGGCGGAAAGCTCTACGCGGACGACACCACTCTAATCAAGGGTGGCTACGTGCTGACGCTCGACCCCGAGCTCGGCGACATGCCGCACACGGACGTGCTGATCCAGGGCTCCAAGATCGTTGCGATCGGCCAGGATCTCGAGGCGAGCCCGAACGCAAACGTCATCGACGCGCGCCATCGCATCGTGATGCCGGGGTTCGTCGACACGCACCGCCACACGTGGCAGACGCCCGTGCGTGGCGTGCTGCCGAGCTGCACGCTCGATCAGTACTTCTCCGGCATGCTCGACAACATCGGCATCCAGTACCGCGCCGAAGACGTCTACATCGCGAACTTGATGGGCGCGCTCGAAGCGCTGAACGGCGGCATCACGACGCTGCTCGACTGGTCGCACGTGAACAACACGCCGGAGCACGCCGACGCCGCGATCCACGGCCTGGCCGAAGCGGGCATTCGGGCGATCTACGCGCATGGGCCGCCGGTTGGCGCGAGCTGGTGGGCGTACAGCTCGAAGGAACACCCTGAGGACGTGCGCCGCATCCGCAAGACGTACTTCAACTCCGACGACCAGCTATTGGGCTTGGCACTCGCAGCCCGCGCGCCCGGCAACGTAACGCCCGACGTCGCGCGTCACGACTGGTTGCTCGCTCGCGATCTCGGCATCCGCATCAGCGTGCACGTGGGCATGCGCTTGACGGGCGTGCACGTGAATCACGTGGGCACGTTGAACGAGCTCGGGCTCATGGGGCCGGACACCACGTACATCCACTGCACCGATTCCACTGACGATGAGCTGGACCTGATCGCAAAGACTGGCGGCACGACATCGGTGGCGCCGTACGTCGAGATGCTGATGGGCCACGGCGTTCCGCCGACGGGCCGCCTGCTTGCGCGCGGCATGCGGCCCTCGCTCAGCATCGACGTCGTGTCGAGCGTGCCCGGCGACATGTTCACGCAGATGCGCACGGCGCTCGTGCAAGAACGCATTCTTGCCTTCACGGATACGCCGGACATCGCGTTCTCGCCCACGATCACGCACCGCGACGTGCTCGAGTTCGCCACGATCGACGGCGCGCGAGCGTGCGCGCTCGATCACAAGATCGGTACGCTGACGCCGGGCAAACAGGCCGACATCGTCCTGATCCGCACCGATCAGGTGAACGTGGCGCCCGTCGTCGATCCCGTGGCCACCGTCGTAATCTGCGCCGACACCTCGAACGTCGACACCGTGTTTGTTGCGGGCAAGATCGTGAAGCATCGCGGCCAGCTCGTGCGCGTCGACATGTCGCGGTTGCTCGATCGGCTCTCCGGCGCACGCGACCACCTGTTGTCGAACGCAGGCGTGATTCCGAAGTGGATCCTGTCGCGCCGCGACTGACATCGTCGACGCAGCCGATTGTGCGGTGGTTCACGATACCGTCACGCTAGCCGCTCTGCCCGTTGCGGTTCGGGGCGAGCGATGGCATTTTCCCTTGATGCGTGCGCTCGCCACTGTGGCTTTGATCTCACTGCTCGGGTTGCCCGCGGCGACTGCCGCGCCGCCCGAGGAGGTCGCGATCGGGCAGCCGCTGCGTGACGCGACGATGCGCGGCCTGAACAGCCCGCCGCGTGCGCTGCGCGAGTTTCGCGGGCGGCCGCTGCTGATCAACGTGTGGGCCAGTTGGTGCGGACCGTGTCGCGCCGAGATGGCGTCGCTCGAGCGGCTTGCGTGGCTCGACGACACGCGCTACTTCACGATCATCGGCATCTCGACGGACGACTACGTGGACAAAGCGCAAGCCGCGCTCGCCGAGTCGAACGCCACGATCACGCACTTCATCGACACGAACCTCGAGCTCGAAAAGATGCTCGGCGCCTCGACTTTGCCGCTTACGGTGCTGATCGACGCCGATGGCCGCGTGCTCGGCAGGGTGCATGGTGCGCAGGAGTGGGACAGCCGCGCGGTGCGCGACTACATTCACCAGACGTTCGGCCACCAAGCACCCCGGCCCCCGAGTAGCGCGGCGCCGACAATCGCGCGGTAGTTCCTCCTACACGCGCTCGGGCTTCCACCCGGTAGGCGCAGGCGTTGGCGGCGCTCAACATCTTGCTTACGTGGCTGAACAAGTGCCGCGGATGCAAGGAGCCGCTAATGAACGCCAAGATCGCTACATTCATGCTTCTCGTCCCGTCAGCTGTCCTCATGGGGTCCGCTGTCCTGATTGGGGAAACCGTTTGGGGTTCCAGCTCGTCTTCGCGGCAGGAAACACAGCTCACGGGCAGCGTGGCGCCGACGACTCGGGGCTCTCGCGACTTGGCCAACGGCGAGTGGCGCACTGTTCGCGATGAGGATTTCGGCCGCCCGCGGGCGCAGGTCGCCGCGCGCGATTACGACGGAGATTCCGGCCCCTTCACCCGCGAGGAGGCCCGCCGTTTGCGAGACGTATGGTCGACGATTCGCGAGGCGGAAAACTTCGGTGACATCAACTGGCGGTCCGTGGGTCTCTCGCGCGCGCCCGGCGACCGTGAAGCGCGGAGATTCATGGCCAGCGATTGGGGCTCCTTGCGGCGCGCCGAGCGCTTCGACGACATCAACTGGCGAGCCGAGTATCACCGCCGCTGATCTGCGTCAGGCGCGTGTTTTCGCCCTGAGCGGTCACCGCCCGCTCGAGCGTTGCTCAGCACGCTCCCACGAAATGCCGGCGTTGCGGTAGAGTCGCCGCGGGGTCCCCCGCGAGGCGATTCGATGATCGGCAAAACGAAGCTCCCGCGTGCATTGATTGGCGCAGCGCTGCTGTGGTCGGGAATGGCGATGGCGCAGGATCGGGTGACCGCCGGCGCCGCCTCGGTCGAGCCACCGACGCTGCTCTCGCTCGGGTTCGATTGGGCCATCACGGGCGACGACAACCGTAACGCCGCCGTCACGGTGGAGTATCGCGAGNNCCGCCGGCGATCCCGGGCTCGAGCGCGAACCCGTTCGCGTTCAGTCCGTTCTCTTACATCGCGCCGAACATGTTCTCGGGCAGCATCTTCGACTTGAAGCCCGGCACGCAGTACGACGTCAGGCTTTCGCTGCGCGACCCCGACGGTGTCGACGGCGAAGCGCGCGCCGTGCTGACGGCACGCACGCGCGCCGAACCGCAGCCGGCCCCTGACGGCAAGATCTACCACGTGTACCCCATCGGCTACGAAGGGCCGAAGCTGGAGCCGTCGTTCACGGGCTTGATGGCCGCGTACTACATGGCCGGCGCGCACTTCGATTACCAGAACGCGTACCCGCCGCGCGTGCAGCCCGGCGACCAGATCCTCGTGCACGCCGGCGTGTATCAAAGCGATCGCCATCACTACATGAACCGCGCGCCGGCGCCGGGTTACCTCGCGCTCGCCACCGTGTTCGACGGCACGTATTACCTCACTCAGAGCGGCACGCCCGAGCGGCCGATCGTGATCAAAGGCGCCGGCGACGGCGAGGTGATATTCGACGGCGATGGCGCCGAGAACCTGTTCAACCTGATGGCCGCGAACTATCACTACTTCGAGGGCATCACGGTTAGGAACACGAACGTCGCATTCCTGCTGGGCAACAAGAGCATTGCAGGCGCGAGCGGCTTTACGCTGAAACATTCGCGCCTGACGAACGTAGGCCGCGGCGTGCACACCGACTGGTCGGGGTCGAAAGACTTCTACATTGCCGATAACGTGTTCATCGGCCGCCACGATCCCGAGAAGATGATGGCGTGGACCGGCGCCATCTGGGAGAAGCTGCCGGGTTTCCCCGAGCGGCTCGACTCCGAGTACGCGGTGAAGGTGTACGGGCAAGGCCACGTCGTCGCGCACAACTACATCGCGCACTGGCATGACGGCATCGATATGGCCACGTACGGCAATCCTGACGGCACGCCGAACCCCGTGGCCGACCGCTTCCCGATGTCGAACGACTTCTACGAGAACGACATCTACAACATGGGCGACAACTGCATCGAGACCGACGGCGGCGGGCGCAACATGCGCGTGTTCCGCAATCGCTGCTTCAACACGGCGCTCGGGGGATTGAGCGCTCAGCCGATCTTCGGCGGGCCGGTCTACTTCATTCGCAACGTGGTCTACAACGGCCCCGGGGCCGGCGCGTTGAAATACGTGTCGACGCCCACAGGCGTGATCTGCTACCAGAACACGTTCATTGGCGAAGTGGGTGTGCCCGGGCCGGCGGCCAACCTGTACTTTCGCAACAACCTGATCCTCGCCGAAGGCGCGGCGGAAGCCGTTTTCAACGTCGGCACGTTCACGAACTATTCCACGTCCGACTACAACGGTTTTAGGCCGAACCCGCGCGTGAAGATCTCGTTCCAGTGGAACTCGCCGCCGTTCGACGTGCGCTCGGATTACATCAAGCAACCGGTCGCGCGTTCCTTCGGATCCTTAAAGGAATACCAGCGCGTGACAGGCCAGGATGCTCACAGCAAGCTCATCGACTACGACGTATTCGTACGCGTAACGCAACCGGATCTCAAAGATCCGCAGCGCTTGTACGACCCTGCGGCATTCGACTTTTCGCTGGCGCCGAAGTCCGATGCGATCGACGCGGGCGTGCTGCTACCGAATATCAACGACCGCTACACGGGCCGCGCGCCGGATTTGGGCGCACTCGAGGCGGGTCAGCCGGTTCCGCATTACGGTCCCAGGGAGACTCGATGAGCGCGCGAAAAGCCACGACACTGATAGGCGGAAAATTCGGCAGCCGCCATTTCGGCACGAAGCCGTATCTTGCGGAGGCGCTGAAGCGCACGGGCAAGGATAGGCCCGAGGTGTTGTACGTCGGCGCGGCCAGCGGCGACGATCCGACGTTTGGCACCGCGCTCGGCGCGCTCCTGACGGCCGCGGGCGCTGGCCGCGTGCTGTGGCCGAAGCTCGCCAGCCGTCGCAAACAGACGAGCCGGATGCGCCAAGCGCTCGCGGACGCCGATCTCGTGTTCGTTGGCGGCGGCGACGTCGAGGCCGGCATGGATCTGCTGCGCGGCGCCGGGCTGCTCGACGACTTCCACGCGGCCGCGGACCGCGGTGCCGTATTTGCCGGTATGTCGGCGGGCTCGATCATGCTCGGCAAGCGCTGGATCCGCTGGCCGAACGCCGACTCCGGTGACAACGAGGCCGAGACCTACGAGTGCTTAGGGATAGTGCCGGTCGCGCTCGATACGCACGGCGAGGGCGACGGGTGGGGCGAAGCGCAGTCGTACGTGGCCGTGCGCGCGCGCGAGCTCGGCAAGAAGGCGCGTGCCTACGGCGTGCCGAGCGGCGGCGCGCTCGTGATCGATCATCGGGGTAGAATCGAAGCGCACGGCGTATCGGCACCCGTATTCGAGGCGCTGCCGAAGCGCAAAGCCAAGCTCGAGGAGACATTGGAGGTCACCAGGTGAGCTATTCCGCGGCGCATTGGCAGCGGGTCAGCGACGAAACGCGGCGAATGGTGGCCGAGGTGCCGCTATACCGCGATCGCCCCGTGCCGCCTGTCGACACGGGTGCGCTGCGCGCGTGGCTCGCGCAACTGCCGTCGGTCGGCAAACGTGAGCTGCGCAAAGGTTTCCCGAAATCGCTCGTTCGCCAGGACCAGGATCTGCACGCCGCCATGCGCGACGAGAGCGTGACGTTGCTCGCGACATCGGGCACCACGGCGGATAGGCTCCAGGTGATCTGGGAGTGGTCGTGGTGGGACCCGCAGGAGCGCGAGGCCATGCGCTTGAATGCACGCATTGCGAAGTCCATGCGCGACGCAAGCTACCGCGAAGCCGTGCTGACGACACCGGCTTGCGGCGCAGGTGTCTGCCATTTCGGCAGCGCCACCATGGCCGAACGCAGCGTCGACGGCATGCTGTTTCTGAACGAAAGCCAGGATCCGTCGGCATGGACGGACCGCGATGTCGAACGAATGCTGAACGAGTGGATTCAGTTCGCGCCACGCGGCATCGAAGCGGACCCCGCGTATCTGGCCGTGATTGCGCGCGCCGCACTAAAGCGCGGCCTCGCGTTGCCACCGCCGGAGTTCATCACGCTGACGTACGAGACCACGACGCGCGCCATGCGTCGCGACATCGGTCGGGCCGTTTCCACACCGCTGTTTCAGTTGTACGGCGCTACGGAGGCCGGCGTGCTGTTCATGGAATGCGAGCACGGCCGGCTGCACCCCAACGAACGCCACAGCCACATCGATCTCATGCCGTTGCCGGGCAGTGCGCCGCTCGCGCGCGTGCTCGTCACGACGCTCGGCCGGCCGTGGATGCCGCTGCTGCGATACGACGTCGGCGACGTCGTGCGCGTGGCCGAGACGCGCGTTTGCGCCTGCGGTCTCGTGAGTGACGGGCCCGTGCTCGAGCGCGTGGAAGGCCGGCAGAGCGATTGCGTGACTGTGAACGGCGAGACCGTGACGCCGCTGATGCTCGACGATGCGATTCATCTGGCACTCGGCGCCGCGGCGACGATGGAGCAATGGCAGCTCGAGGGCGACGTTTTGCACGTTGCCGACCCAAAGTCCCGCGAGAGTGCGGCGGTGGCCGCGGAAGCGGTGAGCAACCTGCTCGCGCGACCGATCCGGGGCGAGCATGTGAGCGCCGTTGCACCCGAAGCCTCCGGCAAATACCGGCTGGTCAAGAGCTGATGCAAAGCGCCGGCTTCCCGCTGCTCGAACGCGGGTACGACGACGCACCGTTCATCTACCTCGACAGTGCGTCCACGACGCCGAAGCCGCGCAGCGTGATCGACGCGGTCGTGCGCTACTACGAAACTATCGGCGCCAACGTGCATCGCGGCACGCACCCGCTTGCCGAAGCGGCCACGGAAGCCTATGAGGGCGCTCGACATCGCGTCGCGGCGCTGATCGGCGCGCAGCCCGCCGAGATCGTGTTCACGCGCAACGCCACGGGCTCCTTTAATCTTCTCGCGCGTGCGCTACGGCTCACGGCCGATGACGAGATCGTGTTCCCAGCGTCCGAGCATCACAGCAACTACATGCCGTGGCGTGTCGACGCTACTCCCGTGCTCGTCGACATCGACGATGAGGCCGTGCCGCAGTGGTCGCAATTGAAGTCGAAGATCACGAAGCGCACCCGGCTCGTGAGCGTGGCGCACGTATCGAACGTTACTGGCGTGATCGCGCCGGTCGAGGAGTGGATAGAGACGGCGCATGCGGCCGGCGTGCCGGTGATGATCGATGCGTCTCAGTCGATCGCGCATTTGCCGGTCGACGTGCGTGCGTTGAACGTCGATTTTCTCGCGTTCTCTAGCCACAAGATGTTCGGCCCGAATGGAGTGGGCGTGCTGTACGTGCGTCGCGACCGATTCGCGGAGCTCGGTCTGGGCAACGTTGGCGGCGGCATGGTGGCCATGCACACGGAGGACCGGTTCGAGCCGCTCGAAGCGCCTCTACGCTATGAGGCCGGCACGCCGAACGTCGAAGGTGTGATCGGGCTCGGCGCTGCGGTCGACTACTTGCGCAACGTCGGCATGGCCAACATCGCGGCGCATTCGCGTGCGTTGGCCGATCAGCTGATGCGCGGGCTCGCAGAGCTGCCGCACGCCACGGTGCTCGGCCGCTCCGCGCGCGAACGGATTGCGCTGGCGACTGTGTCGTTACCGTTGCCGGCCATGAGTCAGCAGGACATCGCACGCTTGCTTGCCGACGCGCACGGCATTTTCGTCAGCGGTGGATACCATTGCGCTCACGTGCTGCATCATCGCCTGCATCTAGCCGGCACGCTGCGCGCGTCGGCGCACATCTATAACGACGCTGCCGACATCGAGGCGTTTCTCGCCGCTCTGCGCGAGCTCTAGGGAAAACGCGCGACGAACTCGCGATGTGCCGCGATCTCCGGCGCGTCGCCGTGCACGAGCTGCGCCTCGCGAAAACCCGACGTGATGCCGTGGACGCGTACGCTGCGCTCAGTGACGCTGAAGCGCACGCGCCATTCCTTCACCGCCAGCACGAAGCCTTCGCCGTCAGGGCGTATGCGCCGATACGGCTGCGGCTCCGGGCCCAAGGTGAGAGTGGTGGTGGCGCGTTCACGCAGCGGCAACGCCGTGCGCGCCTCGATCCACTCGGCTTGGCTTGCGGCCGGGGCGTCCCACTCCACTTCGAACGCCGGCTTAGGGTCCGCGCTCGATTCGTCGAGCCAGCCGTTCTCGGTCGTTGCGATCGCGTCCGTGTAGGCCACGTACGGTTTGATGTCGAGCACGGGCGTGCCGTCCAGCATGTCGATGTCTGCGACATGCAGCGTGAGCCCATCGATACGTTCCAGCTTCACCGCGGAAATGCCGATGGGGTTCGGCCGATGCGGTGAGCGCGTGCCGAACACACCCTTGCGGCCGGAACGACTGCGCGGCGGTAGCACCTTGGGGCGCCAGCCTTGATTGAAGTGGAACCAGAACAGCACCCAGATGTAGTCCCAGCCGTCGAGATCGAGCAGCGCGTGCTCGAAATTCCGGCCCGGGAGTAGCTCGATGCGTCCGTTTGCGTCGCCGCCGGCGCGCGGCTGGCGCACGGCCTCGGTCTTCGTCGCGAGCGTCGTGCGCACATACCCGATCGGCTCAACCGTCAGCAGCTGTACAGCGGGGTCCTTCGTAGCCACCGCATCACTCTACCAAACCCTCTTCGCCCGATTCCGGAAAGGCGAAGAGAAAATCTGCTCTTGGTATTTAGCTGCTGGCGCGGCTTTCGGAGGGGACGAGGGCTACCACGGTGGCGCGGCCGGCGGCTCGGCGTTGCGCGAGCCAGGGCAGGAATTGCTCGGCGGGCATCGGGCGGGCGATGCCGTAGCCTTGTGCGTGCTCGCAGCCCATGGCGGCGAGGCGTTCGAGTGCCGCGTCGTCTTCGATGCCCTCGGCTACTACGACGAGGCCTAGCTTGTGCGCGAGATCGATCGTCGCACGCAAAATCGCTTGATCCTTCTGATCTTCGCGGCCGATCACGAAGGACTTGTCGATCTTCAGCTCGTCGACCGGCAAACGCTTCAATTGTGCGAGCGCCGAGTGGCCCGTGCCGAAGTCGTCGACCGCGAGCCTGAAGCCTAGCTCGTGGATGCAGTTCACCACGGCCAACGACTTGTGAACGTTATGCATGATCGCGCTCTCGGTCACTTCGAGCGTGAGTTGCGCGGCCGCGAGCCTGTGCTTCTGCACGTGCTCGAGCAGGAAGTACGGCAGGTACTCGTCCGTCAGATCATCGACCGAGATGTTGACGGCCACGCCGACGTTCACCCCCTGATCGCGCCACGCCGCACAGCGCGCTACTGCATTCTTCAGCACCCAGCGCGTCAGATGCGCGATGCTGCCGGCCTGCTCGACGGCGTCGACGAACTCCGCGGGTGCCAACAAACCGAGCTCGGGGTGCTGCCAGCGCACGAGCGCCTCGACGCCGTAGACTTCGCGCGTGCGTAGATCGAGCTTCGGCTGGAAGTACAGCCGGAGCTCGTCGTTCTTAAGCGCACGCGGAAAGTCGCCGACGATCTTGATTTGTTTCAACGCCCGGTCTTCCTGGCCGAGCCGATACACGCCCGCCGTGGAATGACTGACCAATGCTTCGCTGCGTGCGCTCGAAGCGCGGCGGCACAGCTCGGCTGCATCGAGGCTGTGCTCGGGAAAGCACGCAACGCCCCCAGTGACCTGCAACGAGATGTTGGCGCCCGCTACTTGCAGACCCGCGCGCAAGCGGTCGGCCTGCTGCTCGACCCACTCGAGCGCCTGACGCGGGTCGTAGTCCGGCAGTCCTACGACGAACTCGTTGCCGCTGAAGTGCCCGAGCACTTGCTTGTCGTCGAGACGCTCGCGCAGTGCGGCGGCAGTGAGCTTCACGATGTCGTCGCCGGCCCGATGACCCAGCGAAGAGATGATACCGTTCAGGCGATCGAGTCCGATGCTCACGACGCTTAGCGTCTTGCTGCTCGCGATGGAGTCGCGCAGCAGGCCGATCGTGAGATCACGGTTCGGCAGGCCCGTGAGGCTGTCGTGGTGTGCCTGATGGAAGATCTCGCTCTCGCGATCCGCGATCGCCTTCTGCATCGTGTTGAACGTGGATGCGAGCTCGCCCAGCTCGTCGAAGGAGGTGACGTGTATGGTCTCGTTGTACACACCTTCGCGCATTCGCCGAGCCGCGGCGGCCAGAAGCTGCACGGGCCGCGTGATCGTGTTCGCGAGCCAGAACGAGCCGCCGATCGCGAGCACCAGCGACAGGCCGGTGATCGTGAAAAGGATGTTGCGGATATGAACGTACGACGCGGTGGCCTCGGCCAGCGGCAATTGCACCGCGACGTAGGCATCGCTGCGGTCGTTCAAGAACGGACGCAGCAGCGACAGGTGAGCGTTGAGCTCCTTACCGGTCAGCTGCGCGTCGGTGCGGTCGGTGTCGAGACCCGCGATGGCCGCCGCGCGCTCGTTCGGCGGTAACGTCGACGCAAGGATCTCCGGTGCGGCGCCGCGATCCGCCACGAAGGTCACGGCCAACCCCGTCAAACTCTGCAGGTGCTTGGCCAACGTCTCGTCGATCGGGAAACCGAGCATAACCAACGCGACGGGCAGCGGCGATTGCACGGGTACAGTCACGGTTTGGTACGGCGCGCCGGCGATGGTCACGACATGGTGTGGAAATTCGTCAGTGATCTGCGCGGCCGTTAGCGGCGCGCGGTTGCGCTGCTCCTCGCCGTTCGAGCTCACCAATATCGTGCCATCGAGGTTGAGTAGCAGCGCCACGGTGGCGCCGGCGCGGGCTGCGTGATTGCGTAGCGCCGAACGGATTGTCGACTGATCGCCGCTCGCGACTGCCTGTTTGAAGCCGTAGTCGAGCGCGAGAACATTGACCGTCGTGAGCAGTTGATCGGCGCGGCTGCGCATGAACTCATCGAACAGCACGCCGGCGAGGCCGACTGTGCGTCGCGCCTGCTCGTCGGAATCGCGACGCATCAAGTCCAGGATCGGGAACAACGACACGAGCTGTGTCGCAACCACGAGCGCCACCGCGAGGAGCAAGATTTTTTGCCGGAAGCCGAACTGCTTCATCGTGCCCTGGATGCGCCCGCGGGCGCAGTCTTTTAAGGAACGTGCCGAATCTTCGAAATGGTACGCACGCTGATGGCCGGCCGGTGTGCGCTCGGTCACGGTTGCCGCGCCAAGGCCCTCCTAACATCGTATTTCGTGATTGCGGGGATGGTTAGCATGCGCACACACCGACTGCCGCGGATGCCCGCCTTGGTCGCGGCGACAGCGTTGATCGCCATCGGAGTCGCGTTCCCGTGCCTCGCCGGCACACTTGAAATCAAGGTCGGCGATGAGCGCGGTGAACCTATCTCGCAAGTAGCTGTGTACGCGACGCCCGTGGCTGTAACTCCCATCAAGAAACCAAGCGCTGCGAAACGTACGGCCAGCATGGATCAGCAGCACAATGAGTTTGTGCCGCACGTGCTCCTCATCAGCGCTGGCACGTTGGTGCAATTCCCGAACAGCGATACCGTGAGTCACCACGTCTACTCGTTCTCGCAAGCGAAGACGTTCGAGCTCGCGCTCTACAAAGGCAACACACATCCGCCGCTGGCGTTCGACGAGCCCGGCGTCGTCGTGGTCGGCTGCAACATTCACGACAGCATGCTGGGCTACATCGTCGTGGTGCCGACCGAGCACTACGCGCTCTCGGATGCGCGAGGCACGGTTCGGCTCGAGGGTGTGCCGGCCGGCGACTACACGGTCGAGGTCTGGACGCCGCGCGCGCGGCCGACGGGCCTGCCCGCGGCGCAGCGTGTGGCGGTGACGGATGGCGTCACGAAACTCGACACGCGGATCACGGGCCGCCTCGCGCCGGAAGAAGATCACAAACACGGTTCGAAGAGTCTGTCATGGGATCGTTACTGAAGCCGGTTGTCACCGTCGGTGTCGCAGTCGCTCTGCTGAGCGCTGCGTCGCACGCCGGCGCGGAGGGCGATCGTAACGAGGTCTTCATTGGCGTTGGCACGGCGTACTTTCACAGTTCCACCGATCTCAAAGCCTGGCCCGAAGGCGGAGTCGGCAAGTTGCGTTATGCCGACGATGGCGTCGAGGCCGTACGGCTTTTCGCGGAGTACCACGGCCGCATCACGCCGACGCTGAGCGCGCGCGTCGTGGCCGACTACGTCGACGATGGCTCGAGCGGGCTCGGCATCGACGAAGCCTACATCGACTGGCGGCCGATCCCGCGTTCCGCGAACCAGCAGCAAGTGCGGTTCGGCGCGTTCTATCCGCCACTGTCGCTCGAGAACGGCGCGCACGGATGGGAAAGCCCGTTCACGTATTCCTACTCCGCGATCAACACGTGGCTCGGCGAAGAGATTCGGCCACTGGGTGCCGAATGGTCGCTACGGCGGCGGCTTGCGAGCACTCGCAACACGCAGGAAGTCCGCGTGTTCGCCTCCGGCTTCTACGGCAACGATCCGGCTGCGACGCTGCTGTTCTGGCGCGGCTGGTCGCTGCACGACCGCCAAACCCGCCTGAACGATAAACTGCCGATTCCGCCGATGCCGATCTTCGGGGCGGACGGTGCCGTTGTCGGCACGACACCGCAGACGGTTCAGCCGTTCACGGAAACCGATCACCGCCCTGGCTACTACGTTGGCGGCGAATGGCGTTACGCGCACCGCGCGCTCGTGCAACTCGCCCGCTACGACAATCGCGCCGATCCGTGGAGCTTCGCTGAAGGGCAGTGGGGCTGGCACACGTCGTTCGAACACCTGGCCGTGCAGATAGCACTGCCGGGGGAACTCGGGCTCATGGCCCAGTGGATGCGCGGTGACACCGACTGGCTCGCCGGTACCTCGCCGACGGGTGGCCCGGTCGAGCCGTGGGTGCAACTCGTCGAGGACGACTTCGAAGCGAAGTACTTGATGCTAACCCGCAAGTGGCACGAAGCGCATCGAGTCTCGGTGCGCTATGACCGCTTCTCCATCGACCGCCCCGACTCCGTACCCGTGCTGCATTCGGACGGCGGGCATGCCTGGACGCTCAGTTACCGCTTCGAGCCGAACGAAAGGTTCAGTGGCGGTGTCGAATGGCTCGAGATTCAGTCGCAACGCGATCTCTGGCCTTACTTTTACGGCGTGCCGCGTCAGGCAACGGAAGAGCAGTTGCGGCTGCAGTTCTCTCTGCGCCTCGGAGCCCCCGCGGGGCGCTAGCCCGCTCTTGCCCGATTCCGGAAGCAGCGCGCATACTGCGCGGCGCGCGCGCCCGGGGGGACGTTTGCGCGCGGCCGCCAGAGAGTTTTAGTGACCAAAGTCAATGTCGTTTCGGCGGCCATCGAGCCGCGTCTGCGGTTGATGCTCGTAGCCAAGGACGACATCGCCAAAGGCGAAATCATCTTTACCTGTAGCTCCGAAGAAATCACGCGCGAGCGCACCTGGCGCACGATCCAGATCGACTTCAACCGGCACGTCAAGAACGATCTGCTCGACTACGTCGATCACAGCTGCGAGCCGAACTCGGTGTTCGACGTCGACAGGCTCGCGATGATCTCGCTTCGCAAGATCGAGCGGAGCGAACCGATCACGTTCTTCTATCCCGGCGCCGAGGTTGAGCTCGCGATGGACTTCGACTGCCAGTGCGGCAGACGCGACTGCATCGGCCACCTGAAAGGCGGGTTCTACCTGACGGCCCCGCAAATGCGCCGGGCACTCGACCGCGGCTACTGCACGCGCTTCATGCAGGAACAATTCCGCCGGTTGCTCGAGTTGCCCACACGAGCGTGACAGCGTCGGTCCTTCACGACATCTTCGCCGATGTCGTCCGGCGCCATCCCGACCGCGTCGCAATCGACGTGCCGCCCTCCGCACACCGGCCGTTGCGTCGCACCGTCACATATGCGGAGCTCGATCGGCAATCGACCTCGCTTGCACACGCTATCGGGCCCGCTATCACCGCTCCGGACCGCATCGTCGTGGTGTTGCTGCCGCGCGATTCCGAGCACGTGTACGCGGCGCAGCTCGCGGCGCTGAAGGCCGGGGCGGCGTTTACCTGCGTCGACCCCGTGTTCCCCGACGGCCAGGTTCGCACGATCGTTGACGACGCGGATCCGGCTGCGATCGTTACGGATGCGGCTGGGCGCGAACGGCTCGCGCGGCTCGGAGTACGCGTTGGCGTCGTGGATGTCCGGGAAGTTGTCGCGCAAACCGCAGCAATGGCGACGCCGGCGTGGCTCACTCCAGCGAACCTCGCGTATTTGATCTACACGTCGGGCACGACCGGGCGGCCCAAAGGCGTGATGATCGAGCATCGCAGCATCGTGAGCCTCGTGCAGGGCGATGTTGCGACGCTCGGCGTCACTCCGGACGATCGCGTCGCTCAGAACTCGTCGTCTGCGTACGACTCGTCGATCGAAGAAACGTGGTTCGCGCTCGCCGTTGGCGCGACGCTCGTTGTCATGGACGACGAGACGGTGCGTCTCGGACCCGACCTGCCGGCGTGGCTGCGCCGCGAGCGCATCACGATGTTCTGCCCGCCGCCGACAATGTTGCGCGCGACCGGTTCCAGCGATCCCGCGCGCGAATTGCCGGAGCTGCGTCTGTTGCACCCGGGCGGCGAAGCGCTGTCGCAGGACATTGCGGACCGCTGGTCGGTCGGTCGGCGCGTCGTCAACGATTACGGTCCGACGGAGACCACCATCACCGCGCTGCGCGCCGTGATTGAACCCGGATGGCCCGTCGCGATCGGCACGCCTGTGCCCGGTGTGCATGCGTGGGTGCTCGACGAAAACCTGCAGCCGGTGCCGGACGGAAAACCAGGTGAGCTGTGCATCGGCGGCGCAGGCCTCGCGCGCGGATATCGCAACGACGTGGCGTTGACGGCGCAGAAATTCCCGGTTCATCCGCAGCTCGGCAGGCTGTACCGCACCGGCGATCTTGCGACGCGCGGCGCGGACGGGCGATTCTCCTCGCACGGGCGCATCGACGCGCAGGTCAAGATCCGCGGTTACCGCATCGAGCTCGAGGCCGTCGAAGCAAGGCTCGCCGAGATTCCCGGCGTACGCGAGGCGGCCTGCACGGTTCAAGGCGAGGGGGTACGCAAGACGCTGGTCGGATTCGTGGTGCCGGAACGGCCGGGCGCGGTCGTGGATCCCGCGCCGCTGAAGGCGCGCTTGTCGGAACTGCTGCCTGCCTACATGGTGCCGGCGCAGATTGGCACGCTCGATTCGCTGCCGCGTAACTCGAGCAACAAGTTGAATCGCCGTGCTCTGCCTGTCATTGCGATCGACGCGCACGGCGAGCGGCCGCCCGCCGCGCCGCCGCGCGACGAGCGCGAGGCGCGGCTGACTGCCGCGATGCAGCAAGCGTTGGGTCTGCCGCACGCCGTTGGCGTGGACGAAGACTTCTTCGACGACCTGGGCGGTGATTCGTTTGCATCGGCAGTGCTTGTCTCGCGGTTGCGCGATCACGGGGACACCGCGCTGCTGACGGTGCGCGACGTGTACGAAGCGCGCACGTCGGCCGCGCTCGCGGCGCGCGCAGCGGCCAACGAGCACATTGCACGCAGCGCCGACGCGCATGTGGCGCGCAGCGCTGCGCCGCGCGCGCTGGGTCGACCGGTACTCGCCACACTGGCGCAGGCAGCGTGGCTGCTGCTCGGCATCCTCGTGCTCGCGCCGATCGCGTATGTGCTCAGCTTCGACGCCTTTCCTGCGGTCGTCGATGCGATTGGACCGGATCTCGTCGTCGTGCTCGCGCCGCTCGTCTACATTGCGGGTTTGATCGCGTACGGACTCGTGACGGCTCTTCTGGCCGTAGCCGCGAAGCGGCTGCTGATTGGCACGTACCGACCCACGACTGCGCCTGTGTGGGGCGGCTACTACGTGCGCAACTGGATCGTGCAGCGTTGCGTGCGACTCGTGCCCTGGGGCTTGGTCGAGGCGACCGTGTTCCAGCAGGTTCTGTTGCGTGCGCTTGGCGCCCGCATCGGCGCGCGCGTGCATCTGCACCGCGGCGTCGCACTGCTCGAAGGCGGCTGGGACTTGCTCGACATCGGCGACGACGCGGCCGTGGGCCAGGATGCGGCACTCGGTCTCGTCGCGTTCGTCGACGGCCAGATCGAGATTGGGCCCGTGAAACTCGGCGCGCGTTCGACCGTCGAAGCGCGCGCCGCCGTTGAAGCCAATGCTGCGCTCGGCGACGGCGCCGAGCTCTCTACGTGGTCGTACCTCGCAGGGGGCCACAGAATTCCGGACGGCGAGCGCTGGGACGGTGTGCCGGCGGAACCGGCCGGGCTGGCGCCGGCGCCGCCCGCTGTCGACCGCAGCCGAGATCTATCGCCGGCGGTACATGGCCTCGCGATGATCGGCGGCCGGTTGTTGCTCGCGTTGTTCCTGGCGCTGCCTGTCCAGATCCTGATCGTCGCCACCGCGCTCGCGCTAAACGTCGACGCGGCCACGTTCCTGGAATGGTTGTTCCACCCGCTGACCGAGGCGCGCTACTGGCTGCTCGAAGCCGTGCCGATCGTGCTGGCCGTGCCGGCGACGTTGGCATTCGAAGCGCTCGCGCTGCGCCTGCTGGGCCGCCTCGAGCCCGGCGTCGTGAGCCGCTTCGGCACTGACTACCTGCGACTGCGTTTGAAGACCGAGACTCTGGAATCGGCGGGTCGCTGGCTGTGCGGCACTTTGCTCTGGCCCGTGTGGCTACGCGCTGCAGGCATGCGCGTGGGAGCTACCAGCGAGATCGGCACGATCACGGATACGGTACCGGAGCTCGTCGACATCGGCCGCGAAACGTTTTTCGCCGACGGCATCTACCTTGCGGGGCCGCGGATCGCGCAAGGCACCGTCACGCTCGCGCCCGTGGTAATAGGCAACGGCTCGTTTTTCGGCAATTTCGCATTCGTCGGCTGTGGCCAGACCGTGGCCGATGGCGTGCTGCTCGGCGTGTGCACGGTGGCGAACGAGCGTGCAGCGCTGCGCGGCACGTCGTGGTTCGGGCATCCGCCGTTTCAGCTGCACACACGCGAATCGTCTGGCGTGGACCGCGCGCTCACACACGAACCCAGCTGGCCGCGGTATGTGAACCGTGTGCTATGGGAGCTGCTGCGTTTCGCGGTGCCACTCGTGCCCTTGGCGCTGCTGCTAGCGTGGTTCGGCGTGCTCGACAACGCCGCCGAGCAAGTGTCGCTTCCCATGTTGCTGCTCGTTGTCGTGCCCGCGCTCGAGCTCGCGTTGCTCGTGTTGCCGCCGCTCGTCGTCGTCGTGTTGAAGTGGCTGCTGCTCGGGCGGGTTCGGCCCGGCACGCACCCGCTCTGGTCGTGCTGGGTCAGCCGTTGGGACTTTCTGTACGTTGCGTGGGATTTCTGGGCGCGCGCGCCGCTTTCCGCCATCGACGGCACTCTGCTCTTGAACGCGTTTCTGCGTGCGATGGGCGTGCGACTCGGTCGCCGCGTGGTGCTGGGGCCTGGGTTCGAGCAGGTGGCCGACCCCGACATGCTCGACTTCGGCGACGACTCGACGGTGACCATGCTGAGCCAGGCGCACACGTTCGAGGACCGCGTGCTGAAGCTCGACCGCATCACGGTTCATGCCAAAGCCACGGTCGGCCGCGCCGCGTTGCTGTTGTACGGCGCCGACGTGGGTGAGAACACCTATGTGGCGCCGCAGAGCGCCGTCATGAAAGGCGAACGCTTGTCGCCGAACCGCGTGTACGTCGGGCGGCCGACGCGGCCCGT
>PMCP01000014.1:777-5274 GCA_003155415.1 Gammaproteobacteria bacterium | reverse complement strand
ACGAGAGACGGCAAGACGAGCCAAAACACGCTTCTCGATAACGCTGCGACCTGCGCCGCGTCGCGAGTGTCCACGTAGAGCCAGATCATTGCGAGCACGGACACGAGGGGAACCGATGCGAGCAACGCCCCTGTCAGCGTGCTGCGCTTGGACAGCTCGGAGATCGCGACGACGAGGACCGTCGTGATGGCGATCTTGATGACGTAGTACCAAGCACTCAAGGCATACCTCCTGCTGTTGCCGAAGCCTACAGCGGCCGATACCGAAAATGGAATGCCACGGAGCGCAAGCGTGAAGACGCCGCCGGGAATCGCTCCAGTGCGGGGAGTCGTGCGACACTCCTGAAATGCGGGTAACCGGGGGGCGATCCATGAAACGCGTATTCGCAGCGGCCACGTTCGCTGTTGCAATCTCCGTTGCTGTATTCGTCGCGCCGGCGATGGCGCAACCGCGCATCGCTGCGATCGACGATGCACTGCGTACCGCCGTCGAGCGGGGCGATGTTCCCGGCGTCGTGGCGCTCGTCACGGATCGCAACGGCGTGGTCTATCGCGGCGCTTTCGGAGTCACGGATGTCGAGAGCAAACGGCCGATGGCTGTCGACTCGATGTTCCGCATCGCCTCGATGACGAAAGCGATCACGTCAACGGCGCTCATGCAGCTGATCGAGCAGGGCAAGCTCGGCCTCGAGGACCCGGTCGAGAAGTATTTGCCCGAAATGGCGAAGCTGCCGGTGTTCGAGTCGTTCGATGCCGCCACCGGCGCGTATCGCCTGCGGCCGTCGACGCGGCCGATCACGGTGCGGCAGGTCCTCACTCACACGTCGGGGCTCGGCTATCCGTTCACGAGCACCACGCTGCGCGATTTCAAACCGCATGCGGGCGAGACCTATAAGGATGGCCCTCTTATCTTTGAGCCCGGTGAGCGCTGGCACTACGGCACCAGCACGGACATCGTCGGCCGGCTCGTCGAGAAGATCTCTGGGGAGAAACTCGAGGACTATTTCCTGAAGCACATCCTCGTGCCGCTGAAGATGAGCGACACGTCGTACAACATCCCCGAGGCCAAGGCGGCGCGCGTCGTGCCTTCGATGCAGCGCGACGGCGAGCGCATGGACGGCAAGATCGTGCTGCAATCGCCGCAGCCGCCGCTGACCGTTGCGACGCCGATCGGCGGCGGCGGATTGACGGCAACGGCCGATGACTACGGCCGTTTCGTGCGCATGCTGCTGAATGGCGGCTCGCTCGACGGTGTGCGTGTGCTGAAGTCGGAAACGGTCGCGCTCATGGGCCAGAACGCCATCGGCAGCGTCTCGGTGCCTGCGCTCAAGGCCGCGATGCCGCGCAGTGCTGACTTCACGTTCATCAACGACGGCAAGGACAAGTGGGGGCTCGGCTTCCTGATCACCGTGGACCACGTGCCGGGCAAGCGCTCGGCCGGTAGCCTGAGCTGGGGCGGAATCAACAACACCTATTACTGGATCGATCCGAGCCGCGGCATCGCGGGCGTGATCATGATGCAGTACCTGCCGTTCGCCGACGCGAAAGCGCTCGGTGTCTACGACGCGTTCGAGCGTGCCGTGTACCGCAGTGTCGAGGCGGCAGGAAAGTAGAGCGCGGGTTCTATTCCCAACCGCCCGATCGCAGCTCGATCGGCAGAATCTTCATGAACGCTTCGACGGCGTGGATCTGGCCGTCGTAGACCTTGAAGCTTTCCCAGACCGTGAGCTGCTCACTGCCTTTCTGGCGCGCGCCCCACGCCATGCGCAGCCAGACGATGCCCATTCGCTCGTCGACGCCAATCACTCGCGTCTGCACGTCGCCGAGGCGCTCGAAGATGGCCAGCGACTGCGTCGAAATGTTTTCGCAGCCCGGCGCGAACTTGCAGTCCGGCCCGGCCATCACCTGGCCGTTCTCGTAGCGGTACGCGTTCGGCGCGAACGGCGCGTTTACCGCGGCGAAACTCTTCGCCGAGTTCAGGCCCGCCGGGTAGTGCAGCGCCGCCTTGATCGCGTCATCGCGCGACGCGAGCTGTTCCGGTCGCGGCGCGTAATTCATGCCCTCGCTCGGCGCGCTCAAACCGTCGATGTTGAAGATGAGTCCGTCGGTGCGGCTGCGTGTGGCCACCGTCTCGATCTCCGTGATCTTGCGGTCGACCACCTTGAGGCGCACGACCAGCATCACTGGCGCGCCCACTTCTTCCACGATGACGTCCGCGCCGGCCATTCCAGCGCGCTCGTCCAGGATGTCCTGCCGGAAGCCGCGCAGCTTCGTTACGGTGTTGAAGAGCCCGACTTTTTCGAGCGGCTTCTCGACGGCGTCCTCGGTCACGCGCACCTTGTCGGCGACCGGCACTCTTTTCGCGTCGTGCTTCAGCAGTGCGTAGAGGAACGTCGTCATCGTGCCGCGCAGGCACTCGCGGTCGCAGGCGGCGGGCGCGGCCGAGGCCGTTTGTGTGGCCACCGCGCCCATGCACGCGAACGCGCCGAGAATCCGCCAGCTCGTCTTCATATTCTTTCCTTCTAATCGAAGCGCCAAGGCTTACCGGGGGCGCACGTAGCTCACGTGTGGATCAAAGCCAATCTGCTCGTAGTGCAGGCCGTCGGCCGCGCGATCGAGCTTCCATAGATAGAGATTCAGCGGGTCGGTGCGGCTCACGCTGCCGGTCACGACTACGCGGTCGCCGGCCTTGAACGTGTCGGCCGAGATGCCGATGTCGACAAGCTCGTGCCGGTTGTCCATCTCGAGCTTGAAGCGCTGCTCGGTGCCGGTGGCGTCGGGGTCGGCGGCTACAACGACGAACGGATGCGGGTTCACGAATTGAAATTCCGCGACGCGCGCTTCGAAGGTGCGTTGGCGCGCGTTGTCGTACATGCCGCTGATCGAGTGGTGGGCGGCGGCCGCGAAAGCGAGCACGGCGCCCGCCATGGCGACGGCTGTCCGCAGTGCGGCCTTAGGCCGAGCCAGGCGGATGCGCGCGAAGCGGGCGGTCACGCGTCTCATGGCCCGGATTGTACTTGAGGCCGATGGCCGCCGGCCCGCCGCGACACGTATGATTCGCGCATGCGGATTTTGCACATCGAAGCCGGGCGGCACCTCTACGGCGGTGCCGCTCAGGTGCGCTACCTGATCGACGGTTTGGGCGCGGCGCGCGTCGACAACGTGCTCGTGTGTCCGCCGAAGTGTGCGCTCGCCGAGCAGCCGCCCGTCGCACGCGTTGCTGCGGTGGCGATGCACGGGGATCTCGATCTCGGCCTGCTGCCGCGGCTCGTGCATGCAATCCGTGCGGAGCAGCCGGACCTCGTGCACGTGCACTCGCGCCGCGGTGCGGATCTTTACGGCGGCCTGGCCGCCGCAGTCGCCGGCGTGCCGGCCGTGCTCACGCGGCGCGTGGACGCCGCCGAGCCTACGTGGCTCGGGCGGCTCAAGTACCGGCCATACGCGGCGGTCGTCGCGTTGTCGCGCGCGATCGAGGCGCAGCTCACGGCCGCCGGCGTGGATGAAGCGCGCCTCACACGGATTCCGAGCGCCGTCGACACCGGGCTGTATCGCCCGGACTTAGGCGCGCGTGAGCGCGTGCTGACCGCATTCGGCCTGCGCAGCGACGCGTTGGTCGTCGCCGTCGTGGCGCAGTTGATCGAGCGCAAAGGTCACCGGCGCTTGCTGGCCGTGCTGCCCGAGCTCGCGCGTGCCGAGCCGCGATTGCGCGTGCTGTGCTTCGGACGCGGGCCGCTCGAGCAGAACCTTGCGCGCGAAATCACCCAGCGCGGCCTGTCTGAAATCGTGACGCTGGCCGGTTTTCGCAACGACCTGCCGCGGCTCATGCCCGGCTTCGACTTGGTGGTGCACCCGGCCGAGCGCGAAGGGCTCGGTCTCGCGTTGCTCGAGGCCGCGGCGGCCGGAGTGCCCGTGGTCGCATGCGCGGCCGGCGGTGTGCCGGACGCTGTGGAGCACGGCGTGACGGGCGTGCTCGTGCCCGTCGCGGACGCGGCGGCGTTGCGGCATGCGATTGCGCGGTTACTTGCAGCGCCCGCGGAGCGCACGCGGCTCGGTGCCGCGGCGCGTGCCCGCGTCGAGCGGCGCTTCTGCGCGGCAGGCATGGCAGCTGCCCATGTGTCGCTGTACGAACGTGTGCTCGCCGAGCGCGCGGCGCGGGTGGCTCGGCCGGTGAGCCGATGACAGCGGGCGATCAGGAGCTCGAAGCGCTTGCGCTACGGCTCGGCCGCGCGTTGCTCGTGCGCGGCTGGCGTGTGGCAACGGCGGAATCGTGCACGGGGGGTTGGATTGCGAAAACGCTGACGGACATTCCGGGCAGCTCGCAGTGGTTCGATGGGGGTGTAGTGAGTTATTCGAATGCCGCGAAGACGGACCTTCTCGGGGTGGGTCAGGAAGTGCTCGCGGCGCAGGGCGCGGTATCCGAGCCCGTCGTGCGCGCGATGGCGAATGGCGCACGCGACCGATTCCACACAGAGCTCGCCGTGGCCGTCAGCGGCGTCGC
>PMCP01000014.1:0-752 GCA_003155415.1 Gammaproteobacteria bacterium | reverse complement strand
CGCGACGGGCACCGTGTGTTCTTTGCGTTGTGGCCCGACGACACAACGCGCTCCGCATTGCGGTTTGCCACGCAGCGCGCCGTGCAGGCGTGCGGCGGCCGGCCGATTGCGAAGGCGAACTTGCACCTGACCGTGGCGTTCCTGGGCGAGCTTTCCGCGGAGGGCTTGGCCCGAGCACGCGCCGTGCCGCCGATTCAGGTCGGCGAGTTCGAGATCACGCTCGATGCGCTCGGCGTATGGCCGGAGTCGAAGATTCTATGGCTCGCGCCGATGGCGCCGCCGGCGGCACTCGGGGAGCTCGAGGCACAGCTCTGGGACGGGCTCGCGGAGCGGGGCTTCAGGACGGAGGAGCGCATCTACCGGCCGCATGTAACGCTCGCGCGGCGCTCGCGCGCCATCGAAGAGGGTGTCGTGCCGGTGCGCTGGCCGGTGCGGGAGCTGGCGCTGGTCGAGTCCGTGCCGTACGGGAAAAACGTGCACTACGAGGTGCTTCAGACGTGGCCTCTGTGAGGTTTTCAAAGTACTGGACAAAACACCAGTATCGCGGTTCAATAGCCGCGAACACTTTTTGGCGAAACCGCGCATTTTTCGCGACTGGAATGCGCGGCTCGCTGTGAAATAATCCAACCCATCGCGCCGCAGTCGGGGCGGTCCCGATTCAAACTTTCACATTGGATTAATCGAATGGACGACAACCGTAAGAAGGCGCTCTCCGCGGCGCTCGGTCAAATCGAAAAGCAGTTCGGCAAGGG
>PMCP01000150.1 GCA_003155415.1 Gammaproteobacteria bacterium | reverse complement strand
CGAAGCGCTTTTTTGGCGCGGCCCGCAACATCGAAGAGGGCGGTTCGCTCACCATCGTGGCGACGGCACTCGTGGACACCGGCTCGCGGATGGACGAAGTCATCTTCGAGGAGTGCAAGGGCACCGGCAACATGGAGATCCACCTGGATCGCCGTATCGCGGAGAAGCGCGTATTCCCGGCCATCAACATCAATCGCTCGGGCACCCGTAAAGAAGAGCTGCTGACGGCGCCTGACGAGCTCCAGAAGATGTGGGTACTGCGCAAAGTGCTACATCCGATGGACGAGCTCGCGGCCATCGAGTTCCTACTGTCGAAGCTGCAGGACACGAAGACGAACGCCGACTTCTTCGAGTCGATGAAGCGCTAACGGCCGAATCGCGGCATTGGCGCGACCCGGCAAACCCCGCTGACGGGATGCCGGGTCGCTACTTCAACTTGCTTCTTCGCGCTGGATGGCGCGGTAGCCGATGTCCGTGCGGTAGAACCCGCCGTCCCAGGTGATCTTGCTGACGCCCGCGTATGCGGCCTCGCTTGCGGCGCGTACGCTGTCGCCCGTCCCAACGACGCACAGCACGCGACCCCCGTCCGTCACGACGCGGCCGCCCTCGAGCTTCGTGCCGGCGTGGAAGACCTTCACGTCGCTGCCCGTGGCGTTGTCGAGGCCGGTAATTGCTTTGCCCGTGTCATAGGCGTCGGGGTAGCCGCCGCTCGCCATGACGACGCCTACCGTCGCGCGCGGGTCCCAGTCGATCGGCTTTACGCCAAGCGTGCCGTCGAAGCACGACAGGCAGACGTCGGCGAGCTCGGTGCGCAGGCGGAACAGGATGGGCTGCGTCTCCGGATCACCCAGTCGGCAGTTGAACTCGATGACGAATGGCCGACCCGCGTCATCGATCATGAGGCCAGCGTACAGAAAGCCACGGTAGTGGATGCCGTCGGCCATGAGGCCGCGCACGGTGGGCAGCATGATCTCGCGCATGACGCGGTCGTGAACTGCCGGAGTCACGACTGGCGCGGGCGAATAGGCGCCCATGCCACCTGTATTCGGGCCGCGGTCGCCGTCGTCGCGCGTCTTGTGGTCCTGCGAGCTCGCAAGCGGCACGACGCGCGTGCCGTCGACCACTGCGATGAAGCTGGCTTCCTCGCCACGCAGGAAGTCCTCGATCACGACTTTCGTGCCGGCCGCACCGAACGCGCCCTGACGCAGCACTCGGTCTAGCGTGGCTTCAGCATCGGCGAGCGTCGCGGCGATGATCACGCCTTTGCCGGCGGCCAAGCCGTCCGCTTTGATGACGACGGGCGGCGTGAGCGTGCGCACGTAGTCCCGAGCCGCGGCGAAGTCAGTGAACGCGCGGTACGCCGCGGTAGGGATCTTGTGCCGGCTTAAGAATTCCTTCGTGAACGCCTTCGAGCCCTCCAACTGCGCGCCCGCCGCGCGCGGGCCAAAGCACTTGAGCCCGTGCTGCTCGAACCGGTCGACAACCCCGCCGACGAGCGGGATCTCGGGGCCCACGATGGTGAGCGCGACGTGCTCGCGCTTCGCTAACTCCACGAGTCCATCGAAATCCGTGACGGCAATCGGCACGTTGCGGACCTTTGGCTCGCCCGCCGTGCCGGCGTTGCCCGGTGCGACGAGCACCTCGCTCACCTTTGCGGATTGCGCCAGTTTCCAGGCGATCGCGTGCTCGCGGCCGCCGTTACCGATCACTAGGACTTTCACGCTGCCGCTCCGTTACGCGTCAATGCCGGAAATGCCGCATGTCGGTGAAGACCATCGCCATGCCGTGCTCATCGGCGGCTTTCACGACTTCCTGATCGCGCATCGAGCCGCCGGGCTGCACGACAGCGCGAATGCCACGCTCTGCTGCGGCGTCGATGCCGTCGCGAAACGGGAAGAATGCATCAGACGCCATCACCGCCCCCTGCAGCGTGAGGCCGGCTTCCTCGGCCTTCAGCGCAGCGATGCGCGCACTCATGACGCGGCTCGGCTGCCCGGCGCCGATGCCGAGCGTTGCGCCGTCGCGCGTGTATACGATGGCGTTGGACTTCACGAACTTCACGACAGTCCAGGCGAACTGCAGGTCGCGCAACTCCTCGCTCGTCGGCGCTCGGCGCGTGACCACCTTGGCTGCGGCGAGATCGGCGTGGCCGCGATCGGAGTCCTGGAGCAGAGCGCCGCCTTCGATGGTCTTGATCTCGAGGCTGCGTTCGCGGAGGGTCGAAGTGGCCGGCCACCCCGCTTCGAGCACGCGGATGGCGGGCTTCTTCGCGAGGGCCGTGCGCGCTGACTTCGTGATTTCGGGCGCGACGATGACCTCGGCGAATTGCTGCGCGAGAATCGCCTCGGCAGAGGCTTGGTCGAGCGGCCGGTTGAATGCGATCACACCGCCGTACGCAGAAGTGGGGTCCGTGCGATAGGCCAGCTGATAGGCCGCGGCCGGCGTTGCGGCCACGGCCACACCGCATGGATTCGCGTGCTTCACGATCACGCAGGCCGCCGCCTCGAACGCTTTCACTGTCTGGTAGGCCGCGTCGGCATCGACGAGGTTGTTGAAGGACAATTCCTTGCCCTGCACGCTGGTCGCGTGCGCGACGGTTCCCAAAACATGCTCGGCCGCGCGGTACAACGCTGCCTGCTGGTGCGGGTTCTCGCCGTACCGCAGGGTCTGTGCGAGCCGCCAGCTGCGCAACAGAGGATCGGGCCATGTCTCGGGCTCGGCGCTGTGCGCGAGGAGGTACGAGCTGATCGCGGCGTCGTAACGTGACGTGTGGCTGAACGCCTTGATCGCTAGCTCGCGACGCAGGCTCGTAGGAGCACCACCGTGCTCGAGCGCGGCTAGCACGGGCGCGTAGTCCGCGGGGTCTACGACGACGAGGATATGCTCATGGTTTTTCGCGGCCGCGCGCAACATGGCGGGGCCGCCGACGTCGATGTTCTCGATGGCTTCGGCGTCCGTGCAATCGGGCCTCGCCGTCGTTGCTTCGAACGGATACAGATTCACGACGAGGAGATCGATGACTCCAATGCCGTGATCGGCCAGTACCGCGTCGTCGATGCCGCGGCGCGCGAGCAGGCCACCGTGAATGTGCGGATGCAGCGTCTTTACGCGGCCGTCCATGATTTCGGGAAAGCCGGTGATCGTTGCGACCTCAGTCACGTCGATACCGGCTTTTCGCAACGCTTTGGCCGTGCCGCCCGTGGAAACGATTTCGTAGCCGAGCGCCGCAAGGCCTTGGGCGAGAGGCTCCAAGCCGTGTTTGTCGGCGACGCTGAGTAGCGCACGCCGCCTTGGCGGGGCGGTTTCTTTGTCTGCTGCGCGGCGGCGGGGAGTGGCTCGCCGGTTCTGCCGCGCAGGGCTCATCGACCCGGGAGCTTGTACGCTTTGAGCTTTTTTCGCAGCGTGCCGCGATTGATGCCCAGGATCTCGGCGGCTTCGCTTTGATTGCCGTGGGTGTAGCCCAGTACCGCGCGCAACAGCGGCTTCTCGACCTCGCCGATCACAAGCTGGTAAAGGTCGCCAGGCTTGTGACCGTTCAAGTTTTCGAAGTAGCTGTTCAGGCACTCGTCCGTCAGGCTACTCAGCGGCTTGGTGCGCACGCCGACGGTAGTCGGGTGGCTCGCAACGCGTTTCGATTTTTTGCGTGAAGTTCTTTTTATGCTCGGCGTCGCGATCACGACGTTCTCCCCTGCAGAACGTAACCACAATCACCGCTGAATCGGTTCGTGCCAGCTCTCTACTTAGCGTCACGCATGCTGTCAGCGAAAGCAGCTCTGCCTCGGCGCGTAGCCAAGTGTGCACTCGTTGACGCTAACCCCGTTTTTCTGGCAGTAGGAAACCGACTCAGGGTGCGGGGATCATACACGCAGCGCGCGCTTTTTTGCTACACGTTTGTGTGCGCGCCGCAGTCGTCAAAGAAAAACTTTGTCGGTACGGCACGTTAGTCTCTGTGCTTCGGCCTCGATGCAAACATCGAGCTCGAAACCGTAGGCATCGGGGCCGGGATCGACGACTTCGATTTCTGCGCGCGCGGTCTCGCCGACGGCCATCAGTTGCGCGCGTGGTGTATCGCGCGACAAGTATTCGTCCGGTCCAAACGTGCGACTGCCGACGGCTTTTTCCCAGCGGTCTTTCAGGCGCAGCTGCACGCGGGGATACGGTTGTTGTTGGGGGCCGCGATTCTGAATGCGCGCGCTGATCTTCAAGCTACCGACGCCACGCGTGTTCGGCTCGGCGTTCGCGATCCAATCGAGAATCTCATATTGGCGCACGTCCCAGTGCGGCGTTACCGTCACACCGACGAGGGCGTAAGCCCGTTGCGCCCACGCGCCGAAAGTCGGGTGACCCGCGAGCGTCGCGCGAAAGTGATTGGTGGTTTGTACGGCGAGCAAGGCGAGTGCGAGCGCCGCGGCGAGTCCCCACCAACGGCTTGCGCGCTGTGGTACGGCGGCAAGCGGTTGCCACGAGGGTTCGGTGGAGAGCAGTGCTGTCTCGCCTGTCGTGGCCAAAACCTCGTCGACCTGCTCGGCGCTGATCGGCGTCGCGTCGTCGCGCTCATTTGCCGCGGTCGCGAACGACGGCTCGCCATCGTCGTGACTAGCGAGCTCCGTTTCGGCCACGACGTCGGCGATCGAGCCTACGCCGATGCCGGGAACAGCGGACTCTAGCGGCTCACTCGCGCGATGCGGCAGTGGCGTGAGCTCGAACACGACGGCCGCAGTTTCGATGGGCGCCCCAGGTTCCTCCAATGGCACCTGCTCCGGTTCCGGCTCCGGCAAGTGCGCCGCCACGGCGGCGATCGTCTGGGGCCCGTTGCCGGCGTTCTGCGTGGGTTGTTCATCGCTCTGAACTTGCTCTGCGATCGCATTGAAGACACTCGCGCACCGGCCACAGCGAACCTGTCCGTGGGCTTTCTGCAGTGCTTCGTCCGAGACCCGGAAGGTCGTCGTGCATTCCGGACAGCGCGTGAACAACATGCGACGGTCGCTCCTCGCAGGCGATTCTAGCGGTTCGCGCTGCGGCGAACTGCAGCGATCCGCACCCACCCCTGTTCGGTGGTGTGTGCAAAATCGGTGCAGTAGGGCGCGTAGGCCTGCGCCACCTGGGCAGCTTGCGTCGACAAGATGCCAGCCAACACGAGGGCGCCGCCCGGCCGAACGTGCGCGGCCAGAAGCGGTGCGAGCGCCATGAGCGGGCCGGCCAGGATATTGGCGGCAACAATGTCGACCGTAACGGCCGGCAACGAGCCAGGTGTCGCGATCGCAACCCGCTCTAAGGCACCGTTTAGCTCCGCGTTTGACCGTGTCGCCACAAGCGCCTGGGGGTCGTTATCGGTGGCCCACGCATGGCTCGCGCCGAGCGCGAGCGCCGCGATCGCGAGCACGCCGGAGCCGCAACCGTAATCGAGCAAGGTCGCGCCACGGCGGACATGGGCGTCGAGCCAGTCCAGGCACAGTGCCGTCGTTGGGTGTTCGCCGGTGCCAAATGCCAGGCCCATGTGCAGCCGGATTCCGATTCGTCCCGCGGGCACCGCGGCGTCGTCAGCCGGTGCGAGCCAGATGCGCTGGCCGAACGCCCGTGCTTTGAACACTTGACGGATTGCGGCCTGCCAGTCGGCGTCGTGTAGCACGGTGACTTTGACGTTGCGTGCCGCGCATGCGCCCTCGAGGAGGTCGCCGACGTGCGTAAGGTCCGCGCTCGCTGGGAACACGGCGCGTAGCGTCACATGTGGCCATAAGGGCGTAGTTTCGGGTAGCGGCTCGAGCACGGGGTCGTCGCCTGCATCGGCGAGTGCGATCGAATCTGCGCCGGCGAGCTCGAGCAATGCCTCGGCTGTTGGGACCGCGGCGGCGTCGAGCTGCAGCGTGAGTTGCTGTCGCACGCGCTCGCGGTCGCTACTTCAGGCCGAGCCGACGCTCGAGATAGTGAATGTCGGTGCCACCGGCCTTGAACGCGCTGTGCTGGAAGATCTCTTGGTGCAACGGGATGTTCGTGCTGATTCCATCGACGACGACTTCGTGCAATGCCGTGTTCATGCGTGCGATCGCCGCGCCGCGGTGCTCACCATGGGCAATGAGCTTCGCGATCAGGGAGTCGTAGTAAGGCGGCACGGAGTAGCCGCTGTACATGTGACTGTCGACACGGATGCCGGGACCGCCCGGCGGATGCCACAGGCTCACGGTGCCCGGCGAGGGCACGAAGGTCTTCGGGTCCTCGGCGCACACGCGGCATTCGATCGCGTGGCCGCGCCAGCGAATGTCGGACTGGCGGAATGGCAATTGCTCGCCCGCGGCGATCGCGAGCTGGGTCTTTACTATATCGATGCCGGTTACGAGCTCGGTTACCGGATGCTCGACCTGAACGCGCGTGTTCATCTCGATGAAGAAGAACTCACCGTCCTGGTACAGGAACTCGAACGTGCCGGCGCCGCGATAGCCGATTTGCAGGCACGCGTCGACGCAGCGTTGCCCCATCTTCTGGCGTTCTTCGTCGCTCAAGCCCGGCGCTGGCGATTCCTCGATGACTTTCTGGTGCCGCCGTTGCATCGAGCAGTCGCGCTCGCCTAAGTGCACGGCATTGCCGTGACTGTCGGCCAGCACTTGGAACTCGATGTGTCGCGGATGCTCGAGGAACTTCTCCATGTAGACTTGGTCGTTGCCGAACGCGGACAACGCTTCGGCCCGAGTGATCGCAACGGCGTTGAAGAGCGCCGCGTCGCTGTGCACCACGCGCATGCCGCGCCCGCCGCCGCCGGCCGACGCCTTGATGATGACGGGGTAACCGATCTCGTGCGCGAGCCGTGCGTTGTGCTCGGGGTCGTCGGTCAGCGGCCCGTCGGAGCCCGGCACGCACGGCACGCCCGCCGCGCGCATTGTCTTGATGGCCGATACCTTGTCGCCCATGAGGCGGATCGTCTCGGGTTTCGGCCCGATGAAAATGAAGCCGCTTTCTTCGACGCGTTCGGCGAAGTCGGCGTTCTCGGACAGAAATCCGTAGCCAGGATGAATCGCCACGGCGTCCGTGACTTCGGCCGCGGCGATGATGGCTGGCATGTTCAGATAACTTTGCTGGGAGCGCGGCGGACCGATGCACACCGTCTCGTCGGCCAACAGCACGTGCTTCAAGGTGGTGTCGGCGGTCGAATGCACGGCCACCGTCTTGATGCCGAGCTCCCGGCACGCGCGAAGGATGCGAAGTGCGATCTCGCCGCGATTGGCGATCAGAACTTTGTCGAGCATCGTGGTGCGCCTGTGCGCCGTTATTCTTCGATGACGAACAGTGGCTGACCGAACTCGACAGGATTGCCGTTCTCAACCAGCACGCTGACGACCCGGCCGGCGAACTCCGACTCGATCTGGTTCATCATCTTCATGGCTTCGATGACGCAGAGTGTGTCGCCGGCCTTCACTTCGCTGCCGACCTCGACGAACGACTTGGCACCGGGCGCGGGCCCGCTATAGAACGTGCCGACCATGGGGGCCGTGACCTGCTGGCCGCGCGAGGCAGGCGGAAGCGCAGGCGCAGTGCCGGCGGCGGGAGCCACGGGAGCGGCGGCGGCCACTTGCGGCGCGAAAGCCATTGGCGCGGCGGCGACATTGACCGTGCCAGGTTGCGGATAGCGGCTGATCCTGACCGACTCTTCGCCCTCGGAGATTTCGATCTCCGAAATTCCGGATTCTTCGAGCAGCTCGATTAGTTTTTTTACTTTTCTTATGTCCACTATTCCCCCCCTTGGGACACGTGGCGGATCGCTGCGGTGAGCGCGAGCTCGTAGCTCGTCGGGCCGAAGCCCGCGATCGTCCCGAGCGCTACGTCTGCAAAAAATGATTTGTGGCGAAACGGCTCGCGGGCAGCGACGTTCGACAAGTGCAGCTCGATGAATGGGATCTGCACCGCGAGCAGGGCGTCGCGCAGCGCAACGCTCGTGTGAGTAAAGGCGGCCGGGTTGAAGAGGATCACCGCGATTTGCTGGTCGCGAGCCTGGTGGATGCGCTTCAGAAGGTCCGGTTCCGAGTCGCTCTGGAAGGCGTCGAGCTCGTGTCCGGCGGCGGTGGCCTGCGCTCGCAGCCGTTGCTCGATTTGGGGTAGGGTGGCGGTGCCGTAGATGCCGGGCTCGCGCGTTCCGAGCTGCCCGAGATTGGGGCCATTCAACAATAAGAACCGGGCCATGGGCAAAGCACCTGCCGAACCGTTGCCAGCAAGCTTACCCGTTTTCGCCGCAGTTAGCGGCACTATGTCGTGAATTGCGGCAGATCTGGCCTACATTCGGCCCGCGAGACGGCTGCGAGCTTCCGCGGTTCCGATCCTCGCGGCCGCTAGATCGTCGATCGCTGCTTGGAACTCCGCAAGGTGCTCGGCGTGCAGTTCGCCGGTATGTACGCCCAGCAAGGCGCCATCGGCGCCGGTGAACACCGTGAACGGCAGCGCGTAGACCTCGACACCCAGCGCGGCGGCAGCTTCCCAGGCCTCGCTTTGCCCCACGAGGATGGGGTAGTTGAAGGCCTGTTCGCTGGCGAACTTCCCGACCGGTTCGCGCTTGTCGATAGCGATACCGACGACCTGGATGTCCGGCCGCGCCGCCTGCAGCCCTTTCAGCATTGGGATCTCGCGCAGGCAGGGGCCGCACCAAGTCGCCCAGAAATTGATGAGCATTGGTTTGCCAGCGAGGCTCTTGATCGATTGCGGCTCGCCGGCCAGGTTCGCAAGCGTGAAATCGGGGAGTGTGTCTGCGAGCTGGCGCGGCGGCGCTTGCTCCTGCTCGGTGGTGGTCGCGGCGGGTGGGGCCCCGGCAGGGGTCGGGCCGAGAAGCCGGTACGTCACGTACCCCAGCACCGCTGCGGCGCTAAGGCCCAAAGTCACGAGGCCGGGCCGTGACTTAGCCACGGCAAACGCCCTCAGAGAGCGGCCAGGCTCGTGACGTGCTTCGTAAAGTCGGCGGGCGGAACGAACCCGACGAGCTTGAAGTTCTCGCGCTCGGTCCCGGCCGCGTCGAAAAACGCGATGGTGGGGGGGCCGAAGCTTCGGAAGCGTTGCAGCAGCGCTTGGTCATCTTTGTCGTTCGCAGTTACGTCGGCACGTAACAACATAAACGGTTTCAGCGCGCCGATCACCCCTTCGTTGGGGAAGGTGTTGTGTTCCATCTCCTTGCAGGAGATACACCACTCGGCCGTGAAGTCGAGCATTACCGGTTTGTGAGCCTCGCGCGCCTCCGCGAGCGCCTGATCGAGCGCCGCGACCGTCTCTATTGGACGAAAGTCGAGCGCCGGCTTGGCCGTAGCCAACGCCCCACCCGCGCTTGCACGCGCCACGGCGGCTTGCGGAATGGGGCGCAACGGGTCGTCGCCGCCGAGAGTGGCGCCGATCAACATCAGGGCACCGTAGAGGCACGCCAGCACGCCGAAGCCTTTCGCGAGGCGGCGTAGCCCTGTCGGGTTGGCGGGCAGCGCCTCGAAGGCGCCGAGGAACACGCCCGTTAGGAACACGAGCAGCGACCACAGGACCAGCGTGACCGAACCCGGCAGCACGCGCTGCATCATCCAGATGGCCATGCCGATCATCAGCACGCCGAATGCAGCTTTCACGGTGTTCATCCATGGGCCGACGCGTGGCAACAGCTGTCCGGCCGATGCGCCGACCAGCAGCAAGGGCGACCCCATCCCGATGCTGAGCGCAAACAGGGCGGCCGAGCCGCGTGCAACGTCGCCGGTTTGCCCAATGACGGCGAGCGCGCCGACGAGCGGCGGCGCAACACAGGTGGTGACGATGAGTGCGGTAAGGGCACCGATCAAAGCGGTGCCGAGAAAGGTGCCGGCTTTTTGCTTGTTGGCCATGTTCGCGAGGCGCGTTTGCAAAGCGGTCGGCATCTGCAGCTCGAACATACCGAACATGCTTAATGAGAGCACGGCGAACAGTCCTGCGAACAACGTGATGATCCAGGGCTTTTGGAACAACGCCTGGATCTGACCGCCGGCGAGCGCGGCCAGTGCGCCGGCGCCCGTGTATGTGGCGGCCATACCGAGGACGTAGGACAACGACAGGGTGAAGCCGCGACGCGTCGACACGGCGCCTTGGCCAGCGATGATGCTCGACAGAATCGGTACCATCGGTAGCACGCATGGCGTCAGTGACAACGCGAGGCCGGCAACGTAGAACCAGCCGAGCAAGCTCAGCCACGAGCCTTTAATGATTCGCGCCGCCCACTGGTCCTGCTCCGACACGGGGCCCGCCGGCGCGTCGGCGGCTGTCGCGGAGAACTCGCTTGTCGCGGGCAGCACCATCGGCATTGTCTGCTCGCCTGGCGGATAGCAAATGCTGTTGTCCTTACAGCCCTGGAAGCCGGCAGTGATGATGACGTCGATGGCGTCCGGGTTCGCACGGGCGAATGGCAACTTCGCTTCGACGAAGTCACGGAATACCTGCACGTCGCCGAAGTTGTCGTCCTTGTGCGGCTTGCCCGCAGGAAGGTTCGGAGCGCCAAGGTCGATTTTGCCGCTGGCCGTGACCGTGAGCTTGTCGCGGTACAGGTAATAGCCGGGCGCGATCTGCCAGGCCACGGTCAGCTCGTTCGGTTTGTCGAACCGTGCGTTCATTGCGAACGCCTGTTCAACCGGCAGCAGGTCGTCGGTGGCCGAGCTCACCGCTGGCGCGCGGCCGACGTCGAACACGCTCGGACGTGCCCCGCCACTCGCGGGCGCGTCCGGCAATGCGATGGTGGCGGTCCAGTCCTGCGGCAAGTAGCACAGGCCAAAATCAGCGCAGCCCTGAAGCCCCAGTTTCAGGTCGACGGTTTTAGCCGTGCCCGTGCGCTTGTAGGGAATCGCAATCGCGAACTTGCCCCGAAAGATTTCCTGCTCGCCGAAGAATTCATCCTTATGGGTCTCGCCACGCGGGAACGAGGCCGCACCGATTGCAACACCGTCGGTGCCGCTGTCGAAGGAGAAGCGTGCATGGTAAAGGTAGAACCCTTTGAGAACCGAGAAGTCGAGATACAGACGCTCGGCATCCGCCCGCGCCGAATACTGGAACACCTTCTGCGGCGGCGGTGGATCTTGCGACTGCGCCTGACAAGCGCCGCCGGCGATCGTGAGCAAAGCGCACAGCGTGAGCAGCAGCTGGCTGCGAAAGCGTGTCATGCGTATTAGTCCTCGTTTCCTGCAACGGATTCCCGGACCCAGTCGAGATACGCGCTCGAGCCCCCGGCGACCGGAATCGCCAGGACCTCGGGCAGCTCGTACTTCGAGTGGGCGCGGATCGCCTGCTCGACGGCAGGGTAACGTGCGGCGGTAGTTTTAATGACCAACAGCGTCTCCTGATCCTGCTGAACCCGGTCCTGCCAGCGATAGGTGGATGTGATCTTGTCTACGGCGTTGACGCAGGCGGCGAGCCGTTTCTCCACGAGAAGTGCCGCGAGGCTACCGGCGTCGGCGGCGTTCCCGCACGTGGTCAGGACCAGCAATGTTTCTGAGCTCACCGCCGTGCCGCACCCTGCCAAAACTGAGGAAGCATACCGGCGCGTCAAGACGGCTGTCATGACTTTGATCGCAAAAAGCCTTGAAATCGGCCAGCCAATCCATATGATTAGCACTCTCGTTGACCGAGTGCTAACGAAAAAGCCACAGGTCAGCAAATCCGAAATCAATTCAAATGCTTGAATAAGGGAGAGCATTCATGAAACTTCGTCCCCTGCACGATCGCGTCGTGGTTCGGCGTACCGAAGAGGAGCGCAAGTCCCCCGGCGGCATCGTGATCCCGGACACCGCCACCGAGAAGCCGAGCAAAGGCGAGGTCGTCGCCGTCGGTAAAGGCAAGCTGCTCGAGAATGGCGAAATTCGCCCGCTCGATCTGAAGAAGGGCGACAAGGTGCTGTTCGGGAAGTATTCCGGCACCGAGGTCAAGGTCGACGGCGAAGACCTGCTGGTCATGCGCGAAGACGACGTAATGGCCGTCATCGAAAAGTAGTCGAATCCGACTCACTTAAATTAGTTTCGAAATTTTCTAGGAGACAGAGTCATGGCGACTCCCAAAGAAGTCCGTTTTTCCGATGACGCCCGCCAGCGAATGATGAAAGGCGTGAACGTCCTCGCGAACGCAGTCAAAGTTACCCTCGGCCCGAAAGGCCGCAACGTCGTGCTCGAGAAGAGCTTCGGCGCGCCCACCGTCACCAAAGACGGCGTGTCGGTCGCGAAGGAGATCGAGCTCGANNCGGCCACCGTGCTGGCCCAGGCGATTCTCCGCGAGGGCCTGAAGTCGGTCTCCGCGGGTTTCAACCCGATGGATCTGAAGCGCGGCATCGACAAGGCCACCATTGCAATCATCGACGAGCTGAAGAAGCTGTCGCAGCCGTGTAAGGACGACAAGTCGATTGCACAGGTCGGCACGATCTCGGCCAACTCGGATGAAGAGATCGGCAAGATCATCGCCCAAGCGATGGCCAAGGTCGGTAAGGAAGGCGTGATTACGGTCGAGGAAGGATCGGGTCTTTCGAACGAGCTCGACGTCGTCGAGGGCATGCAGTTCGATCGCGGCTACCTCTCGCTGTACTTCATCAACGACCAGGCAAGTCAGTCGGCTAACCTCGAGAACCCGCTGATCCTGATCCACGACAAGAAGATCTCGAACATCCGCGAGCTGCTGCCGCTGCTCGAGGCCGTTGCGAAGTCCGGTCGCCCGCTCCTGATCATCGCCGAGGATCTCGAAGGCGAGGCGCTTGCGACGCTCGTCGTCAACAACATCCGCGGCATCGTGAAGGTCGCCGCCGTCAAGGCGCCGGG
>PMCP01000197.1 GCA_003155415.1 Gammaproteobacteria bacterium | reverse complement strand
AGATCGGCCGCGAGCTTCGCGATCTCGGCGTCGAACGGCGTCTCGATGGCGACTGCGCTGCCGGCTTGCTCGACCGTGAAGTATTTCCCGTGACCGAGCGCGGCAATCTTCGTCCAATGTGCCCTCGTGTCCGCCGCGTTGCCGCATTGGATCGTGTTCACGACGATGCCCTTGGCTGCTGCCGCGGCCACCGTCACCGGATACTTCACGTCGTTCTGATAATCCATATGTGGTGGCGCATCGCCCACGAGAAACACGACGCGATACACGTTCGGGTCCTGGCTCCACGACATGCGTTTGATCGCGACGTCGAGCGCATCGTTGACGGCCTCGGGACCGTCGCCGCCGCCGTCGGCCTTGAAGTCCATGAGCTGCGAGTACATCGAGTCCAGATCCTTGTTCAGATCGATCACGCGTGTCACGTACTGGTCGCCGTGATCTCGATAAGCGACGAGGCCCATCGAAATCTCGGGTGCCTGCTGCGCCTGCGCAAGCGTGCTCGCGATTGACCAGATCTTTTCCTTTGCAGCCTGGATCAGGCCGCCCATGCTGCCGGTGGTGTCGAGCACGAAGACGACTTCGACGCGTTTGGCCGCCACCGGTATGACGGGCGCCGGCAATGTTTTCGGTGGCAGCGTCGTCGCGCTGCTGCGGATCGTGGGATAGAGCACGACGGTGCCGACGGTGGCCAGCACCAGTCCCGTGACGAGAATGTTGGTCTTCATATTGAAAGCTCCTGAATGAGACGATGAGTTTGGAATCACTGCGCGGCGGACAGGCGGCGGACGGCCGCGTCGGCGGCGCGTTGCGCGCGCGCGAACGCGTCGTCCGTCGTGTCGGCCGAGTCGCTCGCGTGTGCGCCGAGCGAAGCCGGTATCAGCACGTGGAACGCTTGCACGAGGAAAAAACACCAGAACGCGAGCCATGCGCCGCCCGAGCGTTGCGCCGCCCACACCGCGAACGCAGCGCCGAGCAGGCTGAGTCCTAGATCAGCCAGTGCCGGCAGCACGCCCGAGTAGCCATACAGCGACCGCACGAGCCACACGAGCGCGATGTGCACGAGCGCGTACGCCACGAGGGGCAGGCTCAAGAACCACGCGAAGCTCGCGGCGGCGCTCCACAGTGCGAACGTCGTGACACGCCCGACGCGCTCGCCGCTCGTGGCCATGAGGTACAGCACGTAGGCGAGCCCGAGTAGCGCTATACCTGAGCGCAGCGCCGTGCCGGCGCCGGTCAGCGGTGTCAGTGTTGCGAGCACGGCTGCGCCGCAGACACTCAAGATCAACGCGGCACCGAGCCCGAGACCGAAGGAAGGCGGCTTGCGCGGGCTCATGACGGCTGCCTCTGCGCTCGCTCGCGCAGCAGCGCGACTTCCACCTCGTCATCCGTGACGACGAAGTCCGTGCGCCCCCACTCGTCGCCGCTGCCCGGCGCGGCCGTCAGGAGCTCGGCCTTCTGGCGCATGACGTCGAGCTGCTCGCGCTGCGCGTCGACGGCGGCGCGGCGTTCGCCGAGCTGCTTGTCGACGAGTGTGCGCCGCTCGGCGATGTGACGATCCAGCCGTTGCGTCTCGAGCCGCCGCTTGATGACTTTGCGCGCGAGCTCGTCGTTACCGTTCGTGAAGCAGACGTCGAGCTGGCCGCTCAACTCCACGAGAGCGCTCTGCACTTTGCGGTGCCGGTCGGCCAGCAGACCGCGCTCGTGCTCGAGCACACGCACGCGCTGCTCGCCGCGCGAGAACTCTTCCTCCATCTCACGGATAGCGTGCTTCAGCAGCACGTCTGGCTCTTCGATGCGATCGAGCACGGCGTGCATGTCCGCCGTGAAGAGTCGCGACATTCGGTTGATCAGTGCCATGGCATCACCTCCTCGTGAATCGATTCGATCTCGAGCGAGCAGGCTAAGGACACGGGCTGCCGCGCTGTAGACACGGCAAGGCAAATTCGTAGCCATCGCGTTTACATCGCGTTTACACGCGGCCCAGATGGGCCATGGCGGTGCGCGTGCACGGGGCTTTGCACCGAAAACGGCGCGAAGGGCACTGCGTCACGCGTCGAAAACCGCGGGATTGCTGGATTTCGTGGCTGGCACGAGTCCTGCAATGGGTTAGGCGAGCGGGGGCCAGGGACGGCCCATTTTTCAGGTATGCAAGGAGCAGATCATGAGAACCACCAGTTCGTTTCGAAGTACGACCGCGAACTTGTTGATCCTGTTGACGCCGGCGGTGATCGGTCCGCTCGCCGTTGCGGAGGGCTTCGCCGATGTTTCGAAGCCAGCCGCTGTGGAGATCGACCGCGCCGCTATGCGCGTCGACATTGCGGCTGCGCTGCGTGCGTTGCGCGAAAGCTTGAGCGACGCGCGTGTTGTTGCGCCCGCGATGGGCGGCACGATCGACGACGTCAAACTGGCTGTAGCGGAGCCGAGGGACCGCGGGTAGCTGGAGCTGCCGGCCGCAGATTTGCTCCTGCAATTGCGGCGCTTCCGCCATCCATGGTCGCAGGGGCTGTCGCCGCCGTGTGCAGCAGTCCGCGAATTTACGAATCATTTACACGGCGCCGCCATGCGAGCTGCTAGCCTAAGCAGCTACGCATGGAGCCAGTTAAGCCGCGAATATTGGTCGTCGAAGACGAGGCCGCGATCCGCGAGGGCCTTGCGGATGTGCTCGTCTATCACGGTTATCGCGTCGACGCTGTTGCCGACGGCCGCGAGGGGCTGAAGAAGGCCCTCTCCGGGCAGTACGACCTGCTGCTGCTCGACGTCATGCTCCCGGGCCGTGACGGCTTCGCGATCTGCGACGAAGTCCGTAAGGTCGATCGCGAGCAGCCGATCATCCTGCTCACGGCGAAGACCGGCGACGAAGACATCGTGAACGGCTTGGCGCTCGGCGCCGACGATTACATCGGTAAACCGTTCTCGATTGCCGAGCTCGTGTTGCGCGTGAAGGCCGTGCTGCGCCGTTCGCGTTCGGGCTTGGCGCTCGCGGCCGAAATCCATCTCGCGGGCGACATCGCCATCGATACACGCAATCTGTCCGGCAGTCGCGCGGGAGTGCTGCTGCAGTTCACGCGGCGTGAGATCGACATCCTTCTGTACCTGCAACAGAACTCCGATCGGCCCGTGTCGCGGGAGGAACTGCTCACGCGCGTGTGGGGTTACGACCGCACGGCGGACATCGAGACACGCACGGTCGACATTCACATCGCGAAGCTGCGGCGCAAGATCGAGCCGGACGCGAAGGAGCCGCGCAATCTGATCACGGTTCGAGGCGCGGGCTACCGCCTGCTGGTCGGCGCATGAGTGCGCTCGGCCGCACGTGGCGCAAGCGCTTCGACGAGCGCGGGCTGCGTTGGCTGTTCGCCGTGTTTTTCCTGGCGCTTGCGATGCCCGCGGCGCTACTGGTTGCGCAGGCCTACAGCCAGCTGAAGTGGGAAGCGCTGCGCACCACGCAGCTCGCGGCAGAGGAACTCGCCGCCCGCATCGATGCGCAGCTCAAAACGGCGATCGCCGGCGAGGACGCGCGCCCGTTCGGCGACTATTCGTTCCTTGTGGTCACGGGTGACGCGGCCGCGAATTTCGTGCAGCGCTCGCCGTTGTCGGCGTTCCCGGTGGCGAGCGGTGTGCCGGGCGTGCTTGGCTATTTCCAGCTCGATGCGGCGGGCAAGCTCACGACGCCGCTGCTGCCCGGCCCCGAAGTGGCGCCCGCGAGTTATGGAATTGGCGCGGTTGAGCAAACAGCGCGCGCGGCGCGAGTGGCCGAGCTGCGTGGCGTGCTGGCGCAAAACCACCTCGTGCGGGCCGGGCGCGATGAAGTTGCTGCGGCGCCCGCGCTTGCGGACAAGCCTACGCTCGGGAATCTCGGCGGTGGCATCGCCCCGCAGCGCGCAGCCGCACCTGCGGCGCAGCCGCCGGTTGCGGCGACGTCTACAGCGGCCCCCGCCGACGCGCAGTCGGCGTTCGATCAACTCGCAGCCGGCGCAGTTTCGAAAGCGCGCGTAGCGAATGCCGCGGGCGCTGCCGAGGAGAAGCGTGAGAACTCGAATCTGCCGGAGCGCCAGC
>PMCP01000085.1 GCA_003155415.1 Gammaproteobacteria bacterium | reverse complement strand
AGGGATGCGATTTCCGGCGTGTCCCGGGACGGACGTTCGACGGGCACTCCGCCGCGCGCGATGAGCTTCACCGCGCTCGGCGCCCGCGACGCCTTCGCGTCAACACCACGCGTTGGCACCGCCATCAAGTCGCGTCGCTCGACACGCGCAGCCAGCGCGCCCTCTACTTCCGTTGGTCGGAGACGACGACGCCGCCCTTCAGGACGAGGCGCGTGTTCAGCAGATTCCAGTAGCCGTCGAACGGGTTGCCTTCGACCAGGACGATGTCGGCTTGCTTGCCCGCTTCGAGCGTGCCGAGCTCGTTCGACATCTCGATGTAGGAGGCCGTGTTCGGGCCCATGAGCTTGACGATGTCCTGCACAGAGAACATCAGGTTCAGCGTCTTCAGCTCGTGCGCGAGCCCCGCTTTCGGGTCGTAGTTCGTGTCCGTGCCGTAGCCGTAGATCACGCCCGCGTCCCACGACGTGCGTGCGTTCACCGCCTTGTAGCCGGCCTCCTGGCCGCGGCCGTCGCCTTGCAGGATCGATTCCGGCCACGGCTTGCCGTCGCGAAAGCGTGGGTTGTTGTCGTTCGCGAACACGCCGAACACCGGCACGCCGAAGCCGATCGTGGAGAGCTGCTTGACGCCCGCCGCGGCTTCGCGCTTCGCGTCGTCGAAGGGCAGCCAGCCGAAGTGGGGCGTATGCACGAGGTATTTCACACCGGCGTCGACGGCCGCCATCATTGTTTGCGGGCTCACGGCGTGGATCTGTACGCGCGCGCCCGTCTTCTTCGCCTCGTCGAGCAGCGCGCGTAGGTTCTCCATCTCCTTCGGAGTGGGGCCGGGCTTCGGCGTCAGCGCAATCTCGCCGATCCATTTCACGCCGAGCTTTGCGATCGCCTGGGTCTCTGCGCGCACCTTGTCCGGCGTGCTGTCGGCGAGGTCGAGACGCGCAGATGGAATGATGCGTGGGCCCCGGATCTTGCCGGAATCGATGTGGTCGCGCAGCGTGATGTTGCCGTCGGCTGGGCCGCCGCCCGACAGGATCGTGGTGTAGCCGGCGTCGAGCAGGGCCTGCATTTCTTTCTTCTCGTCCGGGCCCGTGTTCACGTGGCGGTGCGCGTCGATGAAGCCGGGCAGGGCGCTCATGCCATTTGCGTCGATCGCGTTGGCCGCGTTCGAGGCTGCAGCACTGACTGCCGTGATCTTGCCGCCGGCGATTGTGATCGAGCCGCGCTCGATGACCGTGCCGTTGCCAACGACGACGCGGACGTTTTTGATGACGAGATCTTGCGCGTGGAGAGTGCCCCCGCCGCAGAAGAACGAGAGCAGCGCGAGCGAGAGAGCGACGGCCGGACGTTTCATATTTCCCCCGTTGAATCGGTGCCGTTGCGAACCGCATCGATCATAACGGTGGGCACGCCGGCGACGGTAAGACCGAGCGGTTCGGGAGTCAGGGCCCCGAATCGCGCACGGCGTATACGTCGCCGGAAGGCGCATCGGGCGGCTGGTCGGCCAGCCACGCGCGCATGCGTGCGGAATCGAGCCAGTGCGGTTCCGTGAGCCGGTGGCTCTCGCCCGGCGACCAGTTGTAGCGATACCGGCCGAGCTCCGCGAGCCGATCGATGCATTCGAGCGCTACGGCGCGCGCCGCGGGCAAGTACTCGAACGACAATCCCCGCACGGGCGTTTTGAGGCCCGCCAGCACCTCGGCCTCGAAGCCTTCGACGTCGATCTTCACGAACTCGGGCTTGCCGAAGCGCTCGATCAGCTGCTCGATCGTCCGCAACTCCACGCGCTGGCCAGGTGACCATGCGACGCCGGCGAAGCGCGGGTCGCGGCTCACGCCTTCGACCCATTCGGGCGACAGCGTGGTGACCGTGGGTGTGCGCTCGCTGACGTAGATCTCCGCGTGGCCCGGCTCGCGACCTAACGCGATCGGCACGATCTCTACGTGGCGGTCGCGGCCATACAGCCAGGTCAGCAAACGTACGAAGTCGGGCTGCGGCTCGATGGCCACGACCTGCGCGCCGAGCTGCCGCCAGCACCGCACGCGATTGCCGGCATGCGCGCCGACGTCGAAGCACAGCGAGCCGCGTGTGACGAACTGCGAATAGAACCGGCGCAGCCGCCGTGCGCGCAGCGGGATGCCGTAGTACATCGCCACTGAACGCGCGACGCCGAAAGTTCTGGCGGCGATGCTCAAGTCGTAGATCGCCGCACGCGGCTCATGGGTTCGCCAATGCTAGTTTTTCTTGCCGCCGCTGCCGGGATTCTGAGCTGGCAGCAGAGACGTTGCAACGCGCCGCGAGCCACGGCACTGTGTGATGCATGCCCGTGGCCGCCCTCAAGCTCGTTGCTCCGTAAGCCGATACCTCGTTCATGTGCCGCCTGATGCTCTATCTCGGTCCCGAGACCCGACTGTCGTCGCTGATCATCGAGCCCACCCATTCGCTGATTCGCCAGAGCACGCACAGCCTCGAACGTGAGGAGCCACTGAACGGTGACGGTTTCGGCATCGGCTGGTACTCCCCGGATCACGCCACGGAGCCTGCGGTGTTCCGCTCGATCACCCCGGCCTGGAACAACCGCAACCTGCAGAACCTAGCACGTGTGGTCGCGAGCGATTGCGTGCTCGCACACGTGCGCGCGGCGACGCAGTCGAGCGGCGTCAACGAGGCGAACTGTCATCCGTTTCGCTGGCGCCAATACCTGTGCATGCACAACGGCGACGTCGGCGACTTTCGGCTCGTACGTCGCAAGCTGCTGGCGTCGGTGTGCGATGAAGCGTTCGGCAACGTGTACGGCAGCACCGACTCGGAGCACTTCTTCGCCCTGTTCATCGATTCGTTGCTCGAGTCCGTGGAAATCGACCCGGCGCTGCGAATGGCTCGTGCGCTCGCACGCGCGATCAGTCGCGCGCTCCGCCTCGTTCACGAGGCCGGCAGCGCCGAGGCCAGCTATCTGAATGTGGCGATCTCCGACGGCGACTGCGCCGTCATCTCGCGGTTCACCGATGAGAAGGACGGCACGCCGGAATCGCTGTACTACTTCATGGGCGAGCTGTACCCGGCTGTACAGCTACGCCGAGCGGAAGCGGCGAAGCGCAGCGCCGGCCACCCTGTAACAGTGAGCTCCGAGCGCCTAACGGATGACGACCGCTGGATCGAGGTGCCGCCAGGGCAGATCATCATCCTGCGCCGCGATCGCCCACCGGAGTTCGTCGACGCCATCACCGGCGCCGCGCGAACGGCGCCAGCCGCCCACCAAGCCTCCTAGCCGCTCAGCGGCTCGCGCGGCGGCCGAGCTCCGCGAGCAGCTCGCGGTTAGCGTCGTTGGCGCGAGCGACGAGCTGCTCATAGCTCTCGACCAGCGTCTCGCCGAACTTGGTCAGCGCTGCGCCGCCCTTCGACTTGCCGCCTTGCCATTTGGCGACGACCGGCTGGTCGAACAGCTTGTTCAGCTCGTCGACAAGCAACCACGCGCGCCGGTACGACATGTCCATCGCGCGTGCGGCGGCGGAGATGGACTGAAGCTCGGCGATTTTTCGCAGCAGCTCGATCTTGCCGGGGCCGATCTGGCCGACGCCCGGGAGCGTCAGCTTGACCCACAATGCTGCGTTGACTGCTCTCGTCATGGTGACCCAGCTCCAACTCAGCCCGTGACGGTGCCGAACAGCGCGCCGACGCCCGCAGTCACGGCCATGGCGACCGCGCCCCAGAACGTTACGCGCGCCGTAGCGACGGCCATTCGCGCGCCGCCCACGCGGGCGGCGAGACTGCCGAGCAGCGCCAGCGCGATCAGAGCGGCTGCCGGCACGGCCACCAACACCTGCGATGCCGGAGTCAGCACCGCCACCAACAGAGGCAACAGAGCGCCCACAGCAAAGCTCGCCGCCGATGCCGCCGCAGCCTGCAGCGGACGCGCACTCGAGTG
>PMCP01000018.1 GCA_003155415.1 Gammaproteobacteria bacterium | reverse complement strand
AGCACGTTCTCGTTGAACCAGTCGAAGTAATACTTGTTCTGCAGGACGCGATTCAGCGGCGCCAAAGTGATTAGCAGGCGCGCCGGGATGTCGGTGCGCAGGACGTAAAGCCAATAAGCAACCCCCGCGCCGAGCAGCGCCAGGTAGACCGCCGGGCCAGTGAAGCCGTGCAGCACAAACTGCAACGGCCCGTGGAACTCCTCCTCCATCTCGTGCAGCGGGTTCTGCGCTGCGAGCGTGAAGATGGCGTGCTCGAAGTAGTCGCCGAACAGCACCGGGCCGATCGTGAGCCAGCCGATCACAACAGACGGGATCGCGAGCGCGATCAGCGGTCCGGTGACGACCCACGGCGTCTCGTGCAGGTGTTCTTTCGTGTGGTGATCCATGCGCTCTTTGCCATGGAACACGACGAACAGCAGACGGAAGCTATACAGCGACGTGACGAACACACCGAGCAGCACGGACCAGTATGCGAGCGTGTGGCCGGGCGTCGTGGATGCATGCACGGCCTCGATCAGCGCGTCCTTCGAGAAGAAGCCTGCGAAACCCGGGAAACCGATCAGCGCGAGCGTGCCGATGACCGACGTCCAGTAGGTGATCGGTAGGTGCTTGCGCAGGCCACCCATCTTGCGGATGTCCTGCTCGTGATGCATCGCGATGATCACGGAGCCAGCCGCGAGGAATAGCAGCGCCTTGAAGAACGCGTGCGTCATCAGGTGGAAGATGCCCGCAGCGTATGCCGACGCGCCGAGCGCCACGGTCATATAGCCGAGCTGCGACAGCGTGGAGTACGCGATCACGCGCTTGATGTCCTGCTGCACGATGCCGAGCAGGCCGGTGAGGAACGCGGTGATGGCGCCGATCGTAATGACGACGGCAAGCGCCGTTTGCGAGAGCTCGAACAGCGGCGACATGCGCGCCACCATGAAGATGCCGGCNNATCGGCGTCGGGCCTTCCATCGAATCCGGCAACCACACGTGCAACGGCATCTGCGCCGACTTACCCATGGCGCCGACGAAGAGACAGATGCAGGCGAACGTGAGCAGCGACCATGGGTGGCCGCCGATGATCTCGATGCTTAGATGGCTCAGGCGGTCCGCATCGGAGAACGTGGCCGCGTAATCCAAGGTGCCTGTGGCCATCGCCAGCGCCGCGATGCCGAGCAGGAAGCCGAAGTCNNAAGATCGCGGTCGGCCGCTTGTACCAGAAGCCGATCAGGAGATAGGAGACAACGCCGACGGCCTCCCAGCCGAAAAAGAGCTGGAGGAAGTTGTTGCTCATGACGAGCATCAACATGGCGAACGTGAACAGCGAGATGTAGCTGAAGAAGCGCTGATAGCCGTCATCGTCGTGCATGTAGCCGATCGTGTAGACGTGCACGCACAGCGACACGAAGGTGACGACGCACATCATCAGCACGGTGAGCCGGTCTACGAGGAAACCCACCTCGAACGAGATGCGGCCCATCGCGGCCCAGCTGTACACAGTGCCGTTGAACGGCTCGCCGCCGTCGTACACGAGCTTCCAGAATACGAAGAGCGAGAGGACGAGCGATACGCCGACGCCGAGGATCGTGACCCAATGCGCCCCTGCCCGGCCAATCTTGTGCCCGAAGAGCCCCGCGAGAGCGGCGGCGATCAGCGGCGCGAGAACGATCGCGATGTAGATGTTTTCCACGCTCAGCCTTTGAGTCTGTCGAGCTCTTCGACGTTGATGCTGCGCGTGTTACGGAACAGCACGACCAGAATCGCGAGGCCGATCGCGGCTTCCGCGGCGGCCACCGTAAGAATGAAGAACACGAACACCTGGCCCAGCGTGTCGTTCCACATCCGCGAGAACGCGATGAAGTTGAAGTTCACCGCGAGCAGCATGAGCTCGATGCACATCAGGAGCAGGATCACGTTCTTACGGTTGATGAAGATGCCGGCCACGGCCAGGCTGAACAGCACCGCCGCGAGCACGAGGTAATGCGCCGTGGTGATGATCATGGGTCTTTGCTCGATTCCATCTTCAAGACCCGCACTCGGTCCTTGCTGTTCACGGCTACCTGCTTCGCAATGTCCTGCGCCTTCAATCCCGGCCGGCGGCGCATCGTGAGCGTGATGGCCGCAACAATCGCGAGCAGCAGGATCACGGACGCGATCTCGAACGCGTACACATGCTGCGTGTACAACACTGCGCCGAGCGCCTTCGTGTTGCTGTAGCCCGCGGGGCTCGGCTCCAGCGCGGTCAGGAACTTGAGCCCCTGGCTGCGGAACCAGATCACGTGCACGATCTCGACGACGACGATGACCGCCACGATGACGCCGAGCGGCAAGTACTTCGTGAAGCCGCGGCGCAGCTCTTCGACGTTGATGTCGAGCATCATGACGACGAACAGGAAGAGCACCATGACGGCGCCCACGTAGACCAGCACGAGCGCAAGCGCCAGGAATTCGGCGTCGATCAGCAGCCAAAGCCCGGCGCTCTGCACGAACGCCAGCACGAGGAACAACGCCGAGTGCACGGGGTTGCGCGTCGTGATGACGCCGAGCGCCGCCACGACCAGAACGGCGGCAAACGCGTAAAACAGCAACCCGGTAATCAAGACTGCGCGTTCCTTATCTAGTGGGCTTTCTATCTACCGATACGACGCGTCGGCAGATTTGTCCGCCGCGATCATGGCTTCGTACTTGTCGCCGATGGCGAGCAGCTTGTCCTTCGTCATGATGTTCTCGCCGCGCGCTTCCATGTGGTATTCGTGGATGCGCGTTTCAACGATGGCATCGACCGGGCACGCTTCCTCGCAGAACCCGCAGTAGATGCACTTGAAGAGATCGATGTCGTAGCGCGATGTACGCCGCGTACCGTCCGGGCCCACGGTGCTCTCGATCGTAATCGCGAGCGCGGGGCACACGGCTTCGCACAGCTTGCACGCGATGCAGCGCTCCTGGCCGTTCGGGTACCGGCGCAGTGCGTGTAGCCCGCGGAAACGCGGCGACTGCGGCGTCTTCTCTTCCGGATATTGGACGGTGATCTTCTTCGTGAAGAGCCGCTTGAACGTGATGCGCAAGCCGCCGAACAGCTCGGTCATCAGGAATGTCTTGACTAAGTTTTGCATGGCTAATCCCTTATGCCTGCGACCACGGGCCGACTTTCAGCGCCACCATGACACCTTCCACGGCGAGCCACACGATCGTCACGGGGATCAGCACCTTCCAGCCCAAACGCATGATCTGGTCGTAGCGATAACGCGGGAACGTGGCGCGAAGCCACAAAAAACAAAAACAGAAGCACGCCATCTTCAGCGCGAGCCAGACGACGCTCGGCGCCGCTATGAACGTGCCGTCGAGGCCGGGAATGCCGGCGAACGGCGACAGCCAACCGCCGAAGAAGAACACGGTCGTCAATGCCGTGATCAAAATCATGTTGGCGTACTCGGCCAGGAAGAACAGGCCGAACGCGATGCCGGAATACTCGACGTGGAACCCGGCGACGATCTCCGACTCGCCTTCCGCCACGTCGAAAGGCGCCCGATTCGTTTCCGCAATGCCGGCGATGAAGTACACCGCGAACAGGGGGAACAGCCAGATAAAGAACCAGTGTGAGACGTTCCCCGACTGCGCCAGCACGATCTGGCCCAGGTTCAGGCTGCCGCCGGCCATCAGCACACCGACGAGCGCGAAGCCCATCGCAATTTCGTAGGCCACGATCTGCGCGGCCGAGCGCATGGCGCCCAAGAACGCGTACTTCGAATTCGAGGCCCAACCCGCCAGGATCACCCCGTATACGCCAGCCGAAGTCAGCGCCAGCACGTACAGCAGGCCGGCGTCGATGTTCGCAATGACGAACGTGTCGTTCATCGGCACGACGGCCCACACGGCGAGCGCCGGTACGAGTGCCAGGCATGGCGCCAACAGGAACAGGAACTTGTTTGACTTCGTCGGGAGCACGATCTCCTTCAGAAGCATCTTGATGACATCGGCGAATGGCTGGAGCAAGCCCTTCCAGCCGACGCGGTTCGGGCCGATGCGGACGTGCATCCAGGCGAGGATCTTGCGTTCCCAGTACGTGAAGTAGGCGACGCTCAAAATCAGCGGCACGAGCACGACCACGATCTTGAACACGCTGACGATCAGGAGCTGAAGCTCCGGCGGCAGTGAGTTCCAGACGTCGATCGCCCAGTTCATACGCCGCCTCGAAGACCGCCCTGCGCCAGCGCCGTCGCCTGCAGCGCCGCCGAGCGGCGCACCACGGCGTCGATCGCATAGATCGGCACGTCGAGCTCGGCGAGCGCGGCGCCAACGGCACCGGCACCCGGAGCGAACGAGCCGCGATACACCGTAGTGCCGGGCTCGAGGTCCTTGGCGGTGCCGAGCTCGTGCTCGAGCGCCGCGGCCACGTCACTCGGCGTGCGGTAATCGCACGCGGTGAGCTCGAGCTCGTTGCCGAGCACGCGCAACACGCGCCAGCCGGGCCGCGCCTCGCCGGGCAGATCGGCCACGGCATCGAAGCTCTGCCACAAGCCTTCCGCGTTCACGAACGTGCCGGCCGTCTCTGCGAACGTCGCGGTCGGCAACAGAATGTCGGCCACGTCCAACAACTCGTCGGTGACGAACGGCGTGAAGCACACGACGCTCGCGGCACGCAGCGCACTCAGCGCTGCATTGCCGTTCGCAAGATCCTTGCTGGGCTCGATACCGAACAGGATGTACGCCTTGCGCGGATTGGAAAGCATGCTTTGCGCGTCGAGACCCGCGCGTTGAACGTCTTTGCCACCCACGCCGCGATGCGGCAGCGCGCCGGCAAGTGTGGCACCCGCCGCGTTCGCGCCTTCGCTGAGGTAACCGAGCGCGGCGCCCGTGAGCTCGGCGAGGCCGCCCGCGAGAGCCCGTAGATCCGCGTACTGCGGGTGTCGCTGCGCGATCTGCCCCAGCAGCACGAGGCCGGGTTTGCGCGAGATCGCGGTCGCAGCCGCGCGATGCGCGTCCGTGACATTCACGCCCGACGTAGCCTGCGCGAGATGCTGTGGCAGCTGTCTGCCGGCAGCCGCGGCCGCCGCGGCGAGCACGGCGCCGAGATTCGCGACGAGCGCGTCACCCGCCGTGACGTACGCGGCCGTCTTGAAGTGGTATTCGTATTCCGCCGGATTCAAGAACGCGACGCTCGCGCCTTTGCGCGCCGCCTTGCGCACGCGGTGCGCGACGATCGGCACTTCCATGCGCAGGTTCGAGCCGACGACGAGAATGCCCTGCCGCGTGTCGATGTCCGCGATGCTGCAGCCGAGCAGTGGCGCCACGGGATCGGATACCTGGTCGCGGAAATCGCGCTGGCGCAGCCGATGGTCGATGTTGTTGCTGCCCAAATGGCGAGTGATGCGAGCGAGCAGATACTGCTCCTCGATCGTGGCACTCGGCGAAATCAGCGTGCCAAGCTGGTCGCCCCCGCTTTTGGTTGCGGTCTTCAGCGCCGCGACCGTTGCCACCAGCGCATCCTGCCACGACACCTCGAGCCACTGACCGTCGCGCTTGATGCGCGGCTGCTGCAGCCGGTCGTTGCTGTAGACGCCGTAGCAACCGAAGCGGTCGCGGTCTGCGATCCAGGCTTCGTTGATGGCCTCGTTGTCGCGGGGCACGATTCTGCGCAGCTTGCCGCGCAGCACGTGTGCATACAGATTGCTGCCGGCGCAGTCGTGCGGGCTCACGATCGGCTTCGCGACCATTTCCCACGCGCGCGCGTTGTAGCGGAACGGCTTGTTGTTCAGCGCGCCGACGGGGCACAGATCGATGATGTTGCCCGACAGCTCGTGGTCGACGCTCTTCTCGATGAACGTGCCGATCTCGGAGCTGTCGCTGCGAAAAGTCGTGCCGAGCTCCTGGATGCCGGCGATCTCCTGGCCGAACCGCACGCAACGCGTGCAGTAGATGCACCGCGTCATGTCAGTGCTGACGAGCGGCCCCAGGTTCTTGTCTTTGACGATACGCTTGCGCTCGGTATAGCGCGACACACCGCGGCCGAATCCCATCGCGAGATCCTGCAGCTCGCACTCGCCACCCTGATCGCAGATTGGGCAGTCGAGCGGATGGTTGATCAGCAGGAATTCCATCGTGGCTTTCTGGGCCGAGATCGCACGCTTGGATTTCGTGAAGATCTTCATGCCTTCGGCGATGGGCGTAGCGCAGGCCGGCAACGGCTTCGGCGCCTTCTCCACCTCGACCAGGCACATGCGGCAATTGGCGGCGATGCTGAGCTTCGGGTGATAGCAGAAGCGCGGCACGTACACGTCGTGCTGGTCCGTGACCTCGATGATCATCTGGCCCTTGCGCGCCTTGATCGCAACGCCGTTGACCTCGACGTTGACGACGTTCGGGTCGGTGGGCGGCGCGGCGGCAGCAGGAGCGCCAGCGGCCGGCGGAATGCTCGGCGCGGGCGTGCTCATGCAGCCACCTGCGGCAGGTCGTCGACCACGCTGCGGCCTTTGTTCTCGACCATATACTCGAACTCGTGCCGGAAGTGCTTGATGAAGCTCTGCACGGGCCAGGCAGCTGCGTCGCCGAGCGCGCAGATCGTGTGGCCTTCGATCTTGTTGGCCACATCGACCAGCATGTCGATGTCGGCTTTCGCGCCCTTGCCGTCGATGATGCGGGTCAACACGCGGTGCAACCAGCCTGTACCTTCACGGCACGGCGTGCATTGCCCGCACGATTCGGCGTGATAGAAACGCGCGAGCCGGCGTAGGGTCTTGACCATGCACGTGGTCTCGTCCATGACGATCGTGGCGCAGGTGCCGAGACCGGAACCCGCCGCGCGGACGGTGTCGAAGTCCATCGTCAGCGTCATCATCTTCTCGGCCGGCACGACGGGGCACGAGGAGCCGCCCGGGATCACGGCCTTGAGCTTGCGTCCACCGCGCACGCCGCCCGCGATCTCGAGCAACTCGGGGAATGGGATGCCGAGCTGCAGCTCGTAGTTGCCGGGTTTCTCGACATGGCCGGACATCGAGAAGATAGCCATGCCGCCAGAACCCTTCACGCCGAGATCCGCGAACCACTGCGCACCCTTGCGCAGGATCGTCGGGATCGACGCAACGCTCTGCGTGTTGTTGATCGTGGTCGGCGCACCGTACAAACCGAACGCCGCGGGGAACGGCGGTTTGAACCGCGGCTTGCCCTGCTTGCCCTCGAGCGACTCCAGCAACGCGGTTTCTTCGCCGCAGATGTACGCACCCGCGCCGACGAACGTGTAGATGTCCTGATCAATGCCGGAACCCTGGATGTTCTTGCCGAGCAGGCCCGCCGCGTACGCTTCTTTCAGCGCGTTTTCAAAGCGCGGAATCGGCTCCGCCATGAACTCGCCGCGGATGTAGTTGTAGGCGACGGTGGCGCCGATGGCGTAGCTCTCGAGGGCCAGGCCTTCCACGAGCGCGTGGGGGTTGTAGCGCAGGATGTCGCGATCGTGACAGGTACCGGGCTCGCTCTCGTCCGAGTTGCAGACCAGGTACTTCTGCATCGGTGCGGTGCGCGGCATGAAGCTCATCTTCACGCCCGTCGGGAAGCCGGCGCCGCCGCGGCCGCGGATGCCCGCCTTCTTGACCTCGTCGATGATGGCATCGCGCGTGAGCTCGCCGCGCAAAACCTTCTGCCAGACTTCGTAGCCGCCGATCTTGCGGTAGTTTTCGAGCGAGTACGACTCTTTGCCGAACTGCAGGGTTTCGAAGCAGACTTGATTGGTCGGTCGCGCAGCCACAGCCCTAGTCCTTCACAGCTTCGAGAATGTCGTCGATCTTCTTCGGGGTCAGATTCTCGTGGTAGACGTGATCGATCATCATCATTGGCGCGCCGCAGCACGCCGCGAGACATTCTTCTTCTACCTTCAAGTAGAACTTGCCGTCCGCCGTGCTCTGCCCCGCCCTGCAGCCGAGCCGTTTCTCGACGTGGGCCAGAATATCTTCACCGCCGCGGAGCATGCAGGAAATGTTCGTGCACACCGAAACGCTGTGACGGCCGACAGGCTTCGTCTCGAACATCGAGTAGAACGACGCGACCTCGAACACTTGTATCGGCGGCAAGTGCAAATATTCGGCTACGGCGGTCATGAGCTCGGCGGTGAGAAATCCGCCGTTCTCGTGTTGCGCCGCGTGCAGCGCACCGATCACGGCCGAGCGCTGCCGGCCGGCCGGAAACTTGGCCACCCAGTGATCGATCTCCTCGCGCAGATGCGCGGAGATGACGCCGTTGGTGCTGCCGCCGTGCTCGCTCATCGGTCGATCTCGCC
>PMCP01000040.1 GCA_003155415.1 Gammaproteobacteria bacterium | reverse complement strand
ACGGACCTGGCCGGCGCAATCTGGTCCGCCAAGATTCGCTACCTGGGCGTTGGTGCGATGCTGATCGGCGGCGTGTGGACTTTGTTCTCGATGCGCGGGTCCCTCGTGGCCGGTATCCGCAGCGGCCTCGCCGTGACGCGCCAGCGAGGCGGGGCGGTGACTGATCATCGCGACCGCGATGTGCCGATGCGCCTCGTGCTGATCTGCATCGTTCTGTTCGTGATCCCGATCTATTTCCTGTACCACGCCATCGTCGGCACCGCGGGCGTCGCGTTGGCGCTGACAGGCGTCATGGTGCTCGCGGCGTTTCTGTTCGCGGCTGTCGGCGGTTATCTCGCCGGCATCGTCGGCTCGTCGAACAGCCCGATCTCCGGAATCACGATGGCCACGATCCTGCTGACGTCGTTGCTGCTGCTCGGGCTCATGGGCGGCGACGCGCCCGCGGCACCGGCCGCGGCGATCCTGGTCGGCGCGGTCGTCTGCTGCGCGGCATCGATCGGTGGCGACAACCTGCAGGTGCTGAAGACCGGTTATCTGCTCGGCGCGACGCCCTGGAGGCAACAGCTCGGCCAATCACTCGGCGTGATTTCAGCGGTAGCGTTCATGGCGCCGATCTTGAACCTGCTGCTGAGCGCCTATGGCATCGGCGCGCGAACGCCCGAGCATCCCAATGCGTTGCTGGCGCCACAGGCAAATCTCATGGCGTCCGTGACGCTCGGTGTATTGCGTGGCGGGTTGCCCTGGGGAATGATCGCCGCGGGTGCGGTGGTGGGCGCCGTGATTATTGCCGTCGACGTGTATCTCGAGCGGCAGCGCGCCGGTTGGCGAGCGCCGGTGCTCGCGGTGGCCGTCGGTATCTATTTGCCGCTCGAGCTGTCGATCCCCATTCTTGCCGGCGGCATCATTGCGTCCCTCGCGGCGCGTCGCCTGCCGCGCGGCGCGCAACTGAGCGCGGGTCACGGCGTGCTGTTCGCGGCGGGCCTCATCACGGGCGAAGCAATGATCGGCATTTTGATGGCCATTCCGATCTATCTCACGAAGAACCCGGACGTGTTCGCGCTGCCGTTCCAGGTACCGAGCGCGGTTGCGTTGCTGATCGTCGCGGGTGTCGCCGTGGTCCTCTATCGAGTCGCGGTGGCCGGTTCGCGCAAATGAAGGCGCTGGTCAGTAAGCTGCCGAGCGTCGGCACGACGATCTTTACCGTGATGACGCAGCTCGCGGAGCAGCATCGCGCCGTCAATCTGTCGCAGGGCTTCCCGAACTTCGACCCGCCCGCCGGTCTGATCGACTTGGTCGATAAGTGTCTCGCAGGCCGTCACCACCAGTACGCGCCAATGCCGGGTTCCGTGGCGTTGCGCGCCGCGATCGCCGGCAAGCTCAAGGACATGTACGGCGTCACGGTGGATCCCGGCACCGACATCACGGTCACGAGCGGAGCAACGGAGGCGATCTTCGACGCCATCCAGGCGGTGGTCCGCCGCGGCGACGAGGTCATCGTTTTCGATCCGTGCTACGACTCGTATGAACCGTCCATCACGCTGGCCGGCGGCAAGGCGGTGCACTTGCCACTGCTGCTGCCGGACTTCACGATCGACTGGGACCGGTTCGCCGCCAGCTTGAACGAACGCACGCGCCTCGTGATCGTGAACTCGCCACACAATCCGAGCGGCGCGCTGCTCGATGCCGCCGACTTCGACCGCATCGCAGAGCTGCTACGGCCGTATGACTGCTATCTGCTCAGCGACGAGGTCTACGAGCACGTTGTGTTCGACGGCGCACGGCACTCGACGGTGCTTGCGCAGCGTGAGCTCGCGGCACGCAGCTTCGCCGTGTTCTCGTTCGGCAAGACGTATCACGCGACGGGTTGGAAGCTCGGCTACTGCGTGGCGCCGGCCGCTCTTTCCGCCGAGCTGCGGCGCGTGCATCAATACGTTACGTTCTCTTCAACCACGCCGCTGCAGCAGGCGCTTGCGGAATACCTCGTGGCGCATCCCGAGCATCACCGCGAATTGCCGGCGTTCTACCAGGAGCGTCGCGACTACTTTGCCGCGCTGCTCGAGCCGACCAAGTTTCGCGCGCTGCCCGCGCCCGGCACGTACTTCCAGCTCGCGGACTACAGCGCGATCTCCGAGTTACCCGATGTCGAGTTCGCGCGCTGGCTCACGATCGAGCACGGCGTGGCGACGATTCCCGTGTCGGTGTTCTATGAGCGGCCGCCCGATGTGAAGCTCGTGCGGTTTTGCTTTGCGAAGGAGAACGCAACGCTCGATGCGGCAGCGCGGCGGCTGCGAGCGCTCTAAAGACCGAACGCTACTTGCCCGCGTGCTCCGCGGCAGCGAGCACGTTCGCGAGCTCGAGCAGATCTTCGTAGTTCGCCGTCTGACCACCTTCGGTGGTGTACTTGCCGTTGACGATCAGCGTGGGCACGCCACCGATACGGTAGCGGCGGTTCAGCTCATCGGCGCGTTGCAATTTGGCATGCACGGCGAACGAGTCGAACGCGGTCTTGAAAGCCGCGGCGTCGACACCGAACCGGCCGAAGAATTCCTGCAGCTTCTGCTCCGTGTCGAGCGAGTTGCCGCGCTCGTGAATTTCCTTGAAGAATTCGCTGTGCATCGCGGCGCCCTTGCCGAGCGCCTCCGCCGTGTAGAACGCGCGCGCGTGGAGCTGCAGCAACGGATTCCAGACGGCAGGGACGCGCACGAAGTTCACGTACTCGGCCTTCTTGGCGCGCCACGCTTCGACCATCGGGTCGAAGTGAAAGCAGTGCGGGCAGCCGTACCAGAACACCTCGGCGACCTCGACCTGATCGGGAGCCGAGCTCGTCGGTTGGGTCGGCGACAAGCGCTGATAATCGAGGCCAATGCGGAACCGCCCCGTGTTGGGCGCGCCCGCGCCTTCATCGGTGACTAGGGCTGCCGCAGCGGTGGCCGATTGCGACGCATCCGCGTCGTTCGCGGGGGCCTCGGCCGCGGGTTCTGCACTATCGGCGGTCGGTGCGCTGGCCGGCGGGCCGGAGCGGCCGCAGGCCACCAACATCAGAGCGGCGGTGACGAGCCAGAGCTTCCTCGATTGCATCGCCTACATCCCTCGCGACAANNTCGTTGCGCATCATCTGGTTCAGATCGACGTCGGAGCGCCGCGTGCCGGAGGCGTATTCGCCGAGCGTGCGCGCCACATAGGTCGAGTGTTGCCCGCTGATACGCGGGTAAGCGGCAAGCGGATTGCCGTCACCGCTTGGCCCGTGGCAGGCGATGCACGCGGCAATGCCGCGCGTCGGCACGCCGCCGCGATATATCTGTTGCCCCAGGTTCGCGAGCGCCGGGTCCGCGCCCTTTGGCACTGGCTTCTGGGCCGAGAAGTAGGCCGCGATGTCGGCCATGTCCTGGTCCGTGAGCATGTCGGCGAACGGCTTCATCGTGACATTCACGCGCTCGCCGGCCTTGAACGCCTTCAGTTGCCGGACGATATAGGCCGTGTGCTGCCCGGCNNCTCGGCCAGTCCGGAGTCACGCTATTGCCGTCGAGCCCATGGCAGGCGGCGCAGGTGGCCGACTTCGTCTTGCCGGCATCGACCGACGCGTCTTGGGCGTGAGCCGATACCGTCAGTAGGGAGCCTAAGACCGCCAGCGCAAGCAACCAACCGAGACGCGCAGAGTTCATAGTCGACAACATTATTGACCCGCCCAAGCTCGATAGAACACAAGTGTTTTAGCCGGGAAACGGCGGCCGATTGTACACTAGCGCCCCGCTGCAAAGCAGCGACTCGGCGCCTTCGTAAACCCCGTGGTGGCTGCAACTTTCATCAAAAGCGCCGCGCGCCCTGCGGACTTTCCTGCCGACACCGGGCGAGAGGCGGCCTTCGTTGGCCGTTCGAACTCCGGCAAATCTACGGCTCTGAATCTGCTCGCCGGCGTGCGCAAGCTCGCGCGTGTCAGCAAGACTCCGGGACGAACGCAGCTCGTAAATTTTTTTGCAGCCGCCGAGGACCGCCGGCTGGTCGACCTGCCAGGCTACGGTTTCGCGCGGGTCAACGCCGACGTCCAGGACCGCTGGGAGCAGACGCTCTCGGCGTACTTGACCGAGCGGCAGTCGCTCGTGGGCCTCGTGGTAACCGTGGACATCCGTCGCGGGCTCACGCAGCTCGACCGGCAGCTGCTGGCGTGGCTCAAGCCGCGGGCGTTGCCACTGATCGTGCTGCTGACCAAGGCCGACAAGCTGAGCCGCGGGGCGGGCCTCGCGCAGCAACTCGCGGTGGGAAAGGAGCTTGGCGCCGGAGCGCGTGTGACGCGCTTTTCCTCGATCGACCGTGACGGCGTGGAGGAAGCGCGCGGCTGGCTTCAAGGCTGGCTTTAAAGAAGCCCCGGGTGTGGGATTCAGGGGACACACCCGGGGCGCCAAACCCCGGCGGGGTGAGCCAGGGTTTCTAAGCCCCGCTTGGGAGGATCGCGGGAGCACCCGTCCTGAGTGCCGAAGGTTTAGTCACGAGGGCCGGTTGAAAAGTTCCGACGTGGCGTCAGTGCGCTTCGTCCCAATTGGCGCCCACGCCGCGATCGACCCGCAGCGGCACGCGCAGGCTCGCAGCCGCTTCCATGATCCGCGCCACGGCTGCGCCCACCTCATCGACGTGGCCTTCGGGTACCTCGATCACGAGCTCGTCATGCACCTGCATGATGAGCCGCGCTTGAGAAAAGTTGTGCTCGAGCCAGGCCGCGACGTCGATCATTGCGCGCTTGATGATGTCGGCGGCGGTACCCTGCATGGGTGCATTGATCGCGCTGCGCTCCGCGTACTGGCGGCGCTGCGGATTCTTCGCGTTGATCTCCGGCAGATACAACCGCCGGCCGAACACGGTGCTGACGAAGCCCTCGCGATGCGCGGCCGCGCGCGTCTCCTCCATGTAGCGCTTCACGCCGGGGTAACGCTCGAAGTAGCGGTTCACGTAGGTTTGCGCCTCTCCGCGGTCGATTCCAAGTTGGCGCGCAAGCCCAAAGGCCGACATACCGTAGATCAGGCCGAAGTTGATGGCCTTCGCGGAACGCCGCTGATCGGTGGTCACGGCGTCGAGCTCCATACCGAACACTTCCGCGGCGGTGGCGCGGTGAATGTCCTGCTCCGCTGCGAACGCGGCGAGCAATCCTTCGTCGCCCGAGAGGTGCGCCATGATCCGTAGCTCGATCTGTGAGTAGTCGGCGGCCAGGAGCTTGCTGCCCGGCGGCGCGACGAACGCCTGGCGGATGCGGCGGCCTTCCGGGGTACGAATCGGAATGTTCTGCAGATTCGGGTCCGACGAGGAGAGCCGGCCGGTGGCCGCAACGGCCTGGTGATAAGACGTGTGGACACGGCCCGTGTTCGGATCGATCTCGAGCGGCAGCTTGTCGGTGTACGTGGACTTCAGCTTCGACAGCCCGCGGTACTCGAGTACGAGTCGGGGCAGGTCGTAACTCTCGGCGAGTTGTTCGAGCACGTCCTCGGCGGTGGAGGGCTGCCCGGTGGGTGTTTTGCCGAGCACTGGCAGCTGCAGGCGTTCGTACAGCACTTCCTGTAGTTGCTTGGGCGAACCCAGGTTGAACGGCCCGCCGGCCGCGGCGTAAGCGGTCTGCTCCGTCGCCGCCATCTTCGTCGCGAGCTCCTGGCTCTGCTGGCGCAGCAGTTGCCCGTCGACGCGGACGCCCGTGTACTCCATGCGCTCGAGCACGCGAATCAGCGGGAGTTCGATATCGACGTAGATGCTCTTCAGTCCGGCATCCGCCTGAAGTTGCGGCCACAACGTCTGGTGCAGGCGCAGCGTAACGTCGGCGTCCTCGGCCGCGTAGCGAGTGGCCGTGTCGAGATCGACCTGGTCGAACGTGATCTGCTTTGCGCCTTTGCCGACGACGTCCTCATATTTGATGGTGCCAATGCCGAGGTACAAAGCGGCCACAGAATCCATGTCGTGGCGCGTCGCGGTCGAGTTCAGCACATACGACTCGAGCATCGTGTCGTGGGCGATGCCGCCCAAGTTCACGCCGTGGTTCTCGAAGATGTGCGCGTCGTACTTCAGGTGGTGGCCCACCTTCGGCGCCGCGCTCTCGAGCCAGGGCTTCAGCCGCTCGAGCACGCGCTCGCGGTTCAGTTGATCCGGCGCGCCGGGATAGCGGTGAGAGAGCGGGATGTAGGCGGCCTCGCCTGTGGTGACGGCGAGCGAGATGCCGACGAGCTCGGCTTCCATGTAGGCGAGGCTCGTAGTCTCCGTGTCGAGCGCCACCAGCGGCGCGTGCGCGAGCCGTTCGCACCAGCGTTCGAGCGCGGCGTCGGTGAGCACCGTCTCGTAGTTGCCGCCCGTCGGTGTCGAGGTGGGCGTTGGTGTTGCAGTAGTCGCGGCAGCGGCGGGAGCCGTTTGTGGCGGTGCATCGCCGCTCACGCGGCGCAGCAGTCGGCTGAATTCGAGCCGCTCGAAAAGTTTGGCGAGCCGGTCTTTGTCGGGCGAGCGCAGCGCGAGATCCGCGGCGCGCAGCGGCAGCGTGACGTCACAGCGGATCGTGGCGAGCTGCTTCGACATATCGAGCACGTCGAGCGATTCGCGCAGCCGCTCGCCGATCTTGCCGGACACTTCGCTGGCGCGTGCTTTCAGCGTGTCGATGTCGCCGTACTGCTGCAGCCATTTGACGGCGGTTTTTGGTCCGACGCCCGGCACGCCCGGAATGTTATCCGACGTGTCGCCGACGAGCGCCAGGTAGTCGATGATCTGCTCGGGCGTCACGCCGAACTTCTGCTGCACGCCGGCGCGGTCGAGCGTGGTGTTATCCATCGTGTTCACGAGCGTCACGCGCTCGTCGACGAGCTGCGCGAAATCCTTGTCGCCCGTCGAGATCACGGTTTGCTCGCCGTTGGCCGCCGCCTCGCGCGTGAGCGTGCCGATCACGTCGTCCGCCTCGACCCCTTCGATTCGCAGCAGCGGGATGCCCATGGCCTCGATGACTTCGAGCAGCGGCGCGATTTGTGGGCGCAGCTCGTCCGGCATCGGCGGGCGATGAGCCTTGTACTCCGCGTACAGGTCGGCGCGGAACGTCTTACCGGGCGCGTCGAACACCACCGCCATGCGTTCCGGCCCGACTTCGTCGAGCAGCTTGTACAGCATGTTCACGACGCCGAGCACGGCGTTCGTCGGCTCGCCTGCGGCGGTCGACAGCGGTGGTATCGCGTGGAACGCGCGGTACAGATACGAAGAGCCGTCGACGAGAACGAGCGGTTTAGGGCTCATTCTTCTTTTGCTCGTCGTCCTGTTTTGGCGGTGGTTGCGCCTGAGGTTGAGGTTGCGGCAGCTCGATGCGCTGGATCGGCCGCGCCTGCTCCGGCAGCACGAGCGGGCCGCGCTGGCCGCAGGCCGTCACGCCGCCCGCGAGCAGGGTGCTGAGCAGTAGGTTGCGCGAAATGCGATGACGCGATGCGTTCATTTGGCCTTGTCGCGCGCGAGCTGCGCCGCGATTCGCTTGTAGGCCTCGCGAAACGGAATGCCTTCCTTCACGACGAGTGCGTTGGCCTGTTCCGCGGCGAAGAGCTCGGGCCCGAGCGTAATGTTCTCCGGGCGGAACCGAACGTTCGGCAGCGCATGCGCCATGATCGCGAGCACGGCGCTCGCGAGATCGATGCTGCGGAACAACGGCGCCTTCAGCCGCTGCAGGTCGCGGTGATAGCCCGACGTCAGCTTCGCCGTGAGCGCGAGCGTTTCCTGCAGCGCACCGACGACGGTGGCCTGCGTGCCGCGCACGAGCTCGAACACATCGGGATTGCGCTTCTGCGGCATGATCGACGAGCCCGTGGTCATCTCCGCCGGCAATGCGACGTAAGCGAACTCGCTCGTGTAGAACAGGAGCAGGTCCGAGGAGAGGCGGCCGAGATCGCCGAGCAACAACGCAATCTCGAACAGCAGCGAGGCCTCGGCTTTGCCGCGCGACAGCTGCACGGCCGTGACCGGCTCGTGAACGCTGTCGAAGCCAAGCGCTGCGCGCGTCGCCTCGCGATCGAGCGGCAGATTCGGCACGCCGTAGCCGGCGGCCGAACCGAGCGGATTCTTTTGCACGCGCCGCAGCACGGCCTTCAGGCCGTCGCGGTCGTCGCCGATCTCCGTTGCGAAACCCCGCGCCCAGAGCGCAACGGAGCTCGGCATGGCCGGCTGCATGTGCGTGTAGCCAGGCAGTGCAGTTGCTCCCTGCTCCGTGGCGACACGCTCGAGCGCCGCGATGACGGTGTCGGCGCCGGTGGCGAGCTCGTCGATGGCGTCCCGCAAGTACAGGCGCAGGGCGACGAGCACCTGGTCGTTGCGCGAGCGGCCGAGATGCACGCGGCCGCCGGCCTCGCCGATGCGCTCCGTGAGCCGCCGCTCGAGTGCGCTGTGCGCGTCTTCGTCGGCCAGCTCGATCTTCCACTCGCCCGCCGCGTGCGCCGCCGCAAGCGCCTCGATGCCGGCACAGATCGCGCCGCAGTCGGCTTTGCTCAGCAAGCCCTGCTTCGCGAGCATGCGAGCGTGCGCGATCGACGCGCGCGCGTCGTAAGCCACGAGCCTCTGGTCGAGGACATGGTCCTCGCCGGCCGTGAACTTGAGTATCTGCTCGTCGAGCGGTAGCCCTTTATCCCAGAGGCGTGCCATGGCGCTAGCTCGTCTGCTCCTCGGGCCGCAGGTTCTTCGTGTCGTTGACGACCAGCGTGCCCGTGCCTTCGTTCGTGAAGACTTCGAGCAGCAGACTGTCGGGCTGCTGATAAGAGATGACGTGCACACGCGGCACGCCGCCGGCCAGCGCTCGCTCGATGGCCGCGACCTTCGGGAGCATGCCGCCTGAGATCTTGCCCTCGTCGCGCAGGCGGCGCAGGCCCGCGCGGTCGACGTACGAGATCAGGGAACGCGGGTCGTCGAGCGAGTCCAGGATGCCGGGCGCACCTGTGGCCATCAGGAACTTTTCCGCCTTGAGCTCGCACGCGATCATCGCCGCGACTGTGTCGGCATTGATGTTCAGCAGCGTGCCGTTGTCGTCAGCCGACAGCGGGCTCACGATCGGCACGAGGTCGTTGTCGAGCTGCTTCACCAGAATGCTCGTATCGAGCCCTAAGATATCGCCGACGAATCCGTAGTCGACCGTGTTGCCACTCACCTGCACGGGCGGCCGCTTGCTGGCTTTGATGAGCCCGCCGTCGACACCGCTCAAGCCGATCGCGGGAATGCCGAGCGCGCGGCACATGGCGACGATGCGCGTGTTGATCTCGCCGTTCAGCACCATCGTNNTGCACGACCACGACGCGGATGCCGACCTGGTGCAGGATGCCGACCTGTTCCATCAGCGCGCGCGTGGTCTCGTTCGAGACGAAAGCGTCGCCGCCGGCCTTCAGAACGAACACCTTGTTCTTGAACACTCGTAAGTAAGGCAGCGCATGGCGCAGCGCCGTGATCACGATGGTTCGTTGTTCGTTCGTCGAGATTCTTGTAGTCATGGTGTCTTAGCCTTTCATCATGCGATACAGCACGGCCATCTGCGCGTACAAACGGTTACGCGCTTCCTGAATCACGACGCTGCGCGAACCGTCGAGAATCCGATCGGATACTTCGACGCCGCGCCGTACCGGCAAGCAGTGCATGAAGCGGCAATCCGGGCGCGCGTTCGCGAACCACGGCTCGTCGACGCACCACGTGCCCACGAGCTGCTCGCGCAACGCCTGGTCGCCGAGCTTGTCGCCGTAGTATTTCGTCGACGAGTACGACTTCGTGTAGATCACGTGCGCGCCTTCCATCGCCTCGCGGCGATCCGTCGTTTCCGTGATGCTGCCGCCGGAGGCCGCGGCGGCTTTGCGCGCCTGGTCCATGATCGCGGGCGGCATTTCAAAACCGGGCGGTCGCAGGTGCACGATGTTCATGCCGCGCTTTGCGGCCATACGCAGCGTCGCGGCTGACACCGCGAGCGGCAGCGCCTTCGGATGGTAGCCCCACGACAACACGAACTTGCCGTGCTCTGGAACGCCAAGATCATCCATGGTCTTCCAGTCCGCGAGGCTCTGGCAGGGGTGATCGATCGCGGACTCCATGTTGATCCACGGTTTGTTGATCAGGCCCGTCAGGTTCTTGAAGTCGGTGTCCGCGAGGTCGTGCGCGAGATCGCGGCGTTCGGCGAACGCGCGCACGCCCATCGCATCGCCGTACGACGCAATGACCGGAATCGCTTCACGGACATGCTCGGCCGCCGTGCCGTCCATCACGATGCCGTAGCGCGACTCGAGCCCGTGGATCGACATGTCGGGCGAGATCACGAACGCGCCGCCGCCGAGCTTGATCATCGCCGCCTGGAACGACGATAACGTCCGCAGCGAGGGGCTCAGGAAGAGCAGCGACAACACCTTGCCCTCGAGTGCTCGGGGCTCGGGATTCTTGTCGAGGCGCGCGGCGAGCGCGATCAGGTCTTTGATCTCCTCGTTCGAAAAGTCGGCCAGGTCATTAAAGCGGCGCATCAGAGAGCTCCTTCAGGGCGGAAGCCAGGCGTTGGACGTGTTCGGTCGAGAGAATCAGCGGCGGCAGCAGCCGCAGCACGTGCGGGTCCGCGCTCGTGCCGGCCAGGATGTCGCGTGCAAGCAGAGCATCACGAACTGCGGCGGCCTTCGGCCGCGTGCGAAGGCCGAGCAGGAAGCCTTGGCCCTGGATGCTCTCGACCGGCCCCACCTTGCACGTGGCGCGAATCGCGGCGCTGACTTCGCGTACGTTCGCGAGCAGATTGTCGCGCTCGATGACTTCGATCACGGTCTTGATCGCCGCGCACGCCACGGGGCCGCCGCCGAATGTCGTGCCGAGAGCGCCGGCCTTCAAATCTGCTGCGATGCTATTCGGCATCAGCACGGCTCCGCACGGGAACCCGCCGCCGAGGCCTTTCGCGACCGTCAGGAGATCGGGTCGCACGTTGTACAGCTGCGCGCCAAATGGCGCGCCGAGCCGGCCCATGCCGGTCTGTACCTCGTCGATGATGTACAGCGCACCGGCCTTGTCGCACGCGGCGCGGATCGCGTGCAGGAACTCGGGCGCGAAATCGAACGCGCCGGCGAGCCCTTGTACGGGCTCGATGATGACGGCCGCGGTGCTCGAGTCGACGGCCGCTGCGAGCGCCTTCGGGTCGTTGCGTGGCACGAACTGCACGTCGAACGGAGTACGCGGGAAGCCATACCACTTCTCTGAGCCGTGGGTCACGGCGGCGGCGGCGGCCGTTCGGCCGTGGAAGCTGCCTTCCATCGCCACGATCTTGCTGCGGCCNNTGGAACACGAGGTCGCGGCTCTGCCGCGCCAGTGCGTCGGAAAGATCGCGGTGCCCATAACCGAGTGCTGCGACCGCATGGCCGCCGTACAAATCGAGAATCCGGCGCCCGGCCGCGTTCTCGAGCCACACGCCGACGCCGCGCACGGGCGTGAACGGCAGCATGGGATACACCTCGTTCAGATGCGCGCCGACGGCGGCCATCTCGTGTGTCGCTACGCTCATTTACAACCACCCCGCTGCAGGTGCAGTCAAACCCATGGTCTCCGGTAATCCGAGCAATCGGTTCGCCCACTGAACGCTGCCGCCGGCCGCGCCTTTCAGCAGATTGTCGGCGACGGAGAACACTGCGATCGTGTCGCCATTCGTAACGGCATGCATGGCCGCGTAGTTCGTGGCGACGATGTCTTTCATCTTCGGCGGCTCGGCGTCCACGCGCACGAACGCACTGTCGCGATAGTACTCGCGCAACGCGTCATTGACCTGTGCCGCGCTGATGCGCTCCTTCGGCTTCAAGAAAATCGTCGCGTGAATACCGCGTGCGAACGGCCCCGAGTGCGGCACGAAGTTGAGTGCCACATCGCGGCCGGTCGACGCTTTGATCAACGACCGAACTTCCGGCTCGTGGCGGTGTTTCAGCGCCTGGTATGCGAACAGATTGCTCTGCCGTAGCGGGTGATGCGTGGTATCGCGCGGCGTGCGGCCGGCGCCCGTGCTACCGGTAACGGCGCTCACGAAGAACTCGTCGGCTACGCCGAGCGCCACGAGGGGCACGATCGGCAGCAGCATCGTGGTGGCGAAGCACCCAGGGTGTGCTGCGTGCGGCGTGTCGATGGTGGCAAGTTGCTCCGGCACGGCGCAGGTGAATTCGGCGAGGCGCGCCGGCGTCTCGTGCGCATGCCCGTACACGGCCGCGTACGCGTCGGCCTCCGGGAAGCGAAAGTCGGCCGATGCGTCGACGACCACGATCTCGACGCCGGCATTCGCGCCGGCGGTCAGCAGCTTGTCGATGATGCCGGCAGACGCGCCGTGCGGTGCGGCCGAGAGCACGAGCCACTTCGGTGCGGTGCCTAAGCGCTCGATCACGCCCTCGAGCGACACGAACGTCTCAGTCGGAAACGCGGGCGCGAGATGGACAAATGTTTTCGCCACGGGCTCGCCGGCCAGACTCGACGACACGATGCCACCGAGCTCGAGCATGGGGTGCGCGTGCAACAGGCGCAGGAACTCGCCGGCCACGTAGCCCGAGCCGCCGAGCACGATCGTAGGCGTGGGCTGGGCCGTGCTCATGCGCTCGCCTTCGCGGTTCTAGAGCCGAGGCCGATCGCGGACTGCAGCAAATCACCGAGCTCGGCCGCGTGCGTCATGGCATTCAACGCCGCCACGTGCGCGCGATCTCTGATGATGTCGATGCCGACCTGGTTGTCCGTCGCCGGGCCCGAGATCACGGTGGGCTCGATGCCGAACTCCTCGCGCAGCAGTTTCGCGCCGCCCCACGCGCCGACCGGATCGTTCGCGCACAGCACCATGGCCGTGAGCGACGCACAGATTTCCTTGTCGCGCAGGATGGCTTCGACGCCATAGGCGCCGAGCAAGCCGTCGCCGAGCTCGAACACGATCGCGTCGGGCTTCTGTTCGCCAAGCTCGTTCAGCAGGCTGCGTGTGAGCGCGGGCGCGTTCTTCGACGTCGTTGCCACGATGCCGAAGTCCGAGAACATGGCGACGTGCCGCGCACCCGAATCCTCCATCGCGAGGATGTCGCGACGCAGCGCGACGCCCGTCGATTTGAACGCATCCACGACCAGCCCGTTGTGGCGGAACCGGCTCACGATCGCGCACGCCGCGGCCGTCTTGCCAGAGTTCATGCAGGTGCCGGCGATCGCGACCACGGGCACGCCCTGAATTGTGAGCGGAACGTCCGTCTGCAGCGGTTCGGCAGACACGCGCGCGGGAACGCCGACGCGTTGCCCCAAGTACGGGAAGTCGAGCACGACGCCNNAGCACGCGGCAGTCGAACGGTTCGCCGTGGGAGGGATTGATCGAGTCGCAGATGCCGACCACGCCGCCCAAGTTCAGGAGTTGCACGATGTCGCCGGGCTTGAGCTCGGTGGGAAGATGGCCCGAATACCCGAACAGCGCTTTGCGATGGCCGAGCGCGCCGACCACGACGTCGCCCTTCTTGACCTCGGCCATGCGGCCGCTCGTGAGCTCGAGCGTGTTGTAGCGCGACTTGTTGTTCAGCACCTCGACGGCGATCAGCACGCCTTCTTCGCACGGGATCTCGTCCGCGACGCGGATTTCCTGACCCAGGTCGGCCTGCAGCGCCACGGAAGCGATCTTGTCTACCAATACCGAGCGCATGTCACTGCCCTCCGGCCCGGGTATGAAACATCCCGGGCAAAGCCATGATCTTCGAGAAGCCGAGCGCGTCGGCCGCCGTCCACTCGCCCGCGGCCTCGCCGTACTTGCCGCGGCTTACGGCCATCAGCGAGTGCGGCGACGTTACGCCCAGCACGAACAGGCTGCCGGGCCGCAGCTGGATGCGGACCTTGCCCGAGACGCGCGACTGCGACGAAACGAACAGCGCTTCGATATCGCGGCACGCCGGGTCGAGCTGTTTGCCTTCGTGAATGAGCTGGCCGTAGATCTGGCTCACCGGCTCTTTGACCTGCGACTGCGTGAGCGTCAGCGTGAGCTTCTCGAGCTCGCGATGCGCGTTGATCAGGACTTCAGCGGCCGGCGCCTCGAACGCCACGCGGCCTTTCGTGCCGATGATCGTGTCGCCGAGGTGGATGCCGCGGCCGATGCCGTAGCGTGCCGCGACCGTCTCGAGCTTCTCGATGAGCGCGACGGGATCGAGTCGTGCGCCGTCGAGAGCCACGGGCACGCCGCGCTCGAACTCGACCTCGATCTCGGAGTACGGTTGCGGCTTGTCGAGCGCGCCGGCCGAGAGCACCCAGGCCGACTCCGGAATGCTGCCCTTCGAGTCGAGCGTTTCGGTGCCGCCGATCGTGACGCCCCAGAGGCCGCGATTCGTCGAGTAGGCGCTGCCGCGCGTCGGCACGGACATCTTGCGGTCTTCGAGGAACTTGACCTGCGCGGGCCGCTGCCACGCGTGATCGCGCACAGGTGCCAGGATCACGAGCTCGGGCGCCACGGCCTTCAGCACGATCTCGAACCGCACCTGGTCGTTGCCGGCTGCCGTGCAGCCGTGAGCCACGGTGTCCGACCCGAGCTGCTTCGCGAGCTGGGCCAAGTACTTCGCCTGCAGGCCGCGCTCGGCGCCCACGCACAGCGGGTACATGTTGCCGCGTCGGATGTTGCCCATGATCAGGAACTTGATGACCTTGTCAAAGAACTCGCCGCGCGCTTCGATCAAGTGATGTTCCACCGCGCCGAGCGACTTCGCGCGCTCTTCGAGCTGGCGCGCCGCGGCGGCGTCGATGCCGCCGCAGTTCACCGTCACAGTCACGACAGGGCGACCGTAAGTCTCCTTGAGCCAAGGAATACAGAACGACGTGTCGAGCCCGCCGGAGAACGCCAGAACGATCGGTTTAGCCGCAGCAGTCATGTGGATGCCTTCTTGAGAGTCAAATGTTGTCGCAACCGGCTTCGCAACCGGCGTTGTTGGTTTGCACCTTCGGTCGCCACGAAGATCGTGTCGTCGCCGGACAGCGTCGCGACGATCTCCGGCCAGCCGATATGGTCGAGCGTGACGGCGACGCGCTGTGCGGCGCCGACCTCGGTCATGATCACGAGCAGGTTTGGCCCCGCGGGCCGAATGTCGCGCACGAGCTCCGCGACGCCCAGCAGCGAGTCGCCGTTGCTAACCTCGGCAGCCTTCGGCAAGCTGTAGCCCGTCTTTTGCCTGATCGCTCCGAGATCCCGCAAATCCCTACTCACGCTCGACTGCGTCGCCGGATAACCTTCGGCCCGCAGCAATTCCACGAGCTTTGCCTGCCGGTTGATCGAGTGTTCCTCGAGAAGGCGGCCAATGGCTTGTCGTCGCTCGTTTTGATCGCGTGAAGCAGGCATTTTCGGCAAAAGGCTGTGGATAAAATTGCGCATATAATAGGGGCTATGCGCAAATTTGCAATAGGCCAGGTAATGCCATGACGAGCTCATCCGACGCGTTCTTGCCGACAGTAGAAATTTCCACCGGTGACTCGCCGCAACTCGCGATCATCTGGCTACATGGGCTCGGCGCCGACGGCCACGACTTCGAGCCGATCGTGCCGGAGCTCGATTTGCCGTTTCCGGCTCGCTTCGTATTTCCGCACGCGCCCGTGCGGCCAATCACCGTGAACGGCGGAATGGAGATGCGGGGCTGGTACGACATCCTTGGCTTTGGAATGAACATGCGGCAGGACGGGGCGGGCATTCGCGCCAGCGCCACGGCCGTCACGCGACTGATCGATCGGGAGATAGAGCACGGGCTCACGGCTTCACAGATCGTTCTCGCGGGATTTTCGCAGGGCGGCGCCGTTGCGCTCCACACGGCGCTGCGCGAGCCGCGTCCGCTCGGCGGCGTTCTCGCGCTCTCGACGTATTTGGCGCTTGGAGATACGTTGGCTGCCGAGCGCAGCGCTGCGAACAGGGGCGTGCCGATCTTCATGGCGCATGGGTCGGCGGACCCGTTGTTGCCGCTCGCTCTCGCCGAAGCGTCGCGGCGTACGCTCCAGGGTTTGGGCTACGCCGTCGATTGGCACGTCTACCCGATGCCGCACAGCGTCTGTGCCGAGGAGATCGCCGCGATCTCGGCGTGGCTAACGCTGCGCGTCGGTTGACGCCGCCGATTGCGGCAGGGTCGCCAACGTTTCCCGCACCTCGCCAGTGGGTGCGCCCTCGACGCTGAACGAGCGCTCGGCGAACGTCAGGATTCCCCGGTCGTCGATCAGAATCACGGTGGAGCACCGTGTGCCGTACACAGGGCCTGTCATGAAGTGCGAGCGGTGGTAACGCTCCTCGGCGGATTCCGCGGAGCTTCGCGTGGCCAGCAGCTCGAACAGTGGCTCAAGTGGATCGGCCATGGCCAATAGCCGCATGGCGCCGCTTTTCGCGGTCGCGGTCTTCGGCCATTCGACTCCGAACGGAGCATTGCTGAACGCGTGGACGCCGGGCGTGAGCCGCGCGGTCGATACACGGTTGCTCGTATACCAAAGCTCGGCGCCGTCGAAGATCAGCAGGTTGAAAGCCGCGAAGCTCGCGCCCTCCGCGGCGGATCGCGCCGCAGAGTCGGCGGCCGACTCGGTGCCCCCGAGATAGCCCGTGACAAGCGCGCCGCGCGAGCGCGGGGCCTCGCGAGGCGTGCCGTCGCGCACGTTCGTGACGGCCGCGACCCGACCGTGCCTGTCGACGCCGAGCCAGGTTCCGCCGGCCAAGAGATCGCGACCGCCGAGGAGCCCGGGCGGCTCGGGCCACCAGCTCGCGGGCCGCGACGGCCGCGCATGAAGCTCGTCGCGGTTGGCGGCCATCACGAACCTGTAGCGCGCCGCCGCCGCGTGCGCCACGACCACGAGACACATCGAGCCTAAGCTACCTCACGCGGACATAAGCTCGAATGGTACCGCGCGCTCGCGCTCGAAGAGCAGGCAGGCGGGGCAGGCGTTGCGTGGCAGCGATAGCAGATCGAACACGTAGCACACGCGGCACTTCTCGCAGCGCGCGATTCCGAGCTCGTCGCCGCGTCGAATGCTTTGCAACAGGTTCCACCCCCATTCGAACGACAGCGAATGATGGGGAATGAGCTGCTCGAAGCTCTCGAAACATTCGCAGAGCCGGTGCCCGAAGTCCACGTTGGCTTTGAGGTTCGGCCCCGGTGGACGGTCGACGCAGAACAGGCCGTTCGCCAGCAACAGGCGCGCGAACACCCCCGATTCGAGCGCGCGTTGCGGCGTGCGAACGAGCGGCCCGACCCGTGTGGGTGAGCGCCCGCGGCGCCGCCGAACCGGCTGCGCGTCGTACTTGAAATAGGTCGTATACAGCTTGCGAATGCGGTCGTCTTGAAGCCCGGTCAGATAGCGAATCGTGCCGGTTCGGGCCTCGTGCTCGATGAGGCGCATTGCGAGATTGAACCGGGCTTGCTCGCGGCGATAACGGTCGTCGGTTGCTCTCATTTCCCCTTTTCCCCCATATCTGCAACATTCACATCCTTAGCCTACATTTACCACTAATGGTATTTTAGGACCATATGTGGCAAAAACGCCGCGAAACGGGGGACTGAAACGCATGACCGCGACCGCACGTCTGGAGCACCTGGAGCCGGTCCACGAGCTCAATCGATCGTTCTTGGGCTTTCTCCAATCGCGCGCGCGAGTCGAGGGCGATTGCCTTGGTTTGCCGGCCACTGCTCACTCGCCGCTGCGCGCAGCCGATGGCGCGCTGCTCGATAACGTGGCGCAGTTTCCGCGCGCTCTGTTCGAGGTCC
>PMCP01000152.1:10316-10639 GCA_003155415.1 Gammaproteobacteria bacterium | reverse complement strand
TCGCGCGGCATCACGAAGAGAATCGCGTGGCCGGTACGACCCGCTCGGCCCGTGCGCCCGATGCGGTGGATATAACCCTCCACGTCGTGCGGGATGTCGTAGTTGACGACGTGAGTCACGCGCTCGACGTCGAGACCGCGCGCCGCAACGTCCGTGGCCACGACGATATCGAGCTTGCCGCTCTTCAAGCGTTCGATCGTGCGTTCGCGCAGCGCCTGCGTCATCTCCCCGCTTAAGGATGCGCTCGCGAGCCCCCGGGCTTCGAGCCGTTCGCTGAGCTCGGCCGTCGCCTGCCGCGTGCGGACGAAGATCAGCATCGCGTC
>PMCP01000152.1:6409-10260 GCA_003155415.1 Gammaproteobacteria bacterium | reverse complement strand
ACCTGCTTCTCCTCGGGCATCTGCTGCAGGATGTCCTCGACGTCGTCGATGAACCCCATGCGCAGCATCTCGTCGGCCTCGTCGATGACGACGGCCTTGAGAGCTCCAAGCTTCAGCGTCTTACGTCGCAGGTGATCTTGAATGCGCCCCGGCGTGCCAACGATGGCGTGCACGCCGCGCCGCAANNGCCTCGGCTACCTGGATCGCAAGCTCGCGCGTCGGCGTGAGCACGAGCAACTGCGGCTCGGCACGCCGCGTATCGAGCCGGGACAGCAACGGCAGCGCGAACGCGGCCGTCTTCCCCGTGCCGGTCTGCGCCTGCCCGAGCAAATCCCGCCCTTCGAGCAGCGGCGGAATGGCGGCGCTCTGGATAGGCGAGGGCACCTCGTACCCGACCTCGCGGACGGCCTGGAGGATGGGCGCCGCGAGACCCAGGGTCTCGAAGCCGGCAGGCGGAGCTTTTGGGGTGGCGTCAGTCATGGGGGCGGCGATCATCCTTGATGCGCGGCCCTGGCGCAACAACGGCGGGCACTGGAGCCCGATCGCGCCGTTCAGTCGTCGAGCGAGAACGGCGTGAAATTGGTGTTCGTATCGTAGAAATCGGCGTGCTCGTGGCGTTTCAGGAACCCTACGATGACGTACGTCAACGGCGTCATCAGGACCTCGACCATGACCTTGAAGAACCAGTTGAACGCGATCACCTGGAACAGCGTTTCGCCCGCCCAGATGCCGGCGAAAGCGAGCGGATAGAAGATCATGCTGTCCACGGCCTGGCCCAGGATCGTGGAGCCGATCGTGCGCGTCCACAGCCAGCGGCCGCGCGTCCACACTTTCATTCGGGCAAGGATGTATGCGTTCACGAAATCGCCGGCCCAGAACGCCACGATCGACGCAGCGACGATGCGCCCCGTGCTGCCGAACACTACTTCGAGCGCGGGTTGGAGCGTGGCATTGAAGGGCTCGGTCGACGCGGCCGGCAGATGAATCACCACCCACGCCATGACGCTCGCGAACACGAGTGCCGCGAACCCGGCCCAGATCACGCGCCGGGCACGCGCGTAGCCGTACACCTCCGTCAACACGTCGCCGAAGATGTAGCTGATGGGGAAGAAGATGTTGCCGACGCCAAACACGAACGCGCCGCCCGCGAGTGGCAAAGTCAGCACCGCCACCTTGGCCGTGCCGATCAAATTGGAGCACAGCAGAATGGCGACGAACCCGGCCAGGATCAGGTCGTAGTAACGATAGTGGTGGGTCGGAGTGGCCACTGCGGTGTTCAAGTTTCGATCCTCCCTGAAGGCAAGCTTACGGGGGAATCCTCGCTCCGGCCACGCATGTCGGCAGTCTGCCGTTTGCCGCGCGCAGCTCACGGCCCGTAGGATGCCCTCTCTATCTGGGGGACCTGAATGCAAGACGCAGCGCAAATCGCGGCCGGCGCGACGACCGAGCTCGGCCGCACAACCGTCGCCAAAGTCAGCCGCCGGCTACTGCCTTTTGTGCTGCTGCTCTACGTCGTCGCCTGGCTCGACCGAGTAAACATCGGCTTCGCGGCGCTGCAGATGAACAAGGACCTGGCCTTGAGCGATGCCGTGTACGGCTTCGGCGCCGGCATCTTCTTCATCGGCTACGCGCTCTGCGAAGTGCCGAGCAACCTGATCCTCGCGCGCGTAGGAGCTCGGCTCTGGATCGCTCGCATCATGATCACGTGGGGCATCCTGTCGATCGCGATGATGTTTGTGCAGGGCGCCATGAGCTTCTACCTCGTGCGCTTTCTCCTGGGCGCCGCCGAAGCCGGCTTCCTGCCAGGCATCCTCTATTACTTGGGGAACTGGTTTCCGGCGGCCGAACGCGCGCGCGCCGTGTCCTGGTTCATGCTCGCGATCCCGCTCTCGACCGTCGTCGGCGGACCGCTCGCGGGGTTCATTCTGGAGCTTCACGGCTGGCACGGGCTTGCCGGCTGGCAGTGGTTGTTTCTCATGGAAGGCGTGCCGGCGGTACTGCTCGGCGGTGTCGTGCTGGTGTACTTGACCGACACTCCGGAGCAGGCCAAGTGGCTTGCGCCCGAGCAGCGTCGGTGGCTCGCCGAGTGCGTACTGTCCGAGCAACGCGCGGCGCAGGCGCGCCACGGCATCGGGCTCAGCAAAGCGCTGCTGCATCCGACGGTCTGGCTGCTCGCGTTCGTTCTGTTCGCGGGCCAGACGGCCAGCTATGGCCTCACGCTCTGGATCCCGCAGATAGTGAAGAGTCTGTCCGGGCTCGGCACGTTCGCAGTCAGCATGATCTCGGCGCTGCCCTACGTGGCCGCGTCGATCGGCATGGTCGTGATTGGCGCGAGCTCCGATCGCAGCGGCGAGCGCCTGCTGCACGTCGCGATTCCGACCGCACTCGGCGGCCTCGCATTCCTGGCGAGCGCGTACCTATCGTCGCCGGTGCCTGCTCTGATCGCGCTCGCCATCGCGGCCGTCGGCAACACGAGCACGCGCGGCCCGTTCTGGGCGCTGCCCACGCGCTTTCTCTCCGGCCAAGCGGCCGCGGGCGGCATCGCGTTGATCAACACGGTGGCGTCGGTCGGCGGTTTCGTCGGCCCATACGTAATCGGCCTGGTACGCGGTATCACGGGGGGATTCGCGGGCGGCCTCGTGTTCCTCGCGGTGCTGATGCTGCTCGGCGCGGGCGCAGCGCTGATGTTGCGCAACGCGCCGGTGCTGGCCGAAAAGAATTAGCGCGGCGAGGCGGGTTTGTCCCAGTCCTTCTTGCCGGCATCGCTGCCGGCGACCGAGTACAGCACCTGCGCGTTACGCGTCTTCTGGAAATCCTCGAGCGACTGACCGCGCATTGCTGCGTAGATGTGCAGGTTCGTCGTGCCGACCACAGCGCCGAGCTTCTCCAACATGAAGAAGATCACGCCGTAGTGGATCAGCGCGCGCCAGTCGCGCCGGCGAACCATGTCGCGTTCCTCCGTCGTGAGCGCAGCCGCTTCGAACAGCGGCTCGGGATCCTTCAAGAACTGCTTGCGACGCTCGGGCTCGATCAGCGAATGCAGGAACTCGTTGAGCCGATACGCCTTCACGCTGCGCTCGAGGGTGAAGGGATACGTGCCCTCGAGCTTCTCGACGCCCGCGAGCTCATGGCCGATGCGCTGCCGGTACGCGTCCACGGCTTCGCCCGTGCCCTCGCTCGAATCGTTCTCGAGAATCAACGTCGCGATCGGCGTCATCGACGGCAAGTAGTACGTCTGATGGAGCTTCTTGACCTTCTTCGTCAGCGCGCCGCGCATGATGAGCCACATGATGACTTCGGCGCCTTCCATGCCGCCGAGCTTCGCGTACTCCGCCACGGTCATCTTCGTAAGCTTCTCGGGATCATTGACGAGCAGATCCAGGAACTCGTAGTCCCACGGCGTGTTGTTGAAGCCCGCGCGCTCGCCGTGCACCTGGTGCGACAGGCCGCCAGTGCCCACGATCGCCACCTTGAGATCCTCGGGATAGCTTTCGATCGCCTTGCGCAGCGACTGCCCCAGCTTGAAGCACCGCCGCGCCGTGGTCGTGGGGAACTGCAGCACGCCGACTTGTAGCGGCACGATGGCGCCCGGCCAGGTCGGGTCGTGCGGCCACAGTAGCGACAGCGGCGAGAACACGCCGTGGTCGAGGCCCTTGTTCTGGAAGTACGAGAGATCGAACTCATCGGCGACGAGCCCGGCCGCGATGTGCTGCGCGAGCTTNNGCGAAGTGCGAGTAGTGATCGAAGAAGAACGACGTGACGTGGTCGTTGTAGATCAGGAACAGAACATCGGGCTTCTTGTCAGCAAGCCACTGCTGCACGGGTTTGTAGCCCTCGAAGATCGGCGCCCA
>PMCP01000152.1:0-6392 GCA_003155415.1 Gammaproteobacteria bacterium | reverse complement strand
GCGATGCCGCCTAAGATTTTGGCCAAGGAACTGCTCCTGAACGCGAAAGCGTAATTGTAGTACGGCGTCGCTGACCGCACGCGGCCGTGGGCGTAGAATTGGCGCGCATATCCGAGCCTGACTGGTACCCACCCCCTACGACCCCCCGCACGTCGCCTCCCCGCCCGCACCCCTAAAGTCGCTCAAGGTCCAGCTGAAACTCTTCCGATGTCCGTCGAACAACGCTCATTGACGCGCGCCACCCTAGGCGCACTCGGAGTCGTCTATGGCGACATCGGCACTAGCCCGTTGTACGCGCTGAAAGAAGCCACGGCCGCCGCGGGTGGCGGCTCCGATCCGGCGGCCGTTCTCGGCGTGCTGTCGCTGATCTTCTGGAGCCTGTTCATCGTCGTCACGATGAAGTACGTCGTGCTGATCTTGCGAGCGGACAACGCGGGCGAAGGCGGCATCCTTTCGCTGCTGGCGTTAGTGCAGCAGAAGATCGGAACCACTGGAGTCTGGGCCGAGCGGCTGCTGGCGTTGGCGGCGCTCGGTACCGCGCTGTTCTACTGCGATGCGTTGATCACACCCGCGATCTCGGTCTTGAGTGCGGTCGAAGGACTCGAGGAGCTCAATCCTGCGTTCAATACCAGCGTGCTCCCTGTCACTCTGGTCATCATCGCCGCACTATTTGCGTTGCAGCGGCGCGGCACTGCCCGCGTTGGAGGGCTGTTCGGGCCGATCATGGTTCTGTGGTTCGTCACGATTGCCGTGCTCGGCACGCTGATGATCGCGCGCGCGCCGACGGTTCTCGGAGCGTTGTACCCCGGTTACGCCATTGAGTTGCTGTCCGCCCATCCGAAGGTAGCCCTCTCCATCCTCGGCGCGGTGTTCCTCGTGCTGACCGGCGGCGAGGCGCTATACGCCGACATGGGTCACTTCGGACGACAACCGGTCAGGCTCGCGTGGTTCTCATTGGTGTGGCCTGCTCTGCTGCTGAACTACTTTGGTCAGGGCGCGCTACTGCTCACGACAACAGAGCCAGTCGCGAACCCGTTCTTTGCTTTGGCCCCGGGCGCGTCCTTGCCGGCGCTCGTGGTGCTGGCCACCGCAGCCACGATCATCGCGTCGCAGGCGACGATCTCCGGCGCATTCTCGGTCACGCGGCAGGCGGTACAGCTCGATTTGGTGCCGCGCGTCCACATACTGCAAACCTCGGCCGATGAACGTGGGCAGATCTATGTGCCGTCGGCCAACATGATCATGTTCGTCGCGGTCGTCGGCTTCGTGCTGGCGTTCCAATCCTCGAGCGCTCTGTCAGCGGCGTACGGCGCCGCGGTGATCGGCACTATGCTAATCACGACGGTGCTCGGCGCCATCGTTGCGAAGACGTCGTGGCATTGGCCCACGCCGCAGATCGTAGGAGTCTTCGGCGTATTTGTACTCGTCGATCTGGCGTTCCTGCTCGGCAACTTGACCAAGATCGCGAACGGCGGATGGGTCCCGCTCACGCTTGCGACGGTGCTGTTCCTCGGTTTCATCACTTGGCGCGACGGCCGGGCGCGTCTCCGCCGCGAGCTGCGCCAGCGCGCAGTACCGTGGAGCGAACTGCAAAAGCTCCTCGCGAACGCCACGCGGGTGCCAGGTACGGCCGTGTTCCTCGTGAGCCACAGCGGGTTCGTGCCCACGGCGCTGCTGCGCAACCTCGAGCACAACCACGTGTACCACGAGCGCATCGTGATCCTGAATCTCGAAATCCTGCGCACGCCGCGACAGGATCGCGCCGCGCGCGCGTGGATCGAAGAGCTGATGCCGAATGTCCATTCCGTACGCGCGCGGTTCGGTTTCATGGAGACACCGGACGTCAGCGAAGCACTGCGCGGCGCGCGCCAGCGCGGCCTGCGCATCGACCCGGCCAGCTGCACCTATTTCCTGGGCTGGCACCTGGTTCGTGCCCTGCCGCGACCGGGCATCGCCGGGCTCAAGGGAAAGGTGTTCGCGTACTTGCAGCGGCGCAGCGCGCAGGCCGCCGAGTTCTTCCGCATGCCGACCAAACGCGTCGTCGTGCTCGCGACCGACGTCGAGATTTGACGCCGCCCGCGCGTGCGCGAAACGCGCCGACACGCTAACCTTGGTGTTGCGGTAACAAAGGAACGACCATGCTCTATATCGTGCAGTTCGAAGACAAACCCAACATGGGTGAGCTGCGAGACAAGCTGTTCAAGGCGCACATCGAATTCCTCGACAAGATGAAGGATCGCGTGCTCGTGCCGGGCTCGATGCGCGAGGTGCCGAGCGACAAACCGCTCGGCGGGCTCTGGATCATCGAAGCCAAGGACGAAGCCGACGTCCGCGACGTCTTCAAGGACGACCCGTTCTGGACCAACGGCATGCGCGCCACCGTGCGCATCAATCGCTGGCACAAAGCATTTCCGGACCGTAAGACGCCGATCTGACCGCGCACGGCGGCCATGCAGCAGATCCTGGTCTATAGCGACTCGCTCTCCTGGGGCATCATTCCGAACACGCGCCGCCGTCTGAATTTCGTCGAGCGCTGGCCGGGCGCGATGGAAGATCAACTGATTCGCGCCGGGCGTTCGGTGCGCGTCATAGAAGACTGCCTGAACGGCCGGCGCACGGTGTGGGACGATCCTTTCAAGCCGGGCCGTAACGGGTTGCAGGGACTTCAGCAGCGAGTCGAAATCAACTCACCACTCGCACTCGTCATCGTGCTGCTCGGCACGAACGATTTTCAGTCGATGCACAGCTTCAACGCGTGGCAGTCCGCTCAGGGCACCGCCACGCTCGTGCGCGCGATCCGCGGCGCGCCCATCGAGCCCGCCATGCCCGTGCCCGCGGTGCTGATCGTGGCGCCGCCGCCGGTCCGCACTCCGAAGGGTGTGATCGCGCCGAAATTCGAGGGCGCGGCCATGAAGGGCAAGGATCTGGCCCTGGAGCTCGAGAAGGTGGCGACGGAGCTCGGCTGCCCGTTTCTCGACGCAGGCAAAGTTGCTGCCACGAGCACCGTGGATGGCGTGCACCTCGACGCCGATCAGCACCTGGTCCTCGCCCACACGCTCGCGCAGAAAGTCGCGAGCCTGCTCGACGCCGCACCGGCGGAGGCGCGTTGATTACCGGCTACGACTTGTCCGAGGGGCTCGCGGCGTTCGCCGTGATCGTCGTTGCCATGGTCTGGTTCGTCACGGCATACAACAACCTCGATGCGGCCGCAGCGCGCACAGCGCAAGCGTGGGGCAATGTCGATGCGATGCTGCGGCAGCGCCACGACGACCTGCCGCGCTTTCTCGACGCTTGCCGGCCGCACGCGCAGCATGAGCAAGCGGCGTTCGACGGCGTCCTCGCCGCGCGCGACGCGGTGTTCAACGCGCGACAGGCGCGGGACACGGCGGCGCTAGGCCGCGCCGAGAGTGAATTGCGCGCAGCACTCCGCCAGCTCATCGCACTCGTCGAAGCGCGCCGGGAGCCCGCCGCCGAGGACACGTTTGCCGCGCTGCACAAGCGGCTCGTGGTGCTGGAAGCGGGGTTGAACGAGCGGCGCGCGATCTTCAACGACGCCGTGCAACAGAACAACGGCCGCGTCCGGCGATTCCCGAGTAACGTCGTCGCACTACTCGGCGGTTTCCGCGCGGTGCAGTCGTTCGACGTGGAACGCGGTCAGGGTTGAGCGCGACTGCCGCGCCAGCGTAGCCCGACCAGCAGCAACACGCCGACGAGCAGCACGCCGACACCGACCACCGCGCCGGTCTTCACGTACGCGAGGCTCGAGTACAGCACGTAGACGCTGCTCGCGATGAACGCGAGCGGCACGAGCGGATACCACGGCACGCGGAACGGCCGCGCCGCATCAGGGAACTTGCGGCGCAGCACGAATAGCGCGACACCGCTCAACGTCATGAACAGCCAATAGATCGGCGAAAGGTAATCGACCATCGTCGAAAACCCGCCGCGCGTGTACGCGCCAAAGGCGAGCAGCCCGAGCGCCACCGCGGCGATGGCGACGATCGCGGTCGAAGGCGTGCCGCGCTCCACGTGCCAGCCGCCGAGTTGGCCGAGCGCGGCGGTGTCGCGGGCGGCGGCATACGTCGTGCGCGCGCCCGCGATCAGGATCGCGTTCATCGACGTGATGGACGTGATGGCCACGACGCCGACGATCGCGAGCTGCCCGGCTCGGCCGAACACGAGGTGCATGAGATCAGCCGCCGGCGCGTTGCTAGCGGCGAGCGCGACATGGCCGAGCCCGCGCTCGAATGCCCAGTTCGCGAGCACGTACAACGCCGTCACGATCGACATGCCGAGGATCAACCCGCGCTTGATGCCGTGCTTCGCGTCGTGCATCTCGGCCGACAACGTCGCCGTATCGCTCCAGCCGCCGTAGGCGAGGAACACGAACACGAGCGCGGTGCCGACGTCGTGCCGATCCAAGGTGCCACTCGATACCGAAGCGTTGAGCTCCGGCGTGGCCGCAGCCAATGCGCCGGCCGCGATCACGGCGAGAAGGCCCAGGACCACGAGCATCATTAACCACACCTGCGTGCCGATGCCGAAGCGCAGTCCAGCCAGGTTTACGACTGCGAGCACGACGATGGTTGCTGCCGCGAGCCACACGCCGCCGTAGGTTCCGAGATCGAAGGTGGCCGCCAGGTAGTCGCCAAACGTGAACGCGAGCAGCGCCATTGAGCCCGTGTGAATCACGGCAAACCGCGACCACGCGAACAGGAACCCCATTCCGTCGCCATAGGCCCGGCGCAGGAAGTTGTAGTCGCCGCCCTGATCCGGAAACGCCGCGGCCATCTCCGCGAAGCACATGGCGCCGGCCAGCGACATCGCGCCGCCGAATATCCAAACGGCCAGCAAGGCGCTCGAAGAAGGCAGGTTCGCCGCAGCCACGGGCGACGACTTGAAGATCCCAGCCCCGATGACCATGCCGATGCACACGGCCATCGCGTGCCACACGCTGAGCCGCCGCAGTGGCGCTGCCGACGTGCTCACCGCCGCCGCGGCGGTCACCACGGGGTTTTGAGCTCGCTCGCCTCGTTCGTGCACGCCGCAGCGTCACCGCTCGCGCCATTCTTTAGAAGGGTGCCGACCTCACTGCGCGCGGCCGCGAGATCGGCAGCGAACTCCGCGCTGCCGCTTTGCGCCGCGACCAGCGTAGTCGCGAGCGTGCGGCCACCTTCGATGTCGCTCAAATAGTGCACGCCGCACACGACGCGGCTCTCGCCGTAAGCGCGGCCACGGCCCATGATCGCGGCGGCGTGGTCCGGAGCGGCTTCGGCGAGCAGCAGCGCGTACAACCAACCCGTCGCCGAATGGCCCGACGGATACGAGCCCCCGCGCGCGAGCTCCTCGGAAGGCACGATGCACAGCGGCAGGTTCTCGACTAGGAAGGGCCGCGGGCGCTTGTAATAGTCCTTCGATGCGCCGACCAACGGAAACAGATCCGCACTCGCGCGCGTGAGGAACCGCGTCGTGGCCGGCGCCGGAACTGCGCCGAGATCGACGCCGAGCGAGCACTTGAAGTCGCGGAGAAGGTCGCGCTGGGCAATGTCGGCATCGTGCGCAGCCAGCTGCCAACGCGCGCTGCCTTCGAGCGTGCGCGTCGTGCGGTACATCGCCATGTCGGCTGCGCCCAGGATCGACTCCGGCGCCGGCGGCGCCGGCAGGAACACCCTGTGATCCGGCCGCTGCTCCGGCTTCAAGTAGCCGGAGACGACCGGGGGCCGCGATACCATGGTGCCCGATTGCCCTGCCGCCGCCAGAGCGCCGAGCAGAGAGAGGGAAGCAACGATCGCGGCTACGTGCGTTCGCCGGCCAGTGATCTCGAGTTGCATCGCGCACCTTCCCTGCTTGAGATGACGGCGATTCTGCCCCGCCCCGCAGACGGTTGCCAACCGCCGCTCGCGTTGAAGCGCCAGTGGTTTGAGTTGGAAGCCGCGTACGACGATCATGCTTGCCTTCTATTACGTGCGGGGCGGGGTGATGACTGAAGGCAAGTTCAGCGGCAAGACAGTTCTCGTGACCGGTGGCGGCGCGGGGATCGGCCGCGCGACCGCCCTCGCCTTCGCACGCGAAGGTGCACGCGTCGTGATCGGCAATCGCAACGTCGAGCGCGGCGAAGAAACTATCGCCCTGATCAAGCAGGCCGGCGGCACAGCGCTATTCCACCGCACGGATGTGACCGTAGCGGCCAACGTCGCAGCGCTTGTCGCAATCGCCGTCGAAAAGTTCGGCCGCGTCGACTGCGCATTCAACAACGCCGGCATCATGACTCCGCTGAGCCTGATCGAAGACCAGTCGGAAGCGGATTACGACCGCGTGATGGACACGAACGTCAAAGGCGTCTGGCTCGCCATGAAGTACGAGATCAAACAGATGCTCGCCCAAGGCGGCGG
>PMCP01000129.1 GCA_003155415.1 Gammaproteobacteria bacterium | reverse complement strand
GAAGGCGAGCGGCCACGCGTCTCGACCATCTGGAGCACGCACCCGCAGCTCGAGGCGCGCGCGTTGCGCACGCGCGGGCAAGTAGCCGATGCGCCGGCGGGGCGGCGCGACGCACCGGCGTTTGACGACGTCGTGCTCCCGCTGCGCACGATGACGATCAAGGACTACATCCAGGACGACTACCCGCGCACGGCGATTGCTCTCGCCGAAGATCTCTCGCGGCGTTATCCCGCGGAGCCCGAGCTGCTCACGCTCGTGGGTGATGCCTGGTCCGCGATGGGAGCTCGCGCGGAGTTCGACGAAGGTGACTTGAGCAACGGGCAAAAGCGCCGCAACGCAAATCAACGTGTGTTCAAAACGCGCCAGGAGCGCGAACGCGCGCTCCTGCAAACGTCGGAAGGCAAGGCGGCGCTCGCCGAGCATCTTTCGAAAGCGCAGGAGGCCTACATGAGAACCACTGCGCTCGCCGCCGATTTCGCGCCCGCGTATCGTGGCCTCGGCGAAGTCGCCGAGCGACTCGGCGAGCCGCGCGCGGCTGCGCAAGCGTATGTGGACTACTTGCAGCGCGCGCCGGATGCGGACGATAAAACCGTGATCGTGCAACGCCTGCGCGCGTTGCGCGATGTGCTGAAGAACCAGGAGACACGCGATGTTGCGACCGCTCGTTAGCGCTTTACTCGCGGCCGGCGTCGCGGCGCTATTGATGCAGCCGGCGTCGGCTGGCATGCATGCGACAAAGGAATTCGAAGCGGGAGATACGCGGCCGCGTACAGTCGCGTTCCTGCCGCCGCACGCGACACTGATCAAACGCAAAGTCATCAAAGCCGAGGAGCAGATCGAGGAGGGCGCAGAGCTTTCCAAGTTCCTGGCCGCGAGCGTCAAGAACGAGTTCGCTAAGCAAGGCTACGAAGTGCGGATGCTGACGCCGGACGAAGTCAACGCCAATCGCGAGCTGCAGGAGCTCGTGCTGGACGCCGACCGGCGTTACATCGAGCTCTTGAATCAGGTGCGATTGAAGTTGCCGAGGCAGATCGCGGCGCGTCGCTATCAGGCCGGCGACGAGATGCGCGTGCTCGCGACCAAGCTCGGCGTTGATGCGATCGGGTTCGCGGATCTCGTCATGATCGCGAGTGCGCCGGGCGCGTTGTTCCTTTCTGGCAGCGGCACGCAGCAGATGCTCACGGTCAGCGTCATCGACGGCCAGACCGCGACGATCGAAGCGTATTTCGTGCCTCCGGCGCTGCGTCGCGGCGCGTTCACAGGCTATGAAGCCGTCATCGCTGATCCCGCGGGCAAGATCGGCGACATGGCGGGCCTCACGCTGCGCGACCTACCGCCGGCTGCCGCCACCGCGCGTGCGAAACCCGATAACGACAATGACGTTGTGTCCGACGTCGAGTCGTTGTTGAAGAAATAGCCGCGCCGCAATTTGCCTACCCCGAGGATCGCAGAGCTCGACTATTCCGCGGCCGTGGCCGCGCGGTTCCGCATGCTCGCGGATTTGCCGTGGCCCGTGTGGCTCGANNCGCGGCGCGACGACGGAGATTCGCGCTCGCAATGGCACTGCGTCGACCTCGACGCGGCCACCGCTCGAGCTGCTACGCGAGCAGCTCGGCGAGCGCGCGCCCGGCGCGCCGGGTTTACCGTTCGCCGGCGGCGCTGTCGGCTATCTTGGCTACGACCTGGGAAGAAGGTTCGAGCGCATTCCGGCGATCGCGGACGCCGACATCGACATGGCGGATCTCGCCGTGGGCGTCTACGACTGGGCCGTCGTCGTCGATCACGAACAACGGCGTAGCTGGCTCGTCGGTGCAGGGCGCGATGCGAGCACGTTCGCCGAGTGGCCGAGGCTGGTCGCGCGAGTGCAGAGCGCGCCCGTATCCGCGCCGCCCGCGTTTCGCGTGCTCACGCGGCCCGTCGCGAATTACAGTCGCGCGGCGTACAGCGATGCGTTTCGCCGCGTGCAGGAGCACATCCGGCTCGGCGACTGCTATCAGGTGAACCTAACGCAGCGGTTTCGCGCGCGCGCCGAGGGCGATGCGTGGCACGCGTACCTGCGCCTGCGCGAGATCAACCCGGCGCCGTTCGCGGCGTATCTCGATCTGCCCGATGGTCGCATCGTGTGCTCATCGCCGGAGCGGTTCCTGCGCGTGCGTGGGCGTAGTGTGGAGACGAAGCCGATCAAGGGTACGCGGCCGCGCTCCGCCGATCCCACGCGCGACCGCGCATTGGCTGAAGAGCTGCGCGCGAGCACTAAAGACCGTGCCGAGAACGTCATGATCGTCGACTTGCTGCGTAACGATCTCGGCAAGTGCTGCACGCCGGGCTCGATCCGCGCGAGCAAGATGTTCGAAATCGAGAGCTTCGCCAGCGTGCACCAGCTCGTGAGCACCGTGGAAGGGGAGCTGGCGCCGGGGCGGGATGCGCTCGACCTCGTTGCGGCGTGTTTCCCGGGCGGCTCGATCACGGGCGCGCCGAAGGTGGCGGCGATGCAGGTCATCGAGGAGCTCGAGCCGCAGCGGCGGAGCATCTACTGCGGCTGCATCGGGTACATCGGTTTCGACGGCGACATGGACTTGAACATCGCGATTCGCACGCTCGTGCAGCGCGGCGACTACGTGTACACGTGGGCCGGCGGTGGCGTGGTGGCCGACTCGAACGTGGACGCGGAGTATCAGGA
>PMCP01000093.1:2969-32221 GCA_003155415.1 Gammaproteobacteria bacterium | reverse complement strand
GACAAGGACGATCTCGAAGAGCTCGGCCTCATGAAGGTGGACGTGCTTGGGCTCGGCATGTTGAGCGCCGTGCGGCGCAGCTTCCAGCTGATCGAGCGGTTCGACGGCCGCAAGTTCACGCTAGCGACGGTGCCGGCTGAGGATCGCGGTGTGTACGAAATGATCGGGCGCGCCGACACGATGGGCGTTTTCCAGATCGAGTCGCGTGCGCAAATGGCGATGCTGCCGCGCCTGAAACCGAAGAAGTATTACGACTTGGTCATCGAGGTCGCCATCATTCGGCCAGGCCCGATTCAAGGCGGCATGGTCCACCCGTATCTGCGCCGTCGCTCCGGCGAAGAGCCCGTTACTTACCCGAGCAAGGACGTGGAGAGCGTGCTCAAGCGCACTCTCGGCGTGCCGATTTTTCAGGAGCAGGTCATGCAACTCGCGATTGTCGCGGCTGGTTTCACACCCGGCGAAGCCGATGAGCTGCGGCGCGCGATGGCCGCATGGCGGCGCAGTGGCGATCTCGCGAAGTTCGAGCAGCGGCTGATTCGTGGCATGACAGAGCGCCACTACAGCGAAGAGTTCGCGCAACGCATCTTCAGTCAGATCAAAGGATTCGGCGAATACGGATTCCCAGAGTCGCACGCCGCGAGCTTCGCGTTGCTGGTCTATGTGTCGGCCTGGCTCAAACGTTACGAGCCGGCGGCGTTCTGTTGCGCTTTGCTGAACAGTCAGCCAATGGGGTTCTATGCGCCGCAGCAGCTCGTACGCTCGGCCCGCGAGCATGGGGTCGAGGTGCGAGCCGTCGATGTAGGGTACAGCGAGTGGGAATCGACGCTCGAGCGCAGCGCCAGCGGCCCGGCTGTGCGGCTCGGCTTACAGCTGGTCAAGGGTCTAGGGGCGGAAGCGGGCGGTCGTGTTGCGGCGGCGCGTACTCATGGCGTGTTCGAGAGCGTACGCGATCTCGCCGCCAGAGCGGCCTTGAACGCCAAAGACTTGGGCGCGCTCGCATCTGCCGATGCTTTGAAGACTCTAGCGGTCCACCGGCATCGGGCACGCTGGGAGGTGGCCGGAGTGGAGCCACCGACCGCATTGCTCGAGCGGCCGCGGTTCAACGAGGCACTGCCCTTGCTACGCCGCCCGAGTGAGGGCGAAGACATTGCCGCGGACTACGCCCAAGTCGGTGTGAGCCTGGGTCGGCATCCACTGGAGTTGTTGCGTGCCCGGCTGACCGGCCTGCGGATCAGCCCAGCGCGCGAGGTGGCGGGGCTCGCCCACGGGACCCGGGTTCTGGCGGCGGGCCTGGTGATCACACGGCAACGGCCGTCGAGTGCTTCGGGAGTCACGTTCGTGACGCTAGAAGACGAAACGGGCTATCTGAATCTCGTGGTATGGGACAGGCTCGCGCAGCGTGACCGCAAAGCGCTGCTCGGGGCGGCGTTACTGGGAGTGGCAGGAACAGTTCAGAAGGAGGGGAGCGTTTTGCACATTGTTGCCGAGCGGCTGTTCGATCACACGGATCTGCTCGGCAACCTCGTCACGCGGTCGCGTGACTTTCATTGAGGCTGGCTTCTGCCAGTGCCCTCAGAGGTCGTAGTCGTCGAAATCCTCGAGATCGCGTTTGGATCGTTTTTCTTCCATCAACAGTTCGAGACGCCGTTTTGCGGCCTGCTCTTTTGCAGGCTGCACGACACCGTCGACTTCGAGCTCATGAATGAGCTCTTCGACATTGATCTCCACCGACGGATCACCGACGTTGTCCGTCGCTTCCGCCACAGGTTCGCTCTCTTCGGCCTCGGGTTCTTCTTCCCTGGCCTCTTCTTGGAGCGCTTCCTTTTTTTCTTCTGGCGCTTTGGCCTTGACCTTCATTCCTCCCTCCGATTGAGTCGGCAAACCGTCAGTCGTAGTCGGCGCCTTTATAAACCTGCCAAAAAATGTTGGCAATACCCCCGCGACCGCGCTGTGAACGGCTGCACAATCGAGAGAAAACGATCTTGCGCTGCGCTGCGTTTACCGCGCGAGCTGACTGATCTGGAAAATCGGCAACAAAATCGCCATGACGATGGCAAGTACGACAAGCCCCATGACGACGATCAGCAGCGGCTCGAGCACGCTCAGCATCGTTGCGAGCAAGCTGTCCATCTCGGCTTCCTGATGGTTGGCCGCACGCTCGAGCATGTCGTCGAGCTCGCCGCTGGCCTCGCCGCTCGAGATCAGGTGCACGCTCATGGGCGGAAAGAGCTTCGAATGCGCCAGTGCGCGACCGATTGCACCACCTTCGCGCACGCGTACTGCCGCGTCCTCGACCGCCGAGCGCATCGGCAGGTTAGCAACGACAGATGCGCTGATGCGTAGTGCTTCAAGAGCGGGCACGCCGCTCGAGGTCAGGATGCTCAGCGTGCGCGTGAAACGCGCAGTATTCAGGCCTCGAGTCACTCGGCCGAAGATAGGCGCCTTGAGCAGCCACCAATGCACGCGCCGGCGGATTTCCTCGCGTTTCAGCAGCCGATTGGCGGTGTACAGGCCAACTACGATGACCGCCACGAGCACAGGCCACCATTGCTGCAGGCCGCTCGAAAGGGCGATCAGCGCGCGCGTCATGACCGGCAGCTGTTGGCCCGTCGTCTCGAAGACGCCCACGACCTTCGGCACGACGTAGACGAGCATCAGCGTCACAATGAACATCGCGATCGTCGTCAGAACGATCGGGTAGACCATCGCCTGGCCCACCTTCTGGCGAAGGGTGTGCCGTGACTCGGTGTAATCCGCCAGCCGCTCCAGCACGGCATCGAGCTGGCCGGCCTGCTCACCCGCCGTCACGGTCGCGCGGTAGACCGGCGGAAAGGCGTATGGAAACTCATTCAATCCCACGGCCAGCGATTGACCTTCGAGGACCTTCGCGCGTACGCCGAGCACAACGCTCTTGAGGCGCGGCTTCTCGGTGTGCTCGCTAACTGCCAGCAGCGCCTCTTCGAGCGGCAGGCCCGCTTTGACGAGTGTTGCAAGTTGGCGCGTAACCAGAGCCAGGTCGAGGCCCGAGATTCCTTTGAACAGCGAGAACTGGCGGCGGGACTTGCGCTCCAGCGCCTCGACTTCAGTGACTTCGACCGGTAGTAGCTGGCGGTCACGCAGCAGCTGGCGGACGTGCTTCGGAGTGTCGCCCTCGAGGATGCCCCGGTGTTCCTTGCCGCCGGTGTCGACGGCAACGTACTGATAGGCGCCCATTACTCGCCCCGCGTGACTCGGACGACCTCTTCGAGCGTAGTGATGCCGCCCAGGATCTTGCTGATGCCGTCGTCGCGGATGCTCGGCGTCAGTGTTCTGGCGTAGCGCTCGAGCTCGTGCTCGCCGGCGCCGTCGTGGATCATGGTCTGCATCGTGCTGTCGACTTTGACGAGTTCATAGATGCCGGTGCGGCCCTGGTACCCGCGCTCTTCGCTGGGCGCCCGGTACAACGTTGGCGGGTTCGCCGGGTCGACGTTGAGAAGTCGGCATTCGTATTCGCTGGCGCGATACGGAACGCGGGTGGCAGGATCGAGCACGCGCACCAAGCGTTGAGCCAACACGCCGATCAGGCTCGATGACAGCAGGAACGGTTCCACGCCCATGTCGCGAAGACGCGTAACGGCACCGACTGCCGTGTTCGTATGCAGCGTCGACATCACGAGGTGACCCGTTAAGCTGGCCTGCACGGCAATCTCGGCAGTCTCCAGGTCGCGGATCTCGCCGACCATTACGATGTCGGGGTCCTGACGCAGGATCGCGCGTAGACCGCGCGCGAACGTCATTTCGACTTTTGTGTTGACCTGCGTTTGCCCGATGCCGTCGATGTAGTACTCGATCGGATCCTCGACAGTAAGGATGTTGCTCGTGAGGTCGTTGATGCGCTCAAGCGCTGCGTAGAGCGTGGTGGTCTTTCCTGAGCCCGTTGGGCCTGTCACGAGCAGAATGCCGTGCGGCCGGTGGACGAGTTCATCCATCGCGGCCTGGTCCTTGTCGTCCATGCCGAGGTTTGCGAGCGTGAGCCTGCCAGCTTCCTTGTTCAGTAGGCGCAGCACCACTCGCTCGCCGTGCCCCGACGGGATCGTCGAGACCCGCACGTCCACAGCTCGGCCCGCAATGCGCAGCGAAATTCGTCCGTCCTGCGGCAGCCGCTTCTCGGCGATGTCCAGCTTCGACATGACCTTGATGCGCGACACGACGATCGGAGCGACAGCGCGCTTCGATTGCAGCACCTCACGCAGTACGCCGTCGATGCGAAACCGGACGGTCATCCGATTCTCGTAAGGCTCGATGTGGATGTCCGAAGCGTTGTCCTTCACCGCTTGCGTGAGCAGGGCGTTGATGAGCCGGATGATTGGCGCCTCGTCGTCGCTGTCGATCAAGTCCGAAGGCTCGGGCAGCTGTTGGGCCACGGCCATCAGATCGGTCTCGTCATCGAGGCCTTCCACCATGGTCATGGCGGCCCCGCTCTCATAGGCGGCCTGGAGCGCCGCGTCGAAGGTCTGTGCGTCGACCTCGGCAAACTTGATCGGCGCACCGGCGAAGCGGCGCACCTCGGCGAGGCTTTGCGGCAGCGTGCCCGTGCGGTAGATGCAGTGGACGACGCCCTCGTGCAACTCCTTGATCAGCACGCCGTGACGTTTGGCGAACGCGAACGGCAGGGACCGAACCACCGCGGCTGCGGCGGGGGCAGCCGGCGACGCGGGGTTGGGGCTACTTGGATTCGCTGCCATTAGCTGCGGGCGCGGGCGTGGTGCTCGGTTTCGCGGGCGGAGGCTCGGGGAAGGGCGGCACCTCGGGGCGGTCACCGCTGCGGATCAGCGGCTTGTTGCTGTCATTCATCTGGCGCTGCAGTTCCTGCACATAGCGGTATTTCGAGCTGGTCTGGAATCGCGCGTCCGTTTCGTCGTGCAGGATGACTGGCCGGATGAAAACCATGAGATTGGTCTTCGTGCGCTCGGTCTTACGCGCGCGGAACAACCAGCCCAGGCCCGGGATTCGGCCGAGACCCGGTACGCGCTGCTCGTTGTTGCGCATCTGATCGTCGATCAGGCCGCCCAGAATCAACATGTCGCCGTCGTGCACGAACACGGAGGTCGAGATGGTGCGATTGTTGGTTACGAGGTCTACGGCGCCCGTGGCGCCGGCGCTGATGCTCGAAGTCTCTTGCTCGATCTTCAGCTTCACGCCACTGCCTTCGTTGATCTGCGGCGTAATTTTGAGCTTGGTGCCGACTTCCTGGCGCTGGATCGTCTGGAAGGGGTTTACGGTGCCGGCGTTTGTGGAGCCCGTGTTCGTGAACTGGCCAGTAACGAACGGCACTTGCTGGCCGACCTTGATTTCGGCCTCCTCGTTGTCGAGCGTCACGATCTGCGGCGTCGAGACCACGTTCGTGTCGGCGTCGCCGCGCAGCGCGTTAAGCAGCGCCACCCAGCTCGTGCCGCCGTCGCGCAGCCGACCTATGGCCGCCGTGAGGCCCTGCGAAACCGCGGATGCGCTTGCCGTCGAGCCGCTCGTGGCGAGCTGCGTGATGCTGCCTGCCGTGCTGCTGAAGTTCGTGATGCCGAGCCCCTTGTTGCTATCGGCGCCATTCAACAGCCATGTCGTGCCGATCTGCGCGGCCTTGGACTCGGTGATTTCGACGATGATTGCATCGACCTGCACCTGCAGCCGGGGAATGTCGATCTGGTTGACGACCGCCATCATGTCTTGACGGATGCGTTCCGGCGCGTTGATTACGAGTGCGTTCGTGCCGGCGTCGGCCCAGATAGTGACTGGCCCACTGTTGGCGCCCTCGGGGGCGGCGCCTGGTTTGGCTGCGCCACCAGCACCGGCACCGCCGGTGCCGCCAGCGCCGCCGAACTGAGCCTGGAGCTTCGTGGCCAGACCCTCGGCATCCGCGTAATTGAGGTAGCGCACGAGCGTGTTGCCACCCTGCGCTGTGGGCGTGTCGAGATGTGCGATCAGCGCTCGGTAGCGCAGGCGGCCGGGGCCCGTGCCCGCCAAAAGAACACTGTTCGTGCGCGGATCGGAGATGACCTGAATGGGGGGCGTGCCGCCGGCGGCCTGCGCCGCCTGGTTCAGGGCGTTCATCATTCGCACGATGTCGTCGGCGCCAGCATTTTCGAGGGGCACCACTTCGACATCTTCCGTGCCCGCCTGATCCATGCGCCGGATCAACGTCAGGATGCGCTGAATGTTCTGCGGCCGGTCGGCCACGATCAACGAGTTCGAAGTCGGATGCGCGGCAAGGTGGGCAGACTGCGGCAGCAACGGCCGCAAGATCGGCACGAGCTGTGCGGCGGCGATGTTGTCGAGCACGATGGCCTGCGTCACATAGTCCGAGCCAGCGCCGAAGCGGGCATTCGCGTCGGGCACGATCTGTAGCGCGTCGCCGGAGTCGAGCGCCACGAAACCGTGAACCTCGAGCACGGACTGAAACAGTCGGTAGAAGGCTGGAGGCGACATCGGCGCGTTCGATAGCACGGTGACCTGGGCCCGTACCCGCGGGTCGACGATGATCGTACGACCGATGACTTGCGAGACCTGCTCGGCAACCACCCGAATATCGGCATCACGGTAGTTGGGTGTGAGCTGTGGTCCCTGCTGTGCGAGGCCGATACTGCCGGAAAGCAGGCCGATTGCGCCGACGCACGCGGCGATCAGCTTCGCCGTTCGCGGCGGCCGTGCTCGGGCGTCGCGGTGGCCGCGCTGCGGCTTCCGGAGATCTATCACTCGCGCTTCTCCTGAAGCTTTTTCAGCTGCGAAGTATCGATGACGATGACTTGGGGGGTGCCTTCTCGCAGTACGGTGACGTTGGCTTGCGTCGTTTCGCCGAGAGACTGAAACACCTGCAAGCCTTGACTCGGATCATCGAGGACAGTTCCGTTGATGTCCGTCACGACGTCGCCGGCCTGCAGGCCCAGCGCCTCGAACGTGGCTCGGTCTCGGCCGGGATTGACGCGGAATCCCACGACCTTGCCTTCCTGAACGTGCGGCGCCAGCCGCACGACGTCCGTGAGCCGCGAAGCGTTCTCACTGATCACTTGCCGAAGGGAACCGGCGGGCTGTGCCGCCGCCGGTGGAAGAATGGGGCTCGTGGTGCGCACGGCCGCACTTGAAAGCTGCTCCGGCAGGCGCAACGTCTCGAGCTTGCCGTTGCGGTTGAGCAGAACGCGGTCGGGTTCGACGGAATGCAAAGTGGCGCCGTCCGCGTTATCGACGGAGTCGCCGACGTGGTACGTCCTTTCCTGACCGCGATTGGCCGCGATGATGGCCTGGCCCTTGGGGCCGCCAGCGAGGATGCCGGTCAGCGAGAGGCTCAAGCTCGTGTCAGGTGCGTCGACGGTTTCGACAACGGGTGCGGCCTCCGTCGCGCGGGCCTCGCCAAAGAGGTGCGAGTCAGTGAGCTTACCGAGATCCGCGGGTTGTTGAGTGGGTTTGGAGGCTACGGGCCGCGTGGCGAGAGTAGGTGCCGCTCCCGGAACGACGCTCCAGGTAATGCCAGCGAGTTGGTAGGCGATCAGCACGACGAGCACCGCCGTGACAACGGGTGGCAGGTATTTATTGACGACGTTGAGCCACTGCTCCGGCGGTTGCTCCGTCCAATCGGCGAGTCGCTTGGCGACATCCATAAATGAATGCTCGGTTCCGCTCAGGTCACGGACAGTTGGCCATCATAGGGCAGTTGCGCGATGTGTAACAAGTAACTGAATTTGCTAATAGTGTCGAATAGGCCACACTTGGTTTCCGCAACTGCTATTGCAGTGTTCAAGCATTCCGATTTGTTCTTCAATTGACCTATTTCCGCCGATAGAATTCCCGTCAATGGCAAACGAGCACACACGGATCGATAGGGGCGCCGATCACGGCCTGGTGACCGAGGAGGCCAAGCCGCGGCTGAAGCGCCCCCCGCTTTATCGCGTAGTACTGTTGAACGACGATTACACTCCAATGGAATTCGTCGTCCAGGTTCTCGAGAAGATTTTCTCGCTGGACCGGACAACGGCGACCCGGATCATGCTCGAAGTCCATACGAAGGGAAAAGGCGTGTGCGGTGTCTATACCTATGAGATTGCGGAGACCAAGGTCGCGCAAGTCACAGGCTTGGCACAGCAGCACCAACATCCATTGCTCTGCACCATGGAAGAAACCTAAATGTTATCGAGCGAGCTCGAATACTGTCTAAACGAGGCCTTTCAGCGCGCGCGTGAAGAACGGCACGAGTTCATCACGGTCGAGCACTTGCTGCTCGCGTTGCTGGATACACCGGCGGTCATAGAGGTGTTGAAAGCCTGTGGCGCAGATCTCGCCCGTCTAAGTCGCGAACTCAAGGCCTTCATCGAAGAGTCGACGCCCCGGTTGCGTGGCGAGGAAGAGGAGACTGAGGTTCAGCCGACGCTCGGATTCCAACGCGTGCTGCAGCGTGCGGTCTTTCATGTGCAGTCGAGCGCGCGGAAAGAGGTTACGCCGGTCAATGTGCTCGTGGCCATCTTCAGCGAGAAGCAGTCGCAGGCCGTCTACTTCCTCGATTTGCAGGACGTGAAGCGCCTCGACGTCGTCAATTTCGTCTCGCATGGCGTGCCGAAGGTCCAGGAACCGAGCAAGCCCGAGGGCGAGGAAGGCGGCGCGGACGGTGAGCGCGGTGCGGACGGCAATCCGCTCGAGCGTTTCACCACGAACTTAAACGCGCTCGCGGAAGCCGGCAAGATCGATCCGTTGATCGGCCGGCAGGCGGAGATCGAGCGCACCGTGCAAATTCTCTGTCGGCGGCGCAAGAACAATCCGCTGTTCGTGGGCGAAGCCGGCGTCGGCAAGACCGCGCTGGCCGAAGGCTTGGCGCGCTTGATCGTCGAAGGCAAAGTGCCGGAGATCTTGCGGAATTGCACAGTCTACTCGCTCGACATGGGCTCTCTTATTGCGGGCACCAAGTATCGGGGCGATTTCGAGAAGCGCCTGAAGGGTGTTGTTGCCGGCCTCAAGAAGCAGCCGGGCGCGATTCTGTTCATCGACGAGATCCACACCGTGATCGGTGCCGGCGCGGCATCGGGTGGAGTCATGGATGCGTCGAATCTCATCAAGCCTTTGCTCGCCAACGGCGAGCTGCGTTGCATCGGTTCCACTACTTATACCGAGTTCCGTGGCATCTTCGAGAAGGACCACGCGCTCGCGCGGCGCTTCCAGAAGATCGACGTGACCGAGCCCTCCGTGGAGGAGACGGTGGAGATCCTGCGCGGCCTGAAGAGCCGCTTTGAGGAGCACCACGACGTCACCTATTCCGACGAAGCGTTGCGTGCGGCCGCCGAACTGTCGGCCAAGCACATCAATGATCGGCATTTGCCCGACAAGGCCATTGATGTCATTGATGAGGCGGGAGCGAACTGCCGGTTGCAGCCGCAAGCCACGAAGCCGCGAGTCGTCGACGTCGAGCTCATCCAGAACATCGTCGCGAAGATCGCGCGCATCCCACCGAAAACAGTAACCGCATCCGATCGCGACGTGCTGAAGAACCTCGAGCGCGATTTGAAGCTCGTGATCTTCGGCCAGGATCGCGCGATCGGCGCCCTCGCATCCGCCATCAAGATGGCGCGGTCCGGGCTCGGTGACGATCGGCGGCCCGTCGGCTCGTTCCTATTCTCGGGCCCCACCGGCGTCGGCAAGACCGAGGTCACCCGTCAGCTCGCACTGACGATGGGCGTGGAGCTCGTTCGCTTCGACATGTCGGAGTACATGGAACGGCACACTGTGTCGCGATTGATCGGCGCGCCGCCGGGCTACGTGGGGTTCGATCAGGGTGGCCTGCTGACGGAAGCCATCACGAAACACCCGCACTGCGTGCTGTTGTTCGACGAGATCGAAAAGGCGCACCCGGAAGTGTTCAACCTGCTGCTGCAGGTCATGGACCACGGCACCTTGACGGACAACAACGGCCGTAAATCCGATTTCCGTAACGTCACGATCGTCATGACGACCAACGCTGGCGCGCAGGAGTCGGCGCGGGCCTCCGTGGGATTCACGGTGCAGGATCATTCGACTGATGCGATGGAAGTGCTGAAGAAGCTGTTCTCGCCGGAGTTCCGGAACCGGCTGGATGCGATTATCGAGTTCCTGCCGCTCGATGAGCAGTCCGTTGCACGTGTGGTCGACAAGCTCGTGCTCGAGCTCGAAACGCAGCTCGACAAGAAGGAAGTCACTATCGAGCTCGATCCGGCTGCGCGCGAGTGGGTCGCGACGCGCGGCTACGATAAGAAGATGGGAGCGAGGCCGATGGCCCGCATCATCCAGGAGCACATCAAGCGACCGCTTGCGGAGGAGCTGTTGTTCGGCAAGCTTGCCGGCGGCGGGCACGTGCGTGTCGAAGTGGCTCCGGGTGCGGAATCGCTACAGCTCACGGTTGAACCGACGTTGCGCGAGCTCGAGCACCTGCCAGAGTCTGCGGACAACGCGCGCAGTGCGCGTAGACCGCGCAACGGCGAACGTCGCGAGAACGATCTCGCAGAGCAGAAGGACGAGGGCAAAGAGAGCTGAGTGCTAGGTCAGCGCGCCCGGTAGGTGATGCGGCCTTTGGTCAGGTCGTAGGGCGTGAGCTCCACGGTGACGGCGTCGCCCTTCAGGATTCGAATGTAGTGTTTGCGCATCTTGCCGGAGATGTGCGCGGTGACGACGTGACCGTTTTCGAGCTCCACGCGGAAGGTCGTATTCGGCAGCGTTTCCACTACCGTACCTTCCATTTGTATCGCTTCTTCTTTTGGCATTCAGCAACAGCTCTGGCGCGGAGCGCGCGGCGCATTGTTGCATACGGGCAGCAAAACCGGCAAACCGGTGCGCGGCGGCTCCCGGCGTGGGCTTCAGGGCCAGCGGCCGGGCGTACCCAGCGGCTCGCAATGCTGAGCCAAGAGTCGCAGAAACTCAGGTCGCCCGATATTGGTGGCACCAAGACTGACTGTATGTGCTGAGGCGACCTGACAGTCGATCAGGGCAAACTCGCGTGCCCGTAAGAACTCTACCCCGTGCACGAGCGCAACCTTCGATGCGTCCGTGACGCGCGTGAACATCGATTCGCCGAAGAACACGCGACCGAGTGCGACGCCATACAGCCCGCCGACGAGCGCGCCGTCGTGCCACGTTTCGAACGAGTGGGCCCACCCCAAGTGGTGCAGCCGGCCGTAGGCCACGGCCATGTCGGGCGTGATCCACGTGCCGTCGGCGTAGGAACGCGGCGCAGCGCAGGCGGCTACGACGTCGTCAAACGCGCTGTCGACGCGAAACTCGAACCCGCCGTTTCGCATCGACCGGCGCAAGCTGCGCGAGACCCGCAGTGCATGGGGCCACAGCACGGCGCGCGGATTGGGGCTCCACCACAAAATTGGCTGGGCTTCGTCGTACCAAGGAAAAATGCCGCGCTGGTAGGCGGCGAGCAGCCGCTCGGGTTCGAGGTCGCCGCCGGCCGCCAGCAATCCATTCGGCTCGGTCAGCGCTTCATCGGGCGGTGGGAAATCGACTGCGGCGGAGCGCGACAGCCAGCGTAGCGAGCGCATCGCTGGTTCAGCCCTCACTTGCCGAAAAAACGATTGGGTCGGGCAGCTCGCGGTAAGGCACGTGCTCGTCCAGTTCCGCCATATACGCATCGACGTGCCGGGCTTCGCGACGAAGGAAGTTTCCGATGGCTGCCTGAAATTCCCGATCCCGTAGCCAGTGATAAGACCACGTGGCCTGAGGCGTGAATCCGCGGCTGATCTTATGCTCGCCTTGCGTGCCGGGCTCGAAATTCTGCAACCCGCCGCGGATGCAGTAGTCGATGCCCTGGTAGTAGCAGGTCTCGAAATGCAGGCTGTGAAAGTCTGCGACGCTGCCCCAGTACCGGCCGTACAGGGTGTCCGCGCTCCGGAAGCACAGAGCGGTTGCGATCGGCGCGCTTTGATAGCGCGCGAGTATGACGACGAGGCTGCCCGGCATCGTTGAGACGATTTCGTCGAAGAATTCGCGGTTGAGGTAGGGCGGTCGGCCGTGCTGCGCGAACGTGCGGGAATAGCACTCGAAGATCGTGTCCCAATCTGCTGCCGTCGGCTCGTCGCCGCGCAGGTGCTCGAACGTGATGCCGGCTTCGGCGATCCGCCGCCGTTCCCGTTTGGCCTTCTTTCGCTTCGCGGAGCTGAATCTCGCGAGGAAGTCGTCGAAGTCGGCGTAACCGTCGTTGTGCCAGTGAAATTGGCAACTCTTGCGGGCGAGCAGGCCCTCCGCCTCGAGCACTGACGCCTCGCCTTCTGTGGGAAATAGCACGTGTAGCGACGACGCATCGAGTGCGACGGCCGCTTCGCGCGCAGCCTGAATCAGGGCGCGGCCAACGGCAGGATCCGCGCCGGCGCGCAGCAACATGCGAGCGCCGGTGGCGGGCGTGAACGGCACGGCGGCGACGAGCTTGGGGTAATACGACCGGCCCGCGCGCTCGTAGGCGTCGGCCCAGCTCCAATCGAACACGAACTCGCCGCGTGAGTCGTACTTTATATAGAGGGGCAGGGCGCCGACGAAGCCGGTGTCGTCGCTGGCTGTGAGATAGGCGGGTTGCCACGTGGTGCCCGGTCCCACGCAGCCGCTGCGCTCGAGCGCCATCAGGAATGCGTGGCTCAAGAAGGGGTTATCGCCCGCAAGCTCGTTCCACGCCGAGGCCGCGATGACGCCGAGGCTAGGCCACTGTTGAATGCGTAGACGCATGCTCCGAGTGTGCCCGCGGGGTTCGCGATCGTCGAGTTGCACCTCAGCCGCGCGAAGGGAGGGGAAACCGGCAATCTTGGCGGCGGACTATGCGCGACCTCACTTATCAGTATAATCATTAGATTAAGTCAATTAACTGTCGCGCCACTTGAATAAAGCCAAGGCCAGCACGCTCGAGACGTTCTTCGTGCCACGAATCCGCGGTCTGCGCGAATCAGCATTCTGGTTGCTGGCGGGCGTCGGCGTGATTCTGCTGCTGGCGTTGCTCAGCTACAGCCCCGTCGATCCCGCGTTCAGTGTGGCCGGTGGCAGCGATACGGTCACGAACCGCATGGGGCCCGCCGGCGCGTGGTTCGCCGACGTTGCGTTCGTGCTGTTCGGCGCATCCGCCTACCTGTTCCCCGTGCTCGTGGTCATCGCGGGCGTATTTCTATTCCGCAGCGAGGAGTTGCCGGAAAGAACTGCGGCGATCTGGCGTGGCACAGGCTTCCTGCTTGCGATTGCTTCGAGCTCCGGGCTCGCAACGCTGCACTTCACGTCTGCGAGCATGCGTGAGACCGCAGGCGGCATTTTGGGTCAGCTCGTTGGCCACGGTCTCGCGTACGCGCTCAGCATGCTCGGCGCTACGGTGTTGCTGCTCGTGCTGTGGCTCGCGGCCGTGTCGCTTGCGACGGGCGTGTCGTGGGTCGCGGTTATGGATCGCACCGGTCGCGCCGTTTACACAGGCCTTGCAGAGCTCCACGTATGGATCGGCGAAGCACGCATATGGTGGGCTGGCCGTCGCGCCAAGCAGCAGAGGCAGGAAGTCGTCAGTAAGGTACGTGCGAAGCCGAAGACCGCGGCGCCGCGTATCGAGCCTCTGCTAGAGAAAATCGAAGTCAGTGCGCGTGCGACCGAACGGCTCGAGCGCGAGCGGCAAGTGCCGCTGTTCGAACCGCCACAGTCGAACGAGCTACCGGCATTGTCGCTGCTCGACGATCCGCCGCCGAAGGCAGGCGGTTATTCGCCCGAGGCGCTCGAGGCAATGTCGCGGCTAGTTGAGATCAAGCTCAACGATTTCGGCGTCGAGGCCGAGGTCGTCGCGGTGCATCCGGGGCCCGTCATCACGCGCTTCGAGCTGAAGCCGGCTGCCGGCGTCAAGAGCAGCCAGATCAGCAGTCTCGCGAAGGATCTCGCGCGCTCGCTTGCGACCGTCAGCGTACGCGTCGTCGAAATCATTCCGGGCAAACCGTACGTGGGTCTCGAGATTCCAAACGAAGTGCGCGAAACCATAGCACTCGGCGAGATCATCAAGTCGCAGGCTTACGATGAGCTGAAGTCGCCGCTCACGCTCGCGCTCGGTAAGGACATCGGCGGCGCACCGGTCGTGGCCGACCTNNCTGCTGATCGCCGGCACCACGGGCTCTGGTAAGTCGGTGGGCTTGAACGCGATGGTGTTGAGCCTGCTGTACAAATCGACGCCCGAGCACGTGCGGTTGATCATGATCGACCCGAAGATGCTCGAGCTGTCTGTCTACGAAGGCATTCCGCACCTGCTGGCACCGGTCGTAACGGACATGAAGCAGGCCGCGAACGCGCTGCGCTGGTGCGTTGCGGAGATGGAGCGCCGCTACGCGTTGATGGCAGGGCTCGGTGTCCGCCACTTGTCGAGCTACAACCGCAAGGTCGCCGAGGCCAAGGAAGCCGGCAAGCCGCTGTCGGACCCCACTTTCAAGCCCGAAACCGAAGGTGAGACGGCACCGCTGCTCGAGACGCTGCCGTTCGTCGTGGTCATCATCGACGAGCTCGCCGACATGATGATGATGGTCGGCAAAAAGGTCGAAGAGCTGATCGCGCGTCTCGCCCAGAAAGCTCGCGCGTCGGGCATCCACATGATCGTCGCGACGCAGCGGCCGTCGGTGGACGTGATTACGGGCCTCATCAAAGCGAACATTCCGTGCCGCATTGCGTTCCAGGTATCGGCCAAGGTCGACTCGCGAACGATCCTCGATCAAATCGGCGCCGAGCATCTGCTCGGCCACGGCGACATGTTGTATTTGCCGTTGGGCACTTCGATGCCGACGCGTGTGCACGGTGCGTTCGTGTCCGACAACGAGGTTCACGCGGTCGTGAAGGCGCTACGAGCCAGCGGCAAGCCCAACTACATCGACAATGTGCTCGACGGTCCGGGGGGCGACGTCCTCGGCCTCGAACCCTCGTCCGGCGGCACGCCAGGCGAGTTGGACGGCGAACAGGATCCGCTCTACGATCAGGCCGTGCGCATCGTGACCGAGACGCGCAAAGCCTCGATCTCCGGCATCCAGCGGCGTTTGAAGATCGGCTACAACCGCGCGGCGCGAATGGTCGAAACCATGGAAGAGGCTGGCATTGTCGGAAGCTTGCAGACCAATGGATTCAGGGAAGTTCTGGCGCCGCCACCTCCAGCGAACGACTAGGCTTCCGTTCCTCTGTCTTGTCGCCTTCTACGGCGCGGCGTGGGCGCAGCCCGCGGCCGATGACAGCGCCGCGGTCGGAGTCGCCACGCTCGAGGCTTTCTTGAGCGACGTCCGTACACTCACGGCCGGCTTCAAACAGGAGCTGTGGACGGCCGATCACAAATTGTTGCAAACCGAAACCGGAACGCTCTCGCTGCGCCGCCCAAACCGGTTCCGCTGGATTTATGCGCAGCCCACACAGCTGACTATCGTCGCCGATGGCAAGAAGCTCTGGATCTACGACGTCGAGCTCGCGCAGGTTACGGTGGCTCCGCTCGACTCCACGGTTGAGTCGACGCCGGCAATGCTTTTGAGCGGTGATCGCAGCGTTCGTGACGGGTTCAACGTGGCGCAAAGCTACAAGGCTGACGGCCTCGACTGGATCAAGCTCGTGCCGAAGAAAGGCGGCACGGATTTCAGCTCCGTGTTGATCGGGTTCAAAGGCAAAGCGCCGCAGCGGCTCGAGCTGGTCGACGGGTTGAATCAAGTCACGCGGATCGAACTCGAGAATCTGGCGCTCAATCCCGACGTGGCCGATAGCACGTTCGAGTTCAAACCGCCTGCGGGTGTCGATGTCATCGGCGGCGAGGGCTGAGCAAGCTTGCTGCCGCTGCGTTACCCCAGGCTCTGGCTTTTACTCGGTTGGCTGATGGTCGGCATCGTCCTGGGCGCGAGCCTCATGCCGGCCAAGGCGGTCGAGATCTTGTTCGGCACGCTCAACGACAAGCTCGAACACATTGCAGCGTACGCGGGACTCATGGCGTGGTTCGGCGGAATGTTTCGGCGAACGTCACAGCTTTGGATCGCCATAGCGCTCGTGGTGCTCGGCGGCGTGATCGAGTTGCTGCAGGGCCTCACACCTACGCGCACACCCGACGTGCTCGATCTAACAGCGGATACAATTGGCGTACTCATCGGGTTGGCGCTCTCGATGACCGTTCTGAACCGCTGGTGCCAGCGCATCGAGAACACGTTCCTCGTAAGATAGACGCATGCTCGACCCCAAAAACCTTCGCCAGGATCTCGATGGCGTAGCCACCAATCTCGCGCGGCGCGGCTTCAAGTTGGACCGCGAGCGTTACCTTGCGCTCGAGTCGGAGCGCAAGGATCTTCAGGTCAAAGTGGAGGGCTTGCGCCAGGCGCGCAACGAGCGCTCCAAGGCTATCGGTCGTGCGAAGGCCGCCGGGGGCGACGTCGACGCGTTGAAGCGCGAGGTTGGCCAGCTCGGGGATGATCTCGCGAACGGCGAGGCGCGTCTGGCGGTGCTCACGGCCGAGCTCGACGATTTTCAGGCGCGTCTGCCGAACTTGCTGCACGCTTCCGTTCCCGAAGGCGCCGACTCCGACGCGAACGTCGAGGTGCGGCGCTGGGGCGAGCCGCCAGAATTCTCGTTCGAGCCCCTCGATCATGTTGCGCTTGGCGAGAAACTAGGGCTNNCGCGAGCACGGGTACACCGAAGCCTACGTGCCGTATCTCGTCAACGACGCCTCGCTGTTCGGCACCGGTCAACTACCGAAGTTTGCGGCTGATCTTTTCGCCCTCGAAGGCGAAAACAAACTCCGCCTGATTCCTACGGCCGAGGTATCGTTGACGAACCTCGTGCGCGACACGATCGTTGAAGCCAACCAACTGCCGCTGCGGTTGACGGCGCATAGCCCGTGCTTCCGGTCGGAAGCCGGATCGTACGGCCAAGACACGCGCGGCATGATTCGCCAGCATCAGTTCGACAAGGTCGAGCTCGTCCATGTCGTGCGGCCCGATGAGTCGTATCGGGAGCTCGAGATCCTGGTGGGCCATGCCGAGAAGGTGTTGCAACGGCTCGGCCTCGCGTATCGCGTGATGGCGCTGTGCGGCGGCGATACGGGCCCGAGTTCGGCAAAGACCTACGACCTCGAGGTGTGGCTGCCGGGGCAGAACAAGTACCGTGAGATTTCCTCGTGCAGCAACTGCGAAGCGTTTCAGGCGCGGCGCATGCAGGCGCGTTGGCGCAACCCCGAAACCGGCAAGCCCGAGCTTGTACACACGCTGAACGGCTCCGCTCTCGCCGTGGGTCGCACACTCGTCGCGGTACTCGAGAATTATCAGCAGGCAGACGGCTCCGTGCTGATTCCGGAGGCGCTGCATCCCTACACGCAGCTTACGCGCATCGCTGCGCCTTGAGACTTTGCCCTTCGCGCAGCAGGGCATAAGATGAGCGCGGTCGTTCATTGGGGGCAGGGGAATGAACAGACGGGATGCGCTGGCGATGTTCGCGGCGGGTGCCACCATGGCCGCGGGTTGGCCCGCGGCTGGTCAGCAAGCCGGGGGTAACGTGCAACCCAAGGTCGCGCGCAAAGGCCGCATCAAGCAGGGCCTTTGGAAGACCACGTTCGGTGAAGACTCGAAGCTCTCCTTCGACGACATGTGTCGCGAGGCATCGCGCCTTGGCGCTTATGGCTTCGATCTGATCGATCCGGCCGAGTGGCCCACGCTACGCAAGCACGGGTTGCAGCCATTGCTCGCGGGTGCCGGCCCGGTCACGTTCGACAACGGCATCATCCACGCCGAAATCCACGACGATCTCGAGAAGGCGCTGCGGCCGTACATCGATATGGTCGCCACAGCGGGAGTGCGCACGATCATCACGATCGGGGGAAAGCGTCGCGGCATGGAATACGAGCGCGCTGCTGATAACGCCGTGGCATTCCTGAACCGCATCAAGCACCACCTCGAAGACCGCAACATAGTTCTGGCGGTTGAGAACATGAACAACCGGCGTACCGATCCGCGGTTCGGCCGCGAGGACCAGGTGTTCGGTCACTGGGACTGGGGCGCCGGCGTGTGCGAGCGCGTGAACTCACCGAACGTGAAGATCGTGTGCGATCTGTATCACCTCCAGATCATGGACGGCGACGTGGCGGAGCACTTGCGCAAGTCAATTCAGTGGATCGGGCATTTCCACACGGCTGGCGTTCCGGCTCGCAACGAGATCGACGGCACGCAGGAGCTGAACTATCACTTCATCGCACAGGTCATCGCGTCATTGCCATATACGGGTTACGTCAGCCACGAATGGCGTCCCGGGCCGGGCCGCGACGCGTTGAAGAGCATCGCCGAGTGCATGGAGCTCATGGACGTCTGAGCCGCTCGCAGAATCACTAGAAGCAACTTCACTTAAAAGGTTACTCATGAACATATCGAGCTTCGGTGGCCGCACGATCGCCCGCATCGCCGCGGTGTGTGCTGCCCTGACGTGCTTCGTCGCTGCCGCTGCGCCGCCGGAATTGCCGACGGGCTACATCAGCGGCGTCGTGAGCAGCAGCAAGGGCCCCGAGGCCGGCGTGTGGGTTATCGCCGAGACCACCGAAACGAAGACGCCGATGATCAAGATCGTCGTCACGGGTGACGACGGCCGCTATGTATTGCCGCAGTTGCCGACAGCCACTTACAACGTGTGGGTGCGCGGTTACGGGCTCGTCGACTCGGCCAAGATCAAAGGTCGTCCGGGCGACACCGCGTTGAACCTCACCGCGGTGATTGCTCCCACGCCGGCCGACGCTGCGAAGGTCTATCCGGGTAATTACTGGCTGTCGCTGCTGCAACCGCCGCCGAAGAGCGCGTTCCCCGGCACGGGCGACAAAGGCAACGGCATTCCGCCCACCATGGATTCGCAGGCGCACTGGATCTACAACATCAAGAGCGGCTGCAACTTCTGCCACGAGCTCGGCACGCAGATCACGCGCACGCTCGGTCACATGGACCATCTCGGTTTCAAGACGCCGGAGGAGGCGTGGACGTATCGCACGCAGCTCGGCGTGCGCGGCAGCGCGATGGCCGGCACGATGGCGCAGTGGGGCACGCAGGCCGGCGCGAAAGTGCTGGCCGACTGGACCACGCGCATCGCGCAAGGCGAGCTGCCGCCGCAACCGCCGCGCCCGCAAGGCATCGAACGCAACGTCGTCGTCACGCTCTGGGACTGGGGCACCTCCCAGTCGTTCATGCATGACGAGATCTCGACGGACAAGAACGACCCGACCGTGAACGCGTACGGTAAGGTCTACGCTGCATCGGCGGGCCACGGCCGGCTCACGGTGCTCGATCCCGTCGCTAACGAGACGTATGAGATCGTGATCCCAACGCGCGAGGACCCACGCAAGGTGTCGACGCGCTTCCCGCCGCCCGCGATGCCGTCGAACTTCTGGGGCATGGAGCACGTCTGGGGCAAAGAGAACCCTGCCGATCCTCACAACCCGATGATGGATCGCAAGGGCCGTGTGTGGTCCACGTCGAAGATCCGCGACAACGAGCCCGCCTTCTGCAAGGAAGGCTCGAGCAACAAGTTCGCGAAGTACTATCCGCTCACGTTCAGCAATCGCCAGGCGTCGATCTACGATCCGGCGACGGGCAAGTTCGAGCTCATCGACACCTGCTTCGCCACGCATCACCTGCAGTTCGATAACGACCCGGATCAGACGATCTACTTCAACGAGCTGCTCGGGCCGATCCTCGGCTGGGTCAATTCGCGCGAGTACGACCGCACGCACGACGAGCAGGCTGCGCAGGGCTGGTGCCCGCAGATCGTCGACACGAACGGCGACGGCAAGATCACGAAGCCGTGGAATAAATTCGGCGGGCCGATTGATCCGAAGCTCGACAGCGAGGTGCGTTACAACCTCTATTCGATCATTCCGAGCCCGGTCGACAATTCGGTATGGGGTGCGTCGGAGGACTTCCCTGGGTACATCGTGCGCATCGACCGCGGCAACAATCCGCCCGAGACGTGCATGACCGAGGTGTACAAGGTGCCCGAAATCGGCATCGACCCCCGCGGCATCGACATCGACAGCAACGGCATCGTCTGGACCGGGCTCGCAGCCAGTAGCCACCTCGCGAGCTTCGATCGCAGCAAGTGCAAGGTCTTCAACGGGCCGCGCGCGCTGTCAGGCACGCAGTGCGAGGCCGGCTGGAAGCTGTACGTCACGGACGGACCGCGGTTCAAGGGCACGGACATACCGTCGGATTTCCACTACTTCAACTGGGTGGACCAGCACGACGTGTCCGGGCTCGGAATCAATACGCCGTTCGCAACGGGCTCGAACTCCGAAGCGATCCTCGCTCTCGATCCGAAGACGGGCAAATGGTTGAAGTTCCGCGTGCCGTACCCGCTCGGCTTCTACCATCGCGGCATGGACGGGCGCATCGATGATCCCTCGGCAGGGTGGAAGGGCCGGGGTCTCTGGGCCAACTACGGCACGCACCTGATCTGGCATGTCGAAGGCGGTAAGGGCACGCTCGGCAAGGCCGTGCACATGCAGATCCGGCCCGACACGCTCTCGTACTAGGAATAGAAATGGAGCCGTCGCGCGTCAGGCGCGCGGCGGCTCCGCGTCGAACATCGAGCGCAGCGTGCTCGCAAATTCCTGCCAGCGTTGCTTTGGCGTCTTTTTGACTTTCATCTCGGCGCCGCCGAACAGACAGATGCCTTCGATGATCAGCGTCGGCGCGTCGGGATCGGCCGAGGTATTGGCACGGTTATCCACGCCGCCGAAGATGCAGATGGCCTTCGACTTCGTACGCATGCCTTCGCGCAGGTAGAAGCTCGCGCCGCCGAACATACAGAACATCATGATGCGCGTGGTCTTCGCAGTGAACCGCGCGTTGCTGAAGTCGAGTTCGCAGCCGCCGAACACGTTGATCATCTTGATCTCTTGCGGCACGTCCCAGGCGCCGGTGCGCGTGGTGCCGCCGAAGATGTTGATCATCGTCTCGACTTCGTCGCCTTCGACCGCCGCGGAGGGATCGACGCGAATGCCTAGCTCGGCTTTCTTCTGCGCCGTGTAGTCCGTGTCGGCTTTGAGATCGAGGTCGCGCGTGAGCTCGACGAGCGTGTCGGCCGTTTTGGCGTCGAGTGCTTCGTCGAGCCGGCGCTCGAACGCTTCGCGCGACAGCCGGCCGTGGCCGTAATTCATGATCAGCTGATCGACAGTTTGCTCGCGTAACTGGTCGATGGGTCGGTCTTGCGGATTGACGGGCATGCTTAAACCTCGTGGAGCTGCGCTGACCAGACGCATGAGCCAATCGATGCGTGGAGCAGAATAGGCCCCGCGAATCCGCTCCGCAACGGCCTGGTAACTGAAACTACCACCAAACCGCCGGTTTCGACCGCCCGAGCGGATCTTTTGGTCGCGGCGGGGGTGTTCGGGTTATCTTATTCGGCAATCAACAATCCCGTGCACACGGGCGACTTCTGGGGGTAGTGCATGAGTTCTGGACGCGACTTCGGGCGGCGCAACATCGGCCGTAGAACTTTCATTGGTGCGAGTTTCGCTGCGGCGGGCGCTGGCATGGCGTTCGGCGGGTTGCCTTTGACGGCGCTCGCGCAGGATCGTCGACTCACGACGGTGGGCGGAGTCGCGAAAACGAAGTACGGCCAGGTGCGAGGCCTGCTGAAGGACGGCGTCCAGCAGTTCTGGTGTGTGCCGTACGGCGCGCCGACGAGTGGCGCAAATCGCTTCATGCCGCCGCAGAAGCCGGCCGCATGGTCCGGCGTCAAGGATCACTTCGAGATCACGTGGGCGGCGCCCATGGAGCCTGGCGGCACCGAGCCGTCGCCCGTCGTCACCGCCTTGAATCGCCTCACGCCGCAGAGTGAGGATTGCCTCTCCGTCAACGTATTCACGCCGGGCGTCGACAAGAAACGCCGCCCCGTCATGGTGTGGATGCACGGCGGCGGCTTCTCGGCCGGCTCCGGCAACTATCTCTTGTACGACGGCACGAACCTCGCGAAGAAAGAAGATGTCGTGATCGTCTCCGTCAATCATCGGCTCAACATCTTCGGCTACCTGCACCTCGCCGATATCGGCGGCGAGAAGTGGGCGGGCGCGACGAACGTGGGTATCCAGGATCTCGCTGCGTCGCTCGAATGGGTGCGCGACAACATCGAGAACTTCGGCGGCGACCCCGGTCGCGTCACGATTTTCGGCCAGTCGGGCGGCGGCGGTAAGACCACGACCGTGATGGCCATGCCTTCCGCGAAAGGCCTGTTCCACCGCGCGATCGCGCAGAGCGGCTCCGCATTCCGCGGCCAATCAGCCGACGATGCGAGCGCCGGCGCAGAGCAGTTGCTCGGCAGGCTCGGTATCGCGAAGAACCAGCTCGAGAAGGTCCAGCAGATCGATTGGCACGACATTCAGAAGGCCTACTACGCCGAGCCGCGAATCGCGCGCCTAGGCAACGGCCCCGTGATCGACGGCAAGGTCTTGCCGCGACACCAGTGGGATCCGACGGCACCGTCGTACTCTGCGGGTGTTCCTCTGCTCGCGGGCTCGGTCGAGAACGAGAACGGCTGGGTCGGCCCACCGCCGTACGAGCTCGCGGACGCCGAGATGCAGGATCGCTTCACGAAACGGCTCGCCAACGGCGACGCAGCCGAAGGCCAGAAGCTACTTGGGCTTTACAAGCGGCTGCACCCGACCACGCGCAATCAGATGTTGTGGCTCATGGCCGAAGCAGACGATCAGCGCCGCGCGAGCGCGCAGTCCCTGTGCAAGCTGAAGTTCGAGCAGGGCACGGCGGCGAGCTACCTGTACTTCTTCGATTGGCAGTCGCCGGTGCACAACGATCGCATGGGCGCGTTCCACACGCTCGACATCCCGTTCGTGTTCTACAACATGGATAGCGGCGCCTCGATGACGGGCTCGGCGCAGGAGCGCTACCAGCTCGGTCACGTCATGAGCGCCGCGTGGGCCGCGTTTGCACGCACTGGCGATCCGAACCACGCCGACATGCCACGCTGGCCGAAGTTCGATCCGAGCACGTTGCCGACCATGATGTTCGGCCCGACCGTGCGCGTAGCGAACGATCCGAACAAGGAAGAGCGGCTCGCGCTCGCGGCGTTGCGGCAAAAGCGTTCGTCGTAGTCGCGTCTACATTCTCCGGGGGGAGCTATGCAAACCAGAAAGAGTCTTTTGACCGGCGCGGTGGTGCTGCTCGCCGTCGCGCTCAGCGTCGCTCAAGCACAGGAGCCACGGCGCGCCGACGCTACAGCGGACGAACAGGCCAAGCTGCCCACACCGCAGGTCGAGCTGCCACCGAAGCCGTTCAAGACGGCCGAGGAGCACTACAAGTATCTGCTCGAGAAGGCGCACGGCGGCACGAAGCACACCATGAGCACGATCCCGGTGTGGGGCGGGCTCTGGGCCAGCGGCAACAACACGATGCCGGCCATCTTCCTCGTGAACGGTTCGCTTTCGAATGCGTGGAAGCCGGGCGCGAAAATCAAGGAGGGTGTGCTGACGCCGCCCTACGAGAAGCAGTACCGGGAGCGGCGCGCCGAAGTCGAGAAGTTCGGCGAGCAACTCTACGACCGCCTGACGAACTGTGAATACCCCGGCGTGCCGCGCTGGCTGTGGGAGCCATACATCAAGGAGTTCGTGAACATGCCCGATCAGTCGTGGCTCATGAACGATATGATGAATGAGACCCGGCGCATCTACATCGGTGCCGAGCACGTCAACACCGAGGCCAAGCACTTTCCGCTCGGCGACAGCATCGGCTTCTGGGATGGCGACAAGCTGGTCATCTGGACGAAGTGGGTGAATCCGGCTGACTACGTGCGCGGTATGCCGCTCACGAGCAATCAGTTCGAAATGGTCGAGACGTGGCAGGAGCGACACAACGCGTCCGGCGCGCGCCTGCTCGTCACGCAGGCCACGTTCTACGATCCGCTGGCGCTCGTGAAGCCGCAATCCGCGGTCTACACGCACGAGTCACGCCCCGACCTCAAGAAGGACGGCGTGCGCATCCGCACGTGGGAATGCGATTCCAGCAGCAATTCGTACAAAGCGGCCGACGGTAGCACTCAGTTTTATCTGCCGGGCGATCCGCAGTACAAGAACCCGCGCGGCTTCACGGACTTCCCGGATCTGCCGGGCCAGTCGCTGAATCCGATCTTCGACGCACAGTAACGCCGCCGTTCACGAGGTGAGAGATATGAAGAACCCGATCGTTGTCGTCGCCGCCGCAGCGGCGCTTGTCGTAGGTGTTCCGGCGCTGGCCCACCACTCCTTTGCGAGCTACGACGTCACGCAGCAGAAACTCATCGAAGGCACCGTCACGCAGTGGAATTACAACAATCCACACAGCTGGCTCATGATCGAAGCGCCGGATGCGAATGGCGAAATGAAGACGTGGAGCTTCGAAGGCGCCGCGATCGTGCACGCCGCGCGGCAAGGCGTGAACGGCACCACCTACAAGAAAGGCGAGAAGATTCGCGTCGTCATGCACCCGATGCGCGACGGCCGCAACGCGGGCGCGCTCTGCTTCGTCATGAAGGAAGACGGCACGTTCACGCGGCCGAACGACGGCATCTGCGATTCCGAAGCCGTGCACTCGCGGTGGGAGCAGAAGGGCTGGCTCTCGAAGGACGCAAAAAGCCTGAGTATTCACCCCGCCAGCGAGTGATCCGGTTCGCCCGATAAGCTCGGGCCGCGAAGGTGACAATCATCGTTGCGTGTCGGCGGAGGTGTCCGGCAGCAAACGGATCTCGATGCGGTGATTGCTCGCGGCGATGCGATTCCATTCGCCGGCCGACATCGACTCCGTGACCGCGGGGTAGGGGATCGCCGGCTCGTCGGCGCCGGCCGATGCGGTCTCGATGCGAATGTGGGTGCCGCTCGTCGCTGCGACAACGGTATGCGCAAACGTCAGTGTTTGTCGCCGGCCGAGCGCGAACGCCTCGCTCGGCAGCCAGCCGATCTGTTCGCATTGTGTGACGGGTAACGTGGGTGGCGCGAGCTCGGCGACCGCATTGGGTCCGAAGCTCATGCAGAAGCGGCCGACGTGTACACGCAGCAGAAATCGGCCGTCGAAGCCCACGCTGGCGGCGTAGTTTATCGCGCGGCTCAGGCTCTCGGCGCGCGCCTCGCTGAGCGGAATCTCGTCAAAGCCGTAAACATCGCCCCGATTCGCGGCCCACTCGATGAGCTCGATGAGCCGCGGATCCGTGGCAGCGGCCCTGGTGTGTGTGCCGGGCGCTTCGGCGTTGGTGGCATTCAGTGGTGCGTTGCTCGCGATGAGCCCGGACGAACGCTGTGTGGTTTCTTGCAACAATCGAGCGACGTTGAAGTACAGGTAGCCGAACAAGGCGGTGAGCGCGGCGAAAATGACGGCCGCGACGGTCGCGGGCCGGAAAGGGCTGGTGGTGGACGGCGCTGCGATCGCTGGCGGGTGCGTTTGTGTTGCCGCCAGGGCGCGCTCATAGCCCTCGCGAATTTCTTCCCGAAGGGCCGAACGCTGCTGGCGAAAGAGTTCTTCGAGTAGCTCTTGCACGCGCCGCCCGTCTCTCGGCTCGCTGGGTGCGATATGCGGATCGTGGTCCTGGCCGCGGTCACCGGGAATGAGATTCAGGGCTTTGAAGACCCGCTCGACCTCGACGGGCTTCAAATCCTTCGGCAGTACACCGAAGGCGCCGAGCGCACGTGCCTGACCTACGTAGAGCTCGCCTTCCATCGACGTATACATCATGACGGGGATGGTGGCCGTCGCCGGGTTGGCCTTGATGGCCTCGAGCGCCTGAAATCCGTCCATGCCCGGCATCGCGTGGTCCATGAAGATCACGTCCGGCCGGTGGTGTTTGAGGTAATCGAGTGCGGACTCCGCGGACTCCGCGGTGTCCGCGGCAATTCCGTGGTGCGCCAGCAGCCTCGTCAGCACGTGGCGCGCAACGGGCGAGTCGTCGACTACCAATGCCGCCTTGCTCACTGGAGTGGCGGCTTCTCCCAGCCCTGCTCGAAGTGCCGCTCCCAGTTCTCGGCCCAAGGCCGGCCGAAGTAGTCGATGTAGCCATCGTCCACCGGCGTCAATTGCGTGGGGCGTCCGTCCGCGTCGTTGACGATCGTGCTCTGCACGCGGCATTCGACGTACGTGAAGCGATGCTGCGGATCCTCGATGCCGGCCGTCCGGTTCCACGGCGTGACGATGTGCAGTGGCCGCGTGAAAGCGACGGAGTCGTAAAACGTGGCATCGACACTGAGCGCGCCGTTCGCCGCCGGCGTGAAGACCTCGATGACGTTCAGCTTGTCGCTGTACTCGAACATCGAATGCGACATCGTCCATGGCTGCACTTGCGCGGTCCACACAATGAGCTTGTTGCCGTCCCAGAAGCCGACGCTCTCGCCGTACCATTGCGGCACCTTCATCGTGTGCGGCTGATCGATCATGATCTTGCGGATGAAGTTATCGGCCACGCCCGTGGTCAGCTGCACCTCGTGTGGCGTCACGAGCACTTCGATCTCGTTCAGCGAGAACTCCCCCCACCAGCGCATGAGGCCCTCGGGGTAGCAGAACGCGGCCATCCACTGCGGCGCGTTCGTCACGGCTTCATGGAACGCCATCTGCATCATGCGCTGCTGGTATTCCGGAGTGAGCACGGAGACGAGCGTCGAGGCCTGCAGGTTGCGGCCGTATGTCCACTGGTCCTCGCGTGCACCACGGCGATACCAGCCGTCCCATTCCGGCAGCGTCGCGCGCGTCTGTTTGGTCGGGCCGCCATGCGCGGCGGCTTGCGCCTTCAGCGCGGCGAAGTGCTCGGCTGCGGTCTTGTAAGGGTAGGGGCTCACGATGTCGGTGACCGGCCGGTCGACGCTGCAGTCGCCCCATGCGCTGCCTTTGCGCTGTGCCCACGTGTCCGTGAGCTGCCGCGGCGTGTTGCAACGCGTATAGCGTTTATCGTTCCACGCTTTGCGGTCGAGCCGGTAATTCTTGGTCGTGAAAAGATCGACGGGCAGCGGCGTGATGCCGGCCGGCGGCGCTTGAGCCTGCGCTTGCGCGGCGCCGAGCACCGCAGCGAGTGCGACCCACATCCAGGCGATTCGTGTTCTGTTCGTCATGGCCAACGCAACTCCCCCAACGAATGCTGTCGCGAAGTCTCTCACAAAGGTGCCATCTGGTAGCATTCTTGCTATCGACCCTGGGAATGACTCCCGGGTGTGCGGTGGGTCGCAGATACGTGCGGCGACAGGTTTTTTGCCGCTCCGGCCGGCACGCGAAGCTCAAGAAACTTAGCCTTTCGGCCGACGCTTGGCATTGGCCCGGCGCGGAAGCGTTGGCGCAAGGAGACCGGATGTACGCTTGGCTCAGCAGACTCGACCGCTATTTCCCTGTCCGCTATTCGGTCTGGTCGCTCAGCGTACTGCTCACGATCGGGTTCGCGATCTATTGGCATTGGACCGGCACCGGCGACATATCGGCGATCGTATGCGCCGTGTTCGTGGCGGTGGGTGTCCGAGACATGCTGCAGAGCCACCACTCGGTGCTGCGCAACTACCCCTTGATCGGTCACCTGCGGTTCCTGCTCGAATTCATCCGCCCCGAAATACGTCAGTACTTCATCGAGGCCGACAACGAAGAGACGCCGTTTTCGCGCCAGCAGCGCTCGATTGTTTATCAGCGCGCCAAGGCGGAGCCCGACAAACGGCCGTTCGGCACGCAGCTCGACACGCACGTCGAAGGCTACGAGTGGATCAACCACTCTCTGGCGCCCACGAATATCGCATCCCCGGATTTTCGCGTGACGATAGGCTCGGCCGCGAGCTGCACGCAGCCCTATAGCATGAGCATCTTCAATGTCTCTGCGATGAGTTTCGGTGCGCTATCGGGCAACGCGATCCTCGCGTTGAATGCGGGAGCCAAGAAGGGCAATTTCGCGCACGACACCGGCGAGGGCTCGATCAGCCCGTACCACCGCGTGCACGGCGGTGACTTGATCTGGGAGGTGGCTTCGGGTTATTTCGGCTGCCGCGACGAGCGCGGCCGCTTCGACGAGCAGCGCTTCGCGCAAAGCGCGCGCGAGCCCCAGGTGAAGCTGATCGAGATCAAGTTGAGCCAGGGCGCGAAGCCCGGCCATGGCGGCGTGCTACCCGGCCCGAAAGTCACGCCCGAAATTGCGGCCACGCGCGGCGTGCTGCCGGGCATCGACTGTGTGAGCCCCGCCAGTCACTCCGAGTTCTCGACGCCGGTCGGCCTACTGCAGTTCGTCGAACGATTGCGGCAGGCCTCCGGCGGCAAGCCCACGGGCTTCAAGTTCTGCATGGGCCATCCGTGGGAATGGTTCGCGATCTGCAAGGCCATGCTCGAGACGGGCATCCTGCCGGACTTCATCGTGGTCGATGGCAAGGAAGGCGGCACAGGCGCCGCGCCACTCGAGTTCGTCGACCACGTTGGCACGCCTTTGCAGGAAGGGTTGCTGCTCGTGCACAACACGCTGGTGGGGCTGAACCTGCGTGACCGCATCAAGATCGGCTGCAGCGGCAAGATCATCAGCGCGTTCGATATCGCGCGCGTAATGGCGCTCGGCGCGGATTGGTGCAACTCCGCGCGCGGCTTCATGTTCGCGCTCGGCTGCATTCAGGCGCAGACCTGCCACACGGGCACATGCCCGACCGGCATCACGACGCAAAACGCACGGCGCCAGAAGGCGCTCGTGGTTCCCGACAAGGCCGAGCGCGTGTATCGCTTCCACTTGCACACGCTCGATGCGCTACGCGAGATCACGCAGGCGGCCGGGCTGATGCACCCCGCCGAGTTCGACGCCGAGCACATTGTTCGCCGCGTGTCGCACAGCGAGGTTCGGCTGCTCGCGAACACGCTGCTGCGCGTGCAGCCCGGCGCTGTGCTCGCCGCCAGCGACGGCCGCGGCCCCTGGCCGCACAACGTATTCGCGATGTATTGGCCGCGTGCGACGGCGCGGAGCTTCGCCCCCGCCTAGCCGCGCCCCGGCCGTCAGGTGCACTCGATGTCGACCTCGTCGTGCACGAGCGTGCCGCCGAGCTTTTCTCCAAGCGCTATGTGCGGGTCGTTGGCGGGGTCGACGTAGAGGTACGCGCGCTCGATGCGGCGTTCCGCGAATAGGCGCTGTAGCGCCGCGAGCGCAGTCGTCGCATAGCCCTGCGCGCGGTAGGTAGCAGGCGTGTATACGAGACCCACCGCGGCGAAGCGCTCCGATTCGCGCAGCACGCCGACCATGCAGCGCGGCTTGTCGTCCACCCAGAAGTACAAACGCTTCGCCGCCGCGAGCTGGGCACAGAACGTTGCGTTGAA
>PMCP01000093.1:0-2888 GCA_003155415.1 Gammaproteobacteria bacterium | reverse complement strand
CACCCGACGATCGAGCCGTCGTCCTCGAGCGTGGCCCAATACATCGGACGTTCGTACAGCGAATCGTCACCGCTCGCGTTGCGCGCGCTCTGCAGGGCCGTGGCGCACTCGATCTCGCGCTCGAGCAGCCAGCCCCTGGCACGATCGAGAAACGTGCGCGCACTCTCGTGATGGCGGATCGTCAGCATCAGGGCCAAGAGTCTACCGCAGGCTAACCGACTGCGGTGCTCGGGCGCGGCGCGGCCGTATATAGTGTGTGCCCATGGCACGGAAACGCACCCACGAAACGGATCCCGGCGAAGAGGTCGAGCTCGCGACGGACGACGGCGAAGAGATCGAAGGCCGCGGTCGAAGCAAGCGCAAACGAGCGACCCACGAGATCACGGATCTTGGGGTCGAGCTCGTAAAACTCGGCGCGGAGAAGCTCAACGCGCTCTCGCTGCCCGAGCCGCTGCGCGACGCGATATACCAGGCGCGGCGCATCGACAGCTTTATCGCCGAGCGCCGCCAGGCGCTCTACATCGGCAAGCTGATGCGTAAACTCGACGAGGAGACGCTTGCGGCTATCCGCGCCGTCGTGAACGTCGATCGTGCGCAGGCTCAGCGCGCGACCGCGCAGTTGCACCGCGCCGAGCGCTGGCGCGACGAGCTCGTTGCCGACGATGCCGCGTTGCAACGCTGGCTCGCGGAGTATCCCGCTACCGACGCGCAACAGTTGCGCGCGCTGATCCGGCAGGTGCGCAAGGATGCGAAGGTCGAGCTGAGGCCGGGTGACGCGCCAAGGAAAGGTCGCGGGTACCGGCAGATCTTCGACGTGGTGCGAGCGGCGCTCGCTGGAACTTCCGACGGCGGTGCGGCAGATCAGTAGTGCGGCGGAACCTCGTCGGCCGGCCCCGCAACGCCTTCGGGCGTGCTCACCGTCTGCATGCGGTCGACGAGTTGCCGTAGCTGCGTCTCGAGCCGCGCGATCTGCCGCTGCTGCCGATATAGCTCGTCGCCGAGATCTAGCAGCGCCTGGTCCTGCTGCGCGAGCCGGCTTTCCAGCTCATCGATTCGCGCGGCCGCGCGTTTGAATTCGTCGTTGTTCGAGGGTGAGGTCATTGCGGCTTCATGAGGCGCTGTCGCTGCGGGCGGCCAACTATGCCATGCGGCCGCGCACTCTGCCCGTAGCCGCACTCCGCCAGTTCCGTTATCGTGGCGCCTCCAAGCCCTGAGGAAGAACAACATGGCAGAACAGCAATGGTCCAAGCCGCCGGAGATGGAAATCGACGCGACGAAGGACTACAAGGTGTCGATCGAAACCAATCGCGGCACGATCGAGCTCACGCTCCACCCGCAGCATGCGCCGCAGACGGTCAACAACTTCGTGTTTCTCGCGAAGCAGGGCTACTACGACGGTGTGACGTTTCATCGCGTGATCGCGGACTTCATGATTCAAACGGGTGACCCCACCGGCACAGGCCGTGGCGGCCCTGGCTACAAGTTCGGGGACGAGTGCAAAGGCAATCCGCTGAAACACGAACGTGGCGTGATCTCGATGGCCAATGCCGGGCCGAGCACAAACGGCAGTCAGTTCTTCATCACGCACGTCGCAACGCCGCACCTGAACGGCAAGCACACGGTGTTCGGCAAAGTCACCAGCGGCCTCGACATCGTCGATGCGATCGAGCAGGGCGACGTGATGGAGAGCGTCACCGTCGCGGAGTGACCAGCGCGTGGCTGCACGATCGACCATGTTCCTGGCTCTCGCGCTCGCTGCGGCGGCTATTGCGTGCCAAGCGGCCGAGCCCGTGCTGAAGTTCAACGACAAAGGCGAGCTCGCGCGCCCGGCCGACTACCGCGAGTGGGTATTTCTCACGGCGGGCCTCGGCATGACATACGGCCCGAACGCGCCGCGCGCGGGTCAGCCCGCACCGTTCAGCAACGTGTTCGTGAACCCGGACAGCTACCGCGAGTTCATGCAGACCGGCAAATGGCCGAACGGCACGATGTTCATCCTCGAAATTCGCAGTGCGCTCGAGAACGTGTCGATCAACAACGGCGGCCGCACGCAAGGGGACGTCGTCGCCGTGGAAGCGTCGGTGAAGGATACGACGCGGTTTCCCGACGGCGGCTGGGCGTACTTCGGCTTCGACGATCGCGGTGGGTTGAAACCGGCGGCCGCGCCGTTCCCGCGCACGGCCAGTTGCTACAGCTGCCACAGCAAGAACGCGGCCGTGGAGTGGTCGTTTACGCAGTTCTATCCGCTGCAGTTCGATGTCGCGAAGCGGCTCGGCACGGTGCGCGCGGACTACGATCCGAATCGCAAACTCGAGCAGTGAGCGGTGTGCGNNCGAATGACAGGGAGCAGCTCATGAGCCTCAAGAACAAAAGGCCCGTGATCGATCAGCTGAACAAGATCCTCGAGGCCGAACTCGCAGGTGTCGTGCGCTACACGCACTACTCGATGATGATCTTCGGCTACAACCGCATCCCGATCGTGGCGTGGTTCAGGTCCGGTGCCACGGAGTCGCTGGGGCACGCGCAGCAGGCGGGCGAGATGATCACGCGGCTCGGTGGCCACCCGTCGCTCGCGATCGGGCCGCTGCTCGAAACGCACGAGCACGACATCGGCCAGATCCTGCGCGAGACGCTGCAAGCCGAGCACAAGGCGCTGGGCCTTTATGTGGGCTTGCTGGGGCTCGTCGCGAATGAAAACGTGGCGCTCGAAGAATACGCGCGCGGCCTCATCGAGCAGGAAGAGGCGCACATCGACGAGATCGACAAGATGCTGCGCAAGCCTGGCGACGTCGACATGAGCAAGGAAGCGCAAGACCTGCACTGAGCGCGCTGCCCTAACAGTAGAGCGGCGCGGCGCTCCTCATGCAACGCCGCTTCAAACAAGTAGA
>PMCP01000033.1 GCA_003155415.1 Gammaproteobacteria bacterium | reverse complement strand
AGTGGTAGCGGCGCTCGAGCGATCAGTGTTGCAGATGTATTCGGCCAGAGTGGCAGCGGTAGTCGATCAGCATTCAAGTCAGGCGCTCTCGGCGTGGTAGAGCAATTGGCTACATCCGGACCGACCAATGTAGTGGTGGTCCTCGGTCAGGAATTCGCTTTGAATGGCTCGGCCGTTGGCGAGATCCGCGTCGGAGATTATGTATTAGTGACAGTAGATACGGCTGACGTAACGACCTTACAGAATCTGACGGAACGCTATATCGCTGGCGTTTCGCCCGTTGCGTTGATGGGCGTTGTAGCGCAAGTCAACACGGGAACGGCCAGACTCGTTGTTGGTGGTGTTTCCGTCGACTACTCGTCTCAATTGACCTTAAATCCTGGCCTACTGCCCACTCCTGGGGCCGTGTTCGAGGCCGTAGGAACTCAGCCCCAGCCGGGCGGCGAGATCCTCGCCGGACTTCAATACGACGGCGCCGTGGTAACGCTGTCGTCGCGTCCCTGACGGAAACCCATTCCACGTCAGCTGTTTGGACTGGTAGTCTTACAAACCAATAGAGAGCGATTGCCTCCGCATCTCGCGGTAGCGCGGCAAATACACGCCGATATTCTCGGTCGGGGTGCTTTCGTGGTTTGTGTGATTAGTTGCGTTCCGTTTCCACAGCTATGACGAGCACGGTCCGTCCTGGGCTGCTCGCTGCCTTTAGGAAGATCCTCCAGCCGCTCGTAAGGATTCTACTGCGGCATGGAATTTCCTTCGGCGAACTCGCTGAGGTCCTGAAGACCGTGTTCGTCGAAGTAGCCGCGCGTGATTTCTCTCTACCGGAACGAAAGGTTTCGCAGTCGAGGATCGCGATTTTGACCGGCTTGACTCGCAAGGAAGTAGCCAAACAAGAAGCACTGCTGGCAAGTGGTGCCGAGCTCGACTTTCCCGCCAACCTCAACCGCGTCATACGGGTTCTCGACGGGTGGCACACGGACCCCGAATTCACCGGACCGTACGGAATGCCGCTAGACCTCCCGTTTGATGCCCCGACTCCCGCAACCTTCATGAATCTGGTTCGGAAGCACAGCGGCGACATGGCAGCGCGAGCAATGCTTGATGAACTACTTCGTGTGGGCGCAATTGAGCGACTCGCGAGCGGATCCTTCAAGGTTCTCGCGCGCGCCTACATCGCCCGCGACTTCGACCCAAATGCCCTACAGCGCTNNAGCGCTTCGGGGAGGTCGTGCGCGATTTCATCAACACCTACGAGTTCAATATGGACAGCAGCCCAGGGCTGCGTCGATTCGAGCGAATCGTATTTGCGGATAACGGACTAAGGCAGGACTTGATTCCGGCATTCAACGCGCTGATCCGGGCAAAAGGTCCTCAACTCCTCAATGAATTGGATAACTGGCTGTCCGCTCAAGACACCAAATCACCGCTCCGCGGCAAAGAAAGCAAGCGAGTCAACACGGGCGTTGGGATATATCACTTCATTTCCGAAGACTAGAGGATTAGGGTCCGAGCGACACCTTTGCCCCCGCCCGCAAAGCCTTGATGTAGTCGTCCAACCGTTTTCTCTCCACAGCAGTGGTCAAATCCTTCCGAAGTGACTCCATCGTTGGAGCCTCGCCCTTCCTACTGTCGTCGAGAATCAGCACGTGGTAGCCGTACTCGGATTGCACGGGCTCCTGCGAGAACGCTCCAACCTTCATTGCAACTACCGCAGCGACAATCTGTGGATTCATGGACTCGGAAGTGAACCAGGGAAGGTCGCCACCGTTGGGGCCAGTCTTGCCGCCAGCTCGCTCCTTGGCGAGGTCCGCGAACTGTTTTCCGGCGCGTAGTTGCGTGATTACCTGCTCGGCTTCCGTCTTCGTATCCACGAGAATGTGGCGGGTCTTGTACTGCTGCTGAGTAAGGCGCGGCAGATTTTCCTCGTATACCTTCTGCAGATCGGCGTCCGTTGCCGGGTTCTTCTCGAGGTAGCTCGAGGCCATCGCGCGCGCGATGAGTTGCAATCGTTGCAGCTCTATTTGAGCAGCCACGGTACGCGATGCAGTAACGCCGTCCTTCTCCGCCTGCTGGCTAAGCACCTCTACGCCGATGAGGTCATCGAGTAGCTTGCCGCGATCTTCAGCGCTGAGGCCGTCGAAACTCTTGTGCCCGGTCGCGAGCGCATACACTCGCAGCACGGACTCCGGGATCGGCGTGCCGTTCACGGTTGCGACCTTGCCCGGGCCGAGAGCGTTCTCGCCTCCGGCCTTGTCGTTTTGGGAGCAGGCGCTCATTCCGAGCACGGCAACGCCAACGATCGCAAATCTAGTGAGTCTCTTCATCATCACCGCACCTTGGAGTTTTTATTGGCCGTCTGGAGAGTTCGCATCGACGCTCAGCGCGTGGATATCCGTCTGCATCAGAGTGCCGAGCGCAGCATATACCATCCGATGTCGCTCTAGAGTTTTGATGCCGGCGAATCGGCGCGACACTATACGAACACGAAAATGACCGCGCCCGTCCTTCGCCCCAGCATGGCCAGCGTGCCGGTGACTGTCGTCAACGATGTCGAGCGCATCGGGTGCAAATGCCTGCTCGAGCCGAGCACGAATCATGGCAACGCGGTTCGCCGTCACGGGCGCACCTGTATTGCCGAAATCACGTTGATGGCAAGCGGCACGGTGCTACGCGTTCTTGTCGGCTTCGCCTTGCGGCATGTGTCGCGAAATCCAAATCGCCTGGACCACAACAGTCGCCAGCAACAAGCCCATCTGCCCCCAGACCTTGAACATCACCCACGTGGCTTGATCGTAGTGGTACATCACGAACAGATTGACGGCGCCGATAACGGCAAACGTCACGACCCAGCTCATATTGAGATAACGCCATTGAGCGGGCGCAAGCTCCAACGCATGACCCATGGTTCGTTGCGTGAGCGTTTGAGCGCTAAACAGTTGGGTCGCTAGAAATGCCGCCGCCACCGTCCAGTTCACCACGGTGACCTTCCACTGGATGAACACCGGATTGCGTAGAGCCAGTGTGATGCCGCCAAACACCAAGACCAGCACCGTCGACCCTACGAGAATGTTGCTGACCTTGCGGTGTCGCAGCCACTGATAGGCTACGACGAGCACCATCGCCCCCATCAATACAGCGGTCGCGAGATACACATCCTTCGACAGCTGGTAGACGACGAAAAAGGCGAGTAGTGGAAAGAAGTCGAACAATAACTGCATGAATCTGCGCTATCTGAAGAGCCGAAGGGCATCTTAACCCCCTTGGCTTGTCGTCCCAAACCGATCGTACAATGCTCGCGTGAGCCAGTACTTCAAAGTTCACCCTGTGAATCCGCAGTTGCGGTTGCTGAGCCGCGCAGCCGAGATCATCCGCGAAGGCGGCATCGTGGTGTATCCCACGGATTCTAGTTATGCATTGGGCTGGCACCTCGGCGACAAGAGCGCGCTCGATCGCGTAAGACGCTTGCGCGGCATCGAGCGCGATCATGACTTCACGCTCGCGTGCCGTGATCTTTCTGACATCTCAACCTACGCGCGCGTAGAAAACTCGGCCTACCGCCTGCTCAAGTCGTTGACGCCGGGGCCTTACACGTTTGTGCTGAAAGCCACGCACGAACTGCCGAAGAGGTTGCAGGATCCGAAAAAGCGCTCCATTGGAATCCGAGTGCCCGACAACGAGATCGCGCAAATGTTGATCGGCGCACTTGGAGAGCCGTTGATGAGCTCAACGCTGCTGTTGCCTGGCGACTCTTTTCCGCTGACCGAGCCCGAAGATATTCGCGACCGGCTCGCGCGTCAGGTGGACCTAATTATCGACGGGGGTCACTGCGGCGTCGAGCCGACCTCCGTCCTCGACTTGAGCGGCGACGAAATCGTCGTCGTGCGCAGAGGAAAAGGCGACGTCTCGGCATTCGAAAGCTGACGGCGGTGGTGACGCACGTATAATGCCGCGATGCCAGGAACGGACGCCGCTCAGCTTGCCATAGTCATTGCCGCAGCCGCGATTCCTGGGATATTTGCCATCACGATGCACGAAGTGGCCCACGGCTGGGCGGCCAAGAAGCTTGGCGACCCCACGGCCTACATGCTCGGCCGGCTGTCGTTCAATCCTCTGAAGCACGTCGACCCGCTCGGCACCGTAGTCTTGCCGTTGGCCATGCTGTGGTTCACCGGCTCGGCCTTTGGGTGGGCCAAACCGGTACCCGTGGCGTTTCGTAACCTGCGCAACCCCAAGCGCGACATGATCCTGGTGGCCGCTGCCGGCCCTGGCGCCAATTTCGCAATGGCCACGGTATGGGCGCTCTTCGCGATACTCGTTGGGGCTGTGCTGCCGGACTCGAGCTTGGTCAGCGCGTTTCTGCTGTTGGTCAGCCAGTACGGCATAAAGATCAATGTATTACTGATGGTTTTTAATCTCGTTCCGATTCCACCGCTGGACGGCGGGCGGGTTCTTTCGGGCCTTCTGCCGCGTGCGGGTTCCGACGTACTCGACCGGATCGAGCCCTTTGGCCTTATCATCGTGCTCGTGCTGATGTTCCCTCCGGTCGGGGTGCTTTGGCGCGTCATCGAACCATTCGTCGCGTTCTTCCTTGATTTCTTCTTGGGCGCCGCAGGACTCCTCTATTGAACGAAGAAGCCACCAAACCGGCCAAGCCGAATCTGCGCTTGGTCCTCCCGACGCCGTTGCCGGCGAGCCCCGAGGTTGGGCCGCCTAGCCAGGCCGAAATGCCGTTCGCCGTCGTCGAAGGGGAGCCGATCACTGAGCTGCCTCGCGATCTGTACATTCCGCCCTATGCGCTGTCGGTGTTCCTCGAGGCCTTCGAAGGGCCGCTCGACCTGCTGCTGTATCTGATCCGGCGGCAGAACCTCGACATCCTTGATATCCCGATTGCTGAAATCTCGCGTCAGTACGTCCAGTACATCGAACTGATGAAGGAAATGCAGTTCGAGCTCGCGGGCGAGTACCTCGTGATGGCCGCGACGCTGGCCGAGATCAAATCACGCATGCTGCTGCCGCGCTCCGCCGACAGCGAAGAAGACGAAGACGATCCGCGGGCCGAATTGGTGCGCCGCCTGCAGGAATACGAGCGGTACAAGAAGGCTGCGGGCGACATCGATTTGCTCGAACGTCTCGAACGTGACGTGCTGCAGACCAGCGCGGAGGTCACGGAGCGCCCGGCCGTGGCAAAGCTGCCCGATATCACACTGAAGGAGCTGCTCGTTGTCTTCAAAGAAGCGCTCGAGCGTTCGACGATGTTCGCGCACCACCATGTGCGCCGCGAGCCCTTGTCAGTGCGCGAGCGCATGTCGAACATCCTCGTCACGCTTCAGACCGAGCGCTATGTGGAGTTCCAGCGTCTGTTCGACCCACGCGAGGGCCGCATCGGCGTCACGGTAACTTTCCTCGCGATTTTGGAGCTCATCAAAGAAACGCTGATCGATGTCGTACAGACCGACCCCTTCGGCCCGATTCACATCCGGGCCGCGCAAGCGGCACCGGGCCCCGAAGAACTGACCGAAGATGAAGATCGAGTACAAAGCAGCGGAACGGACGACCAATACAATGGATGAAAACGAACTCAAGCATATCGTCGAAGCCGCGCTGTTGGCAGCTGGCCGCCCATTGCTGCTGGACCGCCTCGTGGAGCTTTTTGCGGCACGAGGAGACTCCGCGCCGGATCGCGCCACAATCAAGCGCGTCATCGACACGCTCGCAGCCGAGTACGAGAGCCGCGGCATCGAGCTGAAGGAAGTCGCGACCGGTTATCGCATACAGGTCAAACGCTCCATGAGCGATTGGCTCCAGCCGCTGTGGGAAGAGCGCGCGCCGCGCTACACACGGGCATTGCTCGAGACGCTAGCGCTCATTGCGTATCGGCAGCCGATCACGCGAGCCGAAATCGAAGAAGTGCGCGGCGTGGTTGTCAGCACGAACATCGTCCGTACGCTGCTCGAGCGCAACTGGGTTCGCGTTGTCGGCCATCGCGATGTGCCTGGCAAGCCAGCCATGTTCGGCACCACAAAGGATTTCCTCGACTACTTCGGTCTGAAAAAGCTCGAAGAGCTGCCCACGCTGGCGGAGCTTAAGGACGGCTTGCCCGAGCTCAGCCCGCAGTCGGACCTAGTCGACACGCTCGAAGCTGAGCTCGAGGCCAACGAGGCCGGAGCGGAGGCGGTGCCTATTGCCGACTCCGCCGACGACGCGCCGGCGGTGCTGGTGCCAGCGCCCGCGAACGATGCAACGGCGGGCGGCGCCGACGACTCGGATGTCCTCGCTTTCAACGACGAAGATAGCGACGAGGATGAAGGCTCGGAGCTTGAAGGGCCGGATCTCATCGATACCGAGGCTGCAGCGCGCGAAGCCTGAAGGTTGTCACGTGCCTGAACGTATCCAGAAAATTCTGGCGAACGCCGGTATTGGTTCGCGGCGTTCAATCGAACGCTGGGTGGCCGCGGGTCGCATTACCGTGAATGGCCGCGTGGCGAAGCTCGGCGAGCAGCTACAGGGCCGCGAGCGCGTATGTCTCGACGGCAAACCCCTGCGACTTACCGCCACGGCGCACGCGCGGCCCCAGCACGACTTCCTCGCATACTACAAGGCAGGCGCGACACGTGGCCTCAGCGAGGGGAACACGGGACGCGACTTGCCGAGACCACGCCAAGGACGCTGGATCGACGTGAGTCCGATGGACATCAACACGTCCGGCCTCGTCGTCCTCACCACCGATGGCGACTTGGCCTCGAAGCTCATGCAGGCCAGTGCCGTAGTCGAGCGCGAATATGCCGTGCGCCTACTCGGCGAGCCGAGCGATGTGCAGATGCAGCGTCTGCAGGACGGCATCGAGCTCGATGACGGCACCGCGAAGATCGCCGCGATCGAGGGTGGCGGCGCCCGCGGCAGCAACGCCTGGTACAACATGACCCTGAGTGAGACTCGCCACCGCGATCTACGACCAGCGCTCGCGTCGGTAGGCTTGGCAGTAAGCCGCGTAATTCGCATCCGCTACCATACCGTGACGTTGGGCGAGCTATATCGCGGCGCGAACCGACCGCTGACGCCCGCTGAAAGCCGCAACCTCTACGCCGTCGCGGGGCTCGAAGGCCGTCGCGGCGAGCAGCGCGAAGCGAAAGGGTAACTGACCATGATGCGAAAACTGATCGCCGGCCTCGCGCTGCTACTCTTCAGCCAAATCGCGAGCGCTGCCGACAAGATCATCATCTCCGGCGCATCGGGCCAGCTCGGAGGCCTCGTAATCGACGCGCTGCTGGCACGCCGTGTAGCGGCTGCCGATCTGATTCTCGTGAGCCGCACGCCCGATACGGGTGCGCTCAAGGCGTATGCCAAGCGCGGCGCAAGCGTGCGGTTTGGCGATTTTGCGCAACCGGAATCACTGGAAGCGGCCTATCGTGGCGGCACGCGTCTGCTTCTGATCAGCGTGAACGGCGGCGGCGGTAACAGGCCCGATCTGCACAAGACGGCCATCGATGCGGCCGTCCACGCCGGAGTCAAACAGATTGCGTACACGTCGTACGTGAATGCAGATCGCTACACCACATCGATGATTGGCACGGACCATCGGCGCACCGAGCTGCTGCTGCAGGAGAGTGGCGTCGCGTGGACACTGCTGCGCAATCAGATCTACGCGAACGGGCTCCCAGATCAGGCGGAGCAGATCGTGCGTGATGGCAAGCTCGTGACGTTTACGCCGGATGCGCGCGTCGCATACGTCACGCGTGAGGATTGCGCGGCCGCGGCCGCAGCGGTGCTCACCACGCCGGGCCACGATAACAAGGCCTATAACATCACGGGGCCCGATGCGATTGGGCCGAGCGAGCTCGTTGCGCTCGCGAGTGAGATCAGCGGCAAACGGGTCGCGCTGGTGGTGCAGACCGAGGACGAGTATCGGCGTCAGCTACAGGCGTCGGGCATGGCCGAAGCGGGGATCAACGGCACGGTCGCATTCGCGAAAGAGCTCGACTCGCCGTATCTCCGCGAGCCGAGTACGGCCGTTGCCGATCTCACGGGCAAACCGGCCACCAGCGTCCGCAAGCTGCTCGAAGCAAATCGCGCGCGGCTGCGCGCCGCCGCGCAGTAACGCCTGGCGTCAGTTATCGACGCTCCCGCCGTTGGGTCAACGCCGTGCCGGCAATCACAGCCGCACCCGCTACCATCAACGGCACGGTCAGTCGCTCGCCCAATACGAGCGCAGCCAGAATTACCGTCAGCACTGGTTGGCCCAGCTGCCACGCGCTAATTCTGGCAATTCCGCCGCGGCCAAGAGCCCAGAACCACGCGAGGTAGCCGACCAAAGACGAGAACAATGCCATGTATCCGATCGCCGCCCACGGGCCGAGCCCGACCGCGGCCCAATCGGTGTGAGGCCAACGCGCTGCAATCACTGGTGTGAGAACCAACGCCGCGATACCGAGACCCCAGAACGTGGTCGCCACGGTGCCGATCGTGGGCGCCAGCCTGCCGCCCGCCACATAGCCGGCTGCGCACGCAATGACGCCGACGAAGATCACGGAGTCCCCGGCGAGGCTGCTGGCTGTATCTGGCGCGCCACCAGTACGCACCAGGATCAGAGCGAACGTGCCCGCTAGTGCAATCGCCACACCCAGCATCCACGGCAACGTGGGACGCGTGCGTTCGACGATAGCGGCCATCAATCCGGTGAAAATCGGAATCGTCGCAATCAGCAACGCGGCGTGGCTGGCCGTCGTCAGCGCGAGCCCCATGCTGAGCAGAAGCGGCCAGGCCGCGAAGCTCGCAACGCTGGAGATTAAAAGCCAAACGCGCTGCGGCCACTCGGCGGGCCAGGGCAGCTTCCACCACCACGCCAGCGCCGCGCACACCACACCCGCGATCGCCGAGCGCAGCATACCGGCCGTCGCGGCGTCGATGCTCGCGATCGCTATCTTGTTCGCGATCGGAGTGGCAGCCCACAGCATCAACGTCAGGAGCGCCGCCGCGTATACCCGGCGCATTTCGCGCCTCTGCCGGCTCGTACTGTCGGCCATAAGGCTCCGGCGTGTAGCTGAAAACGGGCCGCGGAGCCTACGCGACTACCACGGCGCGCGCAAACCGGGTGGCCGCAGGCTGTGTAGAATGCGCGCACTCAGGCGGAAGGCGAAAACAATGAGTCGACAGAATTTCTCCTCGGGCTCCAAGTGGGAGCCGATCATTGGCTACTCGCGTGCGGTGCGCGTCGGGCCCTACGTTCATGTCTCTGGCACCACGGCCGGTGGGGCCGACGGAAATATCGTGGGCATAGGGGATCTCGCCGAGCAGACGCGGCAGTGCTTGCGCAACATTCAGAGCGCGCTGGAAAAGGCTGGAGCCAAGATGAGCGATGTCGTTCGCACGCGAATGTTCGTGACGGACATCGGCCACTGGGAAGAAGCCGGTAAAGCGCACGGGGAATTCTTCGGCGACGTTCGTCCGGCCACCGCTATGGTCGAAGTCTCGAAGCTGATCGACCCCAAGATGCTCGTCGAGATCGAGGCGGACGCGTACGTCGGTAAGGACTAGCGCGCCACAAGTCGATGAACACTTCCGCACAGACCACAGCCCCCGCCGCGAGCCGTTCGGGCCCGCTGATCGCTCTGCTATTCCTCGCCCTGATCTGGGGCTACAACTGGGTCGTAATGAAGGCCGCGATGCGTTACGTCGGCCCAATGGAATTCGCGGCGTTACGCGTCACGCTCGGCACCATCGTGATGTTCGGACTCTTGCTCGTGCTGCGCGTGCCGTTGAAGCCGCGGCACGTCTTCAAAACAATGCTGCTCGGCGTGTTTCAGACCGCGGGCTTCGTCGGCCTGATCTCGTACGCCGTCGCCGGCGGCGAAGCCGGTAAGAGCTCCGTGCTCGGCTACACGATGCCGTTCTGGGTCATCGTCTTCGGGTGGCCGTTCCTGCCAGATCGGTTGCGCGGCTGGCAGTGGCCTGCGGCCGGTCTGATCCTCGTCGGGCTCGTGCTGGTTCTCGAAGTCTGGAACGCGGGCGGCGGGCTCGCGAGCAGTTTGCTGGCGCTCAGCGCCGGTATCTCCTGGGCGATCAGCGTCATCGTCTTCAAGCAAATTCCGATTCACGATCGCAACGAGCTGTTGTCGATCACCGCGTGGCAAATGGTGTGGGGCACCCTCCCGCTGATCGCTGCCGTGCTGCTGATCCCCGAGCGGCCGATCGAGTGGAGCGGGTACTTCATCGGCGCGCTCATCTACAACGGCGTCGGCGGCATGGCCATCGCAACATTCTTGTGGCTTTACATACTGCAACGGCTGCCGGCCACCATCAGCGGGCTGAACGCGTTGACGGTCCCGATCGTCGGCGTGATCGCGGCGTGGATCCAGCTCGGCGAGCGGCCGTCGCCGTCCGCCGGCCTCGGCATGGTCGCGATCCTGGCCGGGCTTGCTTTGCTCACCACCGCGCAGAAGACAGCTCAGCCCTAACCGACTTCCCGGAATCGGGCGCGCCCCGAAAACAAACGTCGCAAGCGCGTCCGTCTGGACCAGCCGCGCGCAATTCAGCGCGCCACGGCTTCCAGGATGGCGTACTGCGACGCAGTAGGAATCACGCGCTCGATGCCGAAGCCGGCGCCGTCGAGCAACCGTTCGTACTGTGTGCGTGTGCGCTCTTTGCCGCCTGTGACGGCCAGCATGATGATGTCGAGCGTTTTCCCGAAGTGCGGCCCCGCGCCTCGGCCACCAGCGTCTCGATGATCAACAGTCGTGCGCCCACCGACGCGGCTCCTCGTACCGCGGCCAGAATGCGCGCCGCGTCAGCGTCATCCCAGTCGTGGATGAGGTCCATCAATAGGTAAGTGTCGGCTACTGGCAGCGCGTCGTCGAAAAAGCTGCCGCGCGCGAGCGTTAGACGCTTTCCAGGGACAGCGTCGGCAATCACGTGTGGCAACTCGAATAGCACACCGCGTGAGGTGGGCGCGCGCTCGAGAACCGCCGCCAGCAAGTGCCCCCGACCGCCGCCGATGTCGGCGATCGTGTCACACGTGCTGAAGTCGTAAGCGGCGACGACAGCCGGCAACACCGCGCGCGACTTGGCCACGACGGCAGCGTTGAAGATTGCCGATTCCTCGCCGTGCGTCGTGAAGTACTGGAGGAGGCCAGCCCAATCCGCGGCCGGGCGACCCGCACGCGCCGCATGCTCGAGATCGCCGAATCCGTTTCAGAACGCCGGCAAGCTGGTCATGCGCACGTGGGAGCGCAACGACTGGGGGTGATTGCTACAGAGAAGCCGCGACGCGGCCGTGTGCACGTAGCGGCCGTCCGCCGCGTGGGCGAATACGCCGTGTGCGGCGAGAAGGCGCAGCACTCGATCGAGGGCGCTCGCGTCTAGCCCAACCTATGCCGCGGCTTGTCTCGGCGTAGCACCGCAGTCTCCAATCGCATCGGCGACTCCAGTGTTGGCAACGACGTGCAGACAACGCGCGGCGATGTGTGCCTTCGCGAGATCCGCAACCAGATCGGCGGCGCTCGCCTGCGCTACTGGATGATGTCCCGTTTCTGGATCAGCCATTCGCCCTTCACCTTAACGATTGTGTCCTGGTAGACGCCTGCGCCGCCAACGGTGAATGGGCCGCTCGACGGACCGCTCACGGTCTGCCAATACGAGCGGTGATTCGCGTGGGTGTCATCGGTGAACTCGATCAGCGTGTTCGTGATCACGTGGTAACTTTTCGCCGCGGGCTTGTCGCTGGCCGGTTGTGCCGCGCGTCGTTCTTTGATGCTCGTGACCACACCATGGATCTTGTCGCGGCCCTTGTACGTATTGCCGCCGAAGGTGAGATCGGCGTCCGGAGCGAATACCGCCGCGTACATATCGGCATTCAGCGTATCGAGCGCGAACGCGTACTTCGCGATCAGATTCTGGATCGCAGCGCGATCCTGCACGGAAGCGGTCGATGGCGCATCGGCTGCGGAAGCGATCGACGCGACCAGGATTCCGGCAATCAACAAGGCAGACTTCAACGAGCTCATGACACTTCCCCCGGAGATATCAGTGACGACACGTTCAGCGTAGCGCCATGACGTCGTAAACGAAACAATGCCGGGAAGGCCAAAACAAAAACGCGGACGACCTAGAAGGTGCGTCCGCGTTTGCTGCGTGAGGATTCTATGCGGTCTAGCGATCGCGCGAGCCGCCGTAGCCACCACCACCGTACCCGCCGCCACCACCACCGTAACCACCGCCTCCGCCGCCCGAGCGTGGGCCCTTGCGTTCCTGCGGGCGCGCTTCGTTAACTGTCATCGGTCTGCCGCCATAGTCCTGACCATTGAACTTGTCGATGGCGGCGCTGGCTTCCGAATCGCTGCTCATCTCGACGAAGCCGAAGCCTTTGCTACGACCAGTATCCCGATCGATGATGAGCTTGGCGGATTCGACTGTGCCAACCGCTGAGAACTTGGTCGAAAGCTCTTCTTCGGTTGCGGTGAATGGCAGGTTACCGACGTAAAGTTTTTTGCCCACGAGACCTCCCAAAACTATTGCCACGGCAGAACCGTTTAAGGAGGGTCGGGCATTGGCCCAAAGACTCGATGAACGGTTGCAGACCCCCGTACTATATACCGCAAGTAATTCCGCTTGGCATGCCAAGAAATACTAAGCTTCGCCGCGATGCATTCGTTGTTGCCAACCCGATCGGCTGATCAGAAAACGGGCCGGACCGTGAGCCGCGCCAGGGGCCGCCGTCTGGGTTCCGTATTCGCCGCGGCGTGCGTGCTCGCGGCACTTGCGGCGGCAGCACAGCAGCCGATCCGCGAGCTATTGAATAGTGAGCGCATTCAGCAGGCGTTCGGCAGCTATGGCGTCGAGGTGCTCGCGACCAACGACCGGCTGCGGTTGACGAACCTGTACAGCGTCGACGCGGGCACCAGGACGTGTCGAACCTTTGCTGTCGTCCGGTTCCCGCCCGTCATCGATTCAGCTGTCGCCACCGAGCACGCGGCGATCACGAATGGCGGCTCGATCGGCGCGGTGTTTGCTGCCAACGGCTGGCGCGTGCAGAAGACGCATCTGGCATTCCGCGAAATCCATGCCACGCCGCTGCTCGCCCGCCTCATGCACGTATCGATAGGCACGCAGCTGGCCGAGCACGCCTACGTGCTAGACGTGGCCAAAGACGGCAAGGCCGTCGAATACGCCGCGCTGGTCGAGATCCACCATCCGGAGTATTTGCAGCGCGCGGATCTCGAGCGAATCTACGGAGTGGCCGACGCCGCAAGTCGGCAAGCGTTGCTGGACGATTTGCTCGCTACCGCCGCCGAAGCGGCGCGCTGAACATTACACGGGTTGCGGCGCTCGCAGCTCAACGCGTTGACCACGCACGTTTAGGCTCGCAGGCCCGAGCAGATATAGAAACGCAGGCGTGTGGCTATCCGCAGTGGGGACGGTCTCGGGATTTTCGGCGGGGAACGCTCGCGCGCGCATTCGCGTGCGGGTGCCACCGGGATTGATCAGGTTGACGCGAATCTGCGTGTTCTCGAGCTCGTCGCCCAGAACTTCGGCGAGCCCTTCGAGGCCCGATTTCGCTACGGCGTACGCACCCCAGTACGCGCGACCACGCTGTCCCACGCTGCTTGTCGTGAAGAGCACGGACGCGTCCGCAGATTTGCGCAGTAGCGGAAGCAAGCAGCGCGTCAGGATGAACGGCGCCGTGAGGTTGACGAGAAGCACGCGCTGCCATAAACCGATGTCGTAGTGCTCGATCGGGCTCCGGTCACCGAGAATCGCCGCGTTGTGCAAAATGCCGTCGAGGCGGCCGTACCGAGCTTCGATCTCGCTCGTAAGCGACTGGTATTGGGGGCCCTGCGCGCGCTCGAGATCGAGCTGCACCACAGCGGGCTCCGGACCCAGCAGCTTCAGCTCCTGATACAACTCTTCGAGCGCCAGCTCTTTGCGGCCATGCAGAATGACAGTTGCGCCGTGACGCACTAGATCACGTGCGACGGCGCGGCCGATGCCCGCGGTAGCGCCCGTCACGAGAATGACACGTCCGGCGAACGCGTCCGGTGCGGGCGCGTAGGCACGACAAGCTTGGAGCAATGCGTCTGCGTTCATTTGGCGCCCGTATCGTCGCGAGGTTCGTCGGCGGCCGACTCTACCGGATCCAGAACACCGTTGGTGTCGCGCATCGGCTCATCGATGGTCTTCAGGGTCGGCATCGGTTCGCGTGGTTGAACGCCAAGCTCTGTGAACCTCCGCGCACTCGGCAGCACGCGGCGCTCGAGTGAGCCGACCGTTGCGTTATACGCGCGCACGCTGTCGTTGAGCGTTTTGCCGAGCGTGCCGAGATGGCCCACGAACTTCGTGAGCCGGTCGTACAGTTCGACAGCCAGACCGCGAATTTCGGCGGCGTTTTCAGTGAGCGCCGTCTGCTGCCAGCCGTAGGCAACGGCCTTCAGCAGTGCGACGAGACTCGTCGGTGTCGCGAGGATGATGTTTTGTCGCAGCGCCTCGTCGAGCAGCGTCGGGCGCGTAGTGAGCGCGGCGCTCAGGAACTGGTCGCCCGGAATGAACAGAATCACAAACTCGGGGCTGCGCGCGAATTGGCTCCAGTACGCCTTGCTCGCAAGCTCACGCACACGGCCCGCGACAATCGTCGCGTGCCGCTCGAGTGCCGCATTGCGCCCGGCATCCGTCGTCGCTTCGGTAGCCTCGAGGTAAGCGTCGAGCGGCGTCTTCACGTCGACGATGAGATCGCGCGCTTCCGGCAAGTGAATGACCATGTCGGGGCGAATAGCGCCCGTCTCGGTCGCCTGGTGACTCTGGCTCACGAAGTCGCAGTGCTCGACCATGCCGGCGAGCTCCACCAGCCGGTGCAGCGTGATTTCGCCCCACTGTCCGCGCACCTCGGGTCGCCGCAAAGCACTCACGAGATTGCGCGTCTCGGCACTCAATGCCTGCTGGCTCATGGCCAACGATTCGAGCTGGGCTTTGATACTGCCGTGGGTCTCGCGCCGCGACTGATCGAGCTCCTGGAGCTGGCGCTCGGCGCGCGCAAGGGCCTCGCGGACGGGTCGCACAAGCTGATCGATCGCTTGTTCACGCGCGGCAAGGTCTGCCTTCGAGCGCTCGGTTTGCACGCCGAGCGTTTCGCGGGCGAGTTTTAAGAAGGTTTCCGAGTGACGCTGGAACTGCCGATCTGTCAGCTCGCCGATCGCGAGGCGCAACCGATCTGTGGCGACCTCGAGCGTCTTCTCGCGCTCGGCGTCGGCCGCCGCGCGAATCCTGAGCTCCGCGTCCTTGTCGCTGAGCTCGCGGCGCAATGCGGCGCTGTGCCCGAACCCGACGAGCAAGCCGATCGCAAAACCAGCGACGGCCGCAAGCGCCACATACAGGAGAACGCTGGCAACGACCGTCATGCGGCCGCGCCGCCCCGCAACCGCCGAAGCAGCGCCGGGATCTCGTGCGGCTGGCGGACCAGAAAGTCGGCGCCCCAGGCCGCCGGATCCTCGCGAGGCCGGATGTAGCCGAACGCCGCTGCAACGGTCTTCATGCCAGCAGCGCGACCCGCCTCGACGTCGCGCGGCGCATCGCCGACATAGACGCAGCTACTTGGCGCGACGCCGAGCTCGCGTGCGGCGAGGAGCAACGGGGCAGGGTCGGGCTTACGCTGCGGCAGCCGGTCGCCGCTGACGACCGTGCCCCAGCGGCCGGCAATGCCGAGCTGCTCGAGCAGGGGCTCCGTGAATGCGTGAGGTTTGTTGGTAACGATACCCCACCCGAACTCTCCGTCCTCACGAAATAGAGTCTCTATATCAATGAAAAGTCTAGACTTCACGCAGATGTTACGGGCGTACATTTCGAGAAACCGCGCCCGCAGCGCGTCGAGCTCGCCAGGCGCGGTCAGCTCACCGAACCCCAGCCGCAAGAGGCCGACGGCACCGTTCGAAACCTCATTGCGGGCGATAGCGAATGGCATCCGGACACGGCCTTTCTCATGCAACAGCTCATTCAATACGGCGACCAGATCGGGCGCCGTATCGACCAGCGTGCCGTCGAGGTCGAAGAGCACGCCGAGGGTGCTCATACGGCCACCGGCCGGCGTGCGTAGGCGAAGTAGTTCACGTCGACGTTGTCGCCGAGCCAATACGTGTTCGTCAGCGGATTCAGGTGCAGCCCGGTGAGTTCACGCACGTCGAGACCGCTATTCCGACACCAGCGCGCGAGCTCGGCCGGCCGGACCAGTTTCTGATACTCGTGCGTGCCGCGTGGCAGGAGGCCCGTGAGGTATTCGCCGGCGACGATCGCGAGCGCAAAGCTCTTCGCGTTGCGGTTAATGGTAGAGAAAAACACCGTGCCACCGGGACGCACGGCCTTGGCACACGCAGCGACGATTCGGCTCGGGTCCGGTACGTGCTCCAGCATCTCGAGACAGGCCACGATGTCGAAGCTACCCACAGCATCGGCGGCGACTCGTTCGACGTCGATGCACCGATACTCCACACGCAGGCTGCGACCCGCGGCGTGCGCCTGCGCCGCCGCGATGTTGTCGGCGCCGCGATCGATACCGAGCACTTCGGCGCCACGCTCCGCAAGTCCTTCGCTCAAGATGCCGCCGCCGCACCCGACGTCGAGCACTCGCGCCTTGGGGAGCGACGCGCGCTGCTCGACGTAGTCGAGCCGCAGCCCGTTGATCTGATGCAACGTCTTGAACGCGCCCTCAGTGTCCCACCAGTCTGCGGCGCGAGATTCGAACTTGTGGAGCTCGTTGGCGTCGACGTTATCCATGTCTATTCGGTCGTTCCGCGTAACCGCTGCCCCCATCGCCCCGCTGCCGCCGTAATGGCGGGCAAATCGAGGCGCACGGCCTCGCGTCGAGTGATCAGGTGTTCACCAGCGACCCAAACGTCGGTCACGTCGTGCCGCGACGCCGCGTAGACCAGCTCGGATAACGGATCTAGAAGGGGCTGGTGCTCGACGCCCGACAGATCCACGCAGATCACGTCGGCCGCTTTGCCCCGCACCAGCGAACCGATTTCGTCGGCGAGATTCAACGCACGCGCGCCGTTGATCGTGGCCATCGCGAGCGCCTCGGTCGCCGCGACGGCGGTTGCGTCGGATGCGACGAATTTTCCGACGAGCGCCGCAGTTTGCATCTCCGCCCAGAGGTCGAGCCGGTTGTTGCTGGCGGCGCCATCAGTACCAAGCGCGACATTGACGCCCGCCTTCTGTAACGCGGCCACGGGGCACATACCGCTCGCAAGCTTCAGGTTCGATCGCGGGCAGTGCACGACGCTGGCGCCGGCGTTCGCCAACATGTCGATCTCGGCGGGCTCGAGCTGCGTTGCATGCACGCCGATCAACGCAGGTGTCACGAGACCGAGCGCCTCGAGACGCCGGAGGGGCCGGCGGCCGGTCAGGGCCACCGCCTCGGCAACCTCGGCAGCCGTCTCGTGCACGTGCATATGTATAGGCACTTCGAGCTCATCTGCTAGCAATCGGATTCGATTCAGGGTCGCGTCCTTCACCGTGTAGGGAGCATGCGGCGCAAATGCGGCCGTCAATAACGGTTCCGACCGGAGTCGGTCGTGAAGCTCGAGACCCTTGCGCAAATACTCGTCGGCGTCGGCCGCCCAGGCGGTCGGCAGGTCGAGCGCGATCATGCCGAGCACGGCGCGCATGCCGGCTTCGGCCGCAACTTCCCCTACGACATCAGGGTAGAAGTACATATCGGAGAAACAAGTGATGCCGCCCGCGAGCATTTCCGCTACGGCGAGGCGTGTGCCGTCGGCCACTAGCTCGGGCCCCATCCATCGCGATTCGGCTGGCCAAATCCGCTCGCGCAGCCACTGCTCGAGAGGCATATCGTCGGCCAGGCCGCGCATCAGGGTCATAGGAGCGTGACAGTGCGCGTTCACGAGTCCCGGCATTAGCACGTGGTTCGGACGATCGTGCCGCGCCGCCGGGGCGAAGCGTCGTTCGGCTTCGGCGACCGGCAACACCTCGAGAATGCGACCACCATTGATGGCAAGCGCGAGGCCTTCCTCGGCGTGGACCTTTGGCTCGACGCGCACGATCCAGCGCGGACAGATCAGAGCGTCGATTGGCTGCATGAGAGTGTGATGTCACGAGGTCGCGGAAGGCGAGCAAGTATAGCCTCTCGAGTGCTCGCGAATGCTACGGCGGGCGACTCGCATGTGTTAGACTTCCGCCTTGTTTTTTGGGCACTTGGATGCGTCGTTGGGGTAGTGCGAAACCTGAGTTCACGGGTCTTCAGCGTTGCCCGACCACCCTTGCACCTCGTCGACGATTTATCCCTACTGCGCAGCGCGTGCGGGCAGGGAGCGGGATTGTTTTTGAGCGAAGCCGATGGCCGTAGGTAAAGAAGTCTTCCCCGTCAATCTCGAAGACGAGATGCGGCAGTCGTACCTCGATTACGCGATGAGCGTAATCGTGGGCCGAGCGCTACCGGACGTTCGAGACGGCTTGAAACCAGTGCACCGACGCGTGCTGCATGCCATGCGCGAGCTCGGCAATGAGTTCAATCGGCCTTACAAAAAATCGGCTCGCGTCGTTGGCGACGTCATCGGTAAATATCACCCGCACGGCGACGTCGCGGTCTACGACACCATCGTCCGGATGGCGCAGCCGTTCTCTATGCGCTACTTGCTCGTCGACGGGCAGGGCAACTTCGGCTCGGTCGACGGCGATGCACCGGCGGCCATGCGCTACACCGAAGTGCGCATGGCTCGCATCACGCAGGAGCTGCTGGCCGACATCGACAAGGAAACCGTCGATTTCGCGCCNNGTCGGCATGGCGACGAATATTCCGCCGCACAATTTGGGCGAGGTCGTCGACGCATGCCTCGCGCTGCTCGCAGATCCGGCGCTGACGATCGCCGACCTGATCAAGCTCGTGCCTGGCCCGGATTTCCCGACGGCGGGCATGATTTTCGGCATCCAGGGCGTCGTCGAGGCCTACAACACGGGCCGCGGACGCATCTACGTGCGCGGCCGCACGAATATCGAGCCGCTCGACGATCGCGGCCGCGAAGCGATCATCATCACCGAGCTGCCGTATCAGGTGAACAAGGCGCGCCTGATCGAGCGCATCGCCGAGCTCGTTCGCGAAAAGAAGCTCGACGGCATCAGCGAGCTGCGTGACGAGTCCGACAAGGACGGCATGCGCGTCGTGATCGAGCTCAAGCGGGGTGAACTCTCCGACGTCGTCCTGAACAATCTATATAAGCAGACGCCGCTACAGAGCGTGTTCGGCATCAACATGGTGGGCCTCGTCGACGGCCAGCCGAAGTTGCTGTCGCTGAAGGAGTTGCTCGAGGCATTCCTGCGGCACCGGCGCGAAGTCGTCACGCGGCGTACGTTGTACGAGCTGCGCAAGGCGCGCGAACGCGCCCACGTGCTCGAAGGCCTCATGGTGTCCCTCGCGAACATCGACGAGGTCATCGCGTTGATCCGCCGCTCGCCGTCTCCCGCCGAAGCACGTGCGGCGTTGTGCGCGCGCGCGTGGCGCCCGGGCGCGGTCACGGGCATGCTCGAGCGAGCAGGTGCAGCGGCGACGCGGCCCGAGGATCTGACCGAAGAGTCGGGTCTTGTCGACGGCGGCTATCGGCTTTCCAGCGTGCAGGCTCAGGCCATCCTCGATCTGCGTTTGCACCGCCTCACGGGCCTCGAGCAGGAGAAGATCTCACAGGAATACGGCGAGCTGATCGCCAACATTCAGGGGTACCTCGAGATTCTCTCGAACCCTGAAAGGCTCCAGGAAGTTATCCGTACCGAACTCACCGAGGTTCGCGCAGCCTACGCGGACGCACGGCGCACCGAGATCGTCGAGAATTACAGCGATCTCACCATTGAAGATTTGATCCCAGTGGAGACGGTCGTCGTTACGCTGTCGCACTCGGGTTATGCGAAGTCTCAACCTGCAGGCGCATACCACGCCCAGCGGCGCGGCGGCCGTGGCAGAGCGGCGGCACGCGTGAAGGACGAAGACTTCATAGACCAGCTGTTCGTCGCGAGCTCGCACGACACCGTGCTGTGCTTCTCGAGCCGCGGTAAGGCCTACTGGCTCAAGGTCTACCAGATCCCGCAGGCCGGAGCGGGCTCGCGTGGCCGGCCCATCATTAATCTTCTGCCACTCGAAGAAGGCGAACGCATCAACGCGGTCTTGCCCGTCAAAGCGTTCGAGGAAGACAAATACGTGTTCCTCGTGACGAAGCACGGCACTGTGAAAAAGACGCCGCTCGCGGCGTTCGCACGGCCGCGCACGAACGGCATCATCGCTGTGGAGCTGCGCGACGACGATCGGCTGATCGGCGCGGGCATCACGAACGGCACGCAGGACATCATGCTGTTCGCCAGTACGGGCAAGGCCATCCGTTTCGCCGAGGGCGACGTTCGACCGATGGGTCGCAACGCGGCGGGGGTGCGCGGCTTGAAGCTGGCGGGTCCGACCGACGAGGTCATCGCACTCATCATCATCGGCGCCGGGCCGATCGTGACGGCCACCGCGAACGGCTACGGCAAGCTCACAGTGCTCGACGAGCACCCGGTGCAAGGCCGCGGCGGTCAAGGCGTCATCTGTATTCAAACGTCGGAGCGCAACGGCCGCGTCGTAGGTGCATTGCAGGTTGCGCCTGAAGATGAACTGATGCTGATCACGTCTGCGGGTACGCTCGTGCGCACGCCGATCACGGACATTTCCACAATGGGACGCAACACCCAGGGCGTCCGATTGATTCGCCTCGACGAGAACGATCGTCTGGTCGGCATCTCGCGTGTCGAGGCCGTGCCGGGCGAAGAGAATTCTGCCGAATAAGGGTACGGAGACCCTGCCATGAAGCGAGTATTCAATTTCAGCCCTGGTCCGGCGATGCTGCCGGAACCCGTTTTGCGCCGCGCGCAAGCCGAGCTGCTCGACTGGAAGGGGAGCGGCATGTCTGTCATGGAAGTCAGTCATCGCGGCACGGATTTCGTCGAGTTCGCAGCGAAGTCCGAGCGGGACCTACGCGAACTGCTCAACGTACCCGCTAATTACAAGGTGCTGTTCCTACAAGGCGGAGCCACGCTGCAGTTCGCAGCTATTCCGTTGAACCTCACCGCACCGGGGGCCGTCGTCGACTACGTCGTCACTGGCAACTGGGGCGAGAAGGCCGTCCAGGAGGCCGAGCGATACGTGAAGGTCAACGTCGCAGCCAACAGCAAGGCGACGAAGTTCACGACTATTCCCGACCCCTCGACATGGAAGTTGTCGACGAACGCGGCGTACTTGCACTACACGCCGAACGAGACAGTGTTTGGCGTCGAGTTCCACACCGTTCCCACCGTGTCGGACGCACCACTCGTGGTCGACATGTCCTCGACGCTCTTGTCGCGACCCATCGATGTGAGCCGCTTCGGCCTCATCTACGCGGGCGCGCAGAAGAATATCGGTCCCGCGGGCCTCGCACTCGTGATCGTGCGCGAGGACCTGATCGGACACGCGCGCCGCGAAACACCCGGGGTCGTGGACTACAAACTCATGGCGGAGAACGACTCGATGTGGAACACGCCGTCCACGTTGTCGTGGTATTTCGCCGGGCTCGTGTTCGAGTGGCTCAAGGAGCAGGGCGGCCTAACCGCGATCGGCAAGGTCAACGAGCGGAAGGCCAAGAAGCTGTACGCCGCGATCGACGGGTCGGGTTACTACAAGAACCCGGTCGAGAAACCACACCGCTCATGGATGAACGTGCCCTTCACGTTGCCGAGCGAGGATCTCGACAAGCCGTTCCTGACGGCGGCGAAGTCGGCGGGTCTCACGAACCTCAAAGGTCACCGAGTCGTCGGCGGCATGCGCGCGAGCATCTACAACGCAATGCCGGAAGCCGGCGTCGATGCGTTAGTCGAGTTCATGGCGGACTTTGCCAAGCGACACGGCTAAACGACAATGGCTAACTTCAAGATCCAAACCTTGAACAGCATCGCCGTCAGCGGGCTGAACCGACTGCCGCGCGATCGGTTCGAAGTGGCGTCCGAGATCAGCCGGCCCGACGCCATCCTGCTGCGCTCGTTCAAGATGCACGAAATGCAGATTCCGGATTCGGTGCTCGCCGTCGGGCGCGCGGGTGCCGGCACGAACAACATCCCGGTCGCGAAACTCGGCAAGCTGGGCATTCCCGTGTTCAACACGCCGGGAGCCAATGCGAACGCCGTCAAAGAGCTCGTGCTCGGCGGGCTGCTGATGGCGGCCCGCAACATCCCGCAAGCGCTCGCTTTCCTGCACACATTGAAGAGTTCCGGGGACGAGCTCGACAAAGCAGTGGAGGGCGGCAAGAAGAACTTCGTGGGCTTCGAGCTGCCAAAGCGCACGCTGGGCGTCGTGGGCCTTGGCGCCATCGGAGTCGAAGTCGCGAACGCTGCGTTAAGACTTGGAATGAACGTGCTCGGGTACGACCCAACGATCACCGTACAGCATGCATGGCAGCTATCGGCGGGTGTGCATAAAGCCGTGAACCTCGACGACCTGTTCGCGCGCGCCGACGTCATCACGGTGCACGTGCCGCTGAACAAGAGCACAGACAAGCTCGTAAGCGCTGCACGACTCGAATCCATGCCGCGTGGCGGCGTGATCCTGAACTTCTCGCGCGAGGCTATCGTCGATACGGCTGCAGTCGTCGAGTCCCTGAACAAGGGGAAGCTGCGCGCGTACGTCACTGACTTTCCGACCCGCGATCTGCTGGATCATCCGAAAGTGATCTGCCTGCCGCATCTCGGCGCGTCGACGCTCGAGGCCGAGGAAAACTGCGCGGTCATGGTTGTTGATGATGTGCGCGAGTTCCTCGAGAACGGCAACATCACACGTTCCGTGAACTTCCCCGAGACGGTCCTGCATCGCACTCGGCCGCATCGCGTCACCATTCCGCACAAGAACGTGCCGAACATGGTCGCGCAGATCCTGACCGCGCTCGCGGCGCAGAACATCAACATCGCCGACATGCTTAATCACTCGCGCGACGAGCTTTCGTACACGATCCTCGATCTCGACGCACCACCGAGCGACGCCACGCTGGCGCGAATTCGCGGCATTGATGGCATTCTGTCGGCACGTGTGCTGCCGATCATCGAGGCGTGACAGGCCAGTCACGCGGCCAAGGCGGAGCGGTCATGACAAAGCGACAAAAGAAGTCGGCCGCGAAGGCGCCCCGCAAGCCTACGGCAAAACCGGGCGATGCGGCGCTTCAGGGGCTGCGGGGCAAAATCGACGCGCTCGATGCGGAGCTCGAAGAGCTGATTTCGCAGCGCGCGCGTTACGCCAAGGAAATCGGCGTTCTGAAGGGCGTCACGAGCACGGCGGAGTTCTATCGCCCCGAGCGCGAGGCGCAGGTGTTGCGCCGGGTGGTCGAGCGCAACAAGGGCCCGCTGCGCAACGAGGAGATGGTCCGCCTGTTCCGCGAGATGATGTCGGCATGCCTCGCGCAGGAAGAGCCGCTGAAGGTCGCGTATTTGGGGCCAGAGGGCACGTTCACGCAGTCCGCCGTGCTGAAGCACTTCGGTCACTCGGTGCACGCTCTGTCGGTGCCAACCATCGATGAGGTGTTCCACGAAGTCGAGGCGGGTACCGCGGACTTTGGCGTCGCGCCGATCGAGAACTCGAGCGAAGGCACCGTCAACATCCACACGCTGGACATGTTTCTGACGTCGCCACTCAAGGTATGTGGCGAGATCGAGCTGCGAATCCATCAGCACCTGATGGGCCGCATGGCCGACATCAAGGACATCAAGCGCGTGTGCTCCCACCCGCAATCGCTGGCGCAGTGCAAAGGCTGGCTCGCAGAAAACTTGCCCGATGTCGAACTGGTGCCCGTGGCCAGCAACGCAGAAGCTGCGCGCCGTGCTCGCGACGAGGACGGCACCGCGGCGCTCGCGGGCGAAGCGGCTGCGAAGGTGTACAACCTACGAGTGTTGTTCCAGACGGTCGAGGATCGCGACGACAACAGCACGCGTTTCGTGGTGGTCGGGCGCAACCTTTTCCCGCCGAGTGGCAATGACAAGACGTCGCTGCTCGTGTCCGCGAGTGGCACCAAGGGTCCCGGCGTGCTGCTGCACTTGCTGGGCCCGCTCGCGCGCCACGGCGTCAACATGACGCGTATCGAGTCGCGGCCGTCGCGCAAGCGCAAGTGGGATTACGTGTTCTTCGTGGACCTCGACGGCCACGCGGACGACCCGCCCGTGCGCAAGGCGCTCGAGAAAATCAAAGCGCAGGCGTCACTGTTCAAAGTGCTCGGCGCATACCCCAAGGCCGTTCTCTAGGTCGATCGCCCGCCGTGTCCCAACACCCGAACAGCTTTCGCGCGCTGCCGGTCGACCGTGTCGGTAGCACGATCACGGTACCTGGTGACAAGTCGATCTCGCATCGGGCGCTGATGCTCGGCGCCGTTGCCGAGGGCCGGACGATCGTGCACGGATTTCTCGCGAGCGAGGACTGTCTCGCGACCCAGACCGCAATGGAGGCACTCGGGGTATCGATTCGCCGCGTACCCGGCGAGCCCGTGCAAATCGACGGCGTGGGCCTCGGGGGTCTAAAGGCTCCCTCTCGCGTGCTCGACCTCGGCAATTCGGGCACTGCGATTCGGTTGCTAATGGGCTTGCTCGCGGGCCAACCGTTCGCGTGCGAGCTAACGGGCGACGCGTCGTTGCGGCAGCGCCCCATGGAACGCGTGGCCGTTCCGCTGCGCAAGATGGGCGCGCCCATCGAGACGGGCGCGGGCGGCAAGCCGCCGGTGCGGCTGCGCGGCGGCGTGCGGCTGCGCGGCATCGACTACGCGCTGCCCATGGCCAGCGCGCAAGTAAAGTCGGCCGTGATATTGGCCGCGCTCGGCGCGGCAGGCCGCACCTCCGTGCATTCGCCCGGCCCGAGCCGCGATCACACCGAGCGCATGCTGCAGACGATGGGTGTCGCGCTCACACAAAGCTCGCAGGGGGCAGGGCATACGGTCGCACTGGAAGGCCCCGTCAAACTGCGGGGCATCGAGATCGCGGTGCCCGGCGACTTCTCGTCGGCCGCGTTCTTCATCGTTGCGGGCTGCATCGGCGCGCGCGACGGCCTCACGATACGTAACGTGGGCATGAATCCGACCCGCACCGGGTTGCTGACGATCCTGCGCGCCATGGGCGCCGACATCGAGATCCGCAACGAGCGCGGCGTCGGCGCCGAGCCGGTCGCTGATTTGCTCGTGCGCCAATCGGCGTTGCGCGGCATCGACGTGCCACCGGAACTGGTGCCACTTTCGATCGACGAGTTTCCGATCCTGTTCGTCGCGGCCGCCGCCGCTTCCGGCACGACGACGGTCACAGGCGCCGAAGAGCTTCGGAAGAAGGAAACGGACCGCATCGCAGTCATGGCGCGGGGGCTCGAGACCGTCGGCATCGGTGTCGAAGAGCTGCCGGACGGTGCCCGAATCTCCGGCGGCCGGATGCGCGGCGGCACCGTCGACAGCCGTGGCGACCATCGCATCGCGATGGCATTCGCAGTCGCGAGCCTGCTCGCGAGCGATCCGATCGAGATTGGCAACACCGCTGAGGTGGCCACGTCGTTTCCGAACTTCCTGGAGGTGGCCGCCGCAGCAGGATTGAACGTGCACGCGGGGAGTGACGTTCGGTGAAGGCTGGCCAGCCGCCCGTCGTCGCCGTCGACGGTCCGAGCGGCTCCGGCAAAGGCACGGTCAGCCGGCAGCTGGCAGTAAGCCTGGGCTGGCATTACCTCGACAGCGGCGCGTTGTACCGGCTCGTCGCCCTGTCCGCGTTACGCAACCGGGTCGATCTCGCCGACGCGGATCGGTTGGCCGCGCTAGCCGCCAACTTGAACGTGCGCTTTGCTCCGGCCGGTGAACTGGAACGGATCTACCTCGACGATACTGAAGTCGCGGCGGAGCTTAGGACGGAGCAGGCCGGTGAAGCAGCGTCCCGGGTGGCTGCCGTGCCGGTCGTCCGGGCCGCATTACTGCAGCGTCAACGCGACTTTGCTCGTTGGCCAGGCCTCGTGGCCGACGGTCGCGACATGGCCAGCGTGGTTTTCCCCGCTGCGACCCTGAAGGTGTTCCTGACTGCCAGCGCCGAAGAACGCGCTATGAGACGGCATAAGCAGTTGAAGGAAAAGGGGATTGATGTTAGCCTGCCCGACCTTTCTTGGGACATAGCGCAGCGGGATGCACGCGATGCAAACCGCGCCGTGGCGCCGCTTCGGCCAACGCCGGAAGCCCACGTGATTGACTCCACAAGCTTGCCGCCAAAGGAAGTTGTCGCCCGCATCCTGGAATGGCTCGCGGCTGTGGGCGTAGAAATCGAACGAGCGTGAAATTACGCAGTGGCAGGATGCCGCTGTTTCACAACAACCCCATACGGGCAGGACGTCCGGTGGATATTGGAAGTAGACATGAGCGAATCATTTGCACAGCTGTTAGAAGAAAGTTTTGCCACTCAGAAGATCAAGCCGGGATCGATTCTCACCGGCATCGTCGTCGGCGTAAGCCCCGACATGGTGATTGTCCACGCGGGCCTGAAGTCCGAGGCGGTCATCCCAGCAGAACAGTTTTATAACGAGCGCGGCGAGCTCGACGTCAAAGTCGGTGACCACGTCGAAGTGGCGCTTGATACCGTCGAAGACGGCTTCGGCGAAACGCGCTTGTCGCGCGAGAAAGCCAAGCGCACGCGCACGTGGACACGGCTCGAAGAGTCTTTCCAGAAGGGCGAAATCGTCAAAGGCACCATCAGCGGTCGAGTCCGCGGTGGCTTTACCGTCGACATCGATCTGGTGCGCGCATTCCTACCGGGCTCGCTCGTCGATGTGCGCCCGATCCGTGATCCGGCGGCACTCGAAGGCAGCACGCTCGAGTTCAAGGTCATCAAGCTCGATCAGAAACGCAACAACGTAGTCGTGTCACGACGCGCGGTGGTCGAAGCCGAGTACAGCGCTGAGCGCGAGTCGTTGTTGAAGAACCTCCAGGAAGGCACGACGCTGAAGGGCGTGGTCAAGAACCTCACCGACTACGGGGCGTTCGTCGACCTCGGCGGTATCGATGGCCTGTTGCACATCACGGACATGGCGTGGAAACGCGTCAAGCATCCGTCTGAAGTCGTCAGCGTCGGTCAGGAGCTCGATGTCAAAGTGCTGAAGTTCGATCGCGAGCGCAATCGCGTGTCGCTCGGACTCAAGCAACTCGGCGCGGACCCCTGGGCCGATCTCGCACGGCGTTATCCCCCGGGCACGCGGCTGTTCGGCAAGGTTACGAACATTGCCGATTACGGTTGCTTCGCGGAGATCGAGGAGGGCGTCGAGGGCCTCGTCCACGTCTCCGAGATGGACTGGACGAACAAGAACGTCAATCCGCACAAAGTTGTGCAGATCGGCGACGAGATCGAGGTCATGGTCCTCGATATCGACGAAGAGCGCCGCCGTATCTCGCTCGGCTTGAAGCAGTGCAAACCGAACCCCTGGGTGGAATTCGGCGAGAACTACAAGAAGAACGACAAGGTTTCGGGCCAGATCAAGTCGATCACGGATTTCGGTGTGTTCATCGGTCTGCCAGGCGGCATCGACGGGCTCGTGCACCTCTCCGACTTGTCGTGGGACGTGCCTGGTGAAGAGGCCGTCCGCAACTACAAGAAGGGCGACACCCTCGAGACGACCGTCCTGGCAATCGATCCGGAGCGCGAGCGCATCTCGCTCGGCGTGAAGCAGCTCGACAAGGATCCGCTGTCGTTGTTCCTTGGTGAGCACCCGAAGGGCAGCATCATCACGGGTGTCGTGCAGGAAGTCGACGCGAAGATGGCCACCCTCGCCCTCGACGGCGGCATGATCGGTCAGTTGCGCGCTTCCGAAATCGCGCGGGACCGCGTGGAAGACGCCCGCACAGCGCTGAAGATTGGCGACACGGTGGAAGCACGGATTACCGGCGTCGACCGCAAGACGCGGATCATCTCGCTGTCGATCAAGGCCAAGGAGGCTCAGGAAGAAGCGCAGGCGATCCAGAATTACCGGAGCGAGTCAGGCCGAACGAGCACCGGCACGACCCTCGGCGATCTGCTGAAGGAGCAGATGAATCCGGAGTGAGCTTTCGCGGCGCCGCGCAAGACTGCACTGGCCTGAAAGAGGTCCGTACTGATGACGAAATCGGAGCTGATCGAATCCATCGCGCGCAGTCAGAAGCATCTGCCGGCCAAGGATGTCGAACTGGCCGTCAAGCACATTCTGGAGCTGATGAGCGAGGCCCTCGCGAACGGCAAACGAATCGAAATTCGAGGTTTCGGCTCGTTCTCCCTGCACTACCGCCCGCCGCGGATGGGGCGCAACCCCAAAACCGGCGAAGCGGTAGCGCTCGCGGGCAAGAACGTGCCGCACTTCAAACCCGGCAAGGATCTTCGCGAACGCGTCAACGAATCCCGGCACCTGCCCGTCCGGGACTAATCGCGGGCGCTTCTGGGCTCGCGCCGCTATCGAATGCCCACTGAAGCTACTTTCCTTCTCGCAGCGCTGCTGATCATCGCCGCGGCCAGCGGTTTCGCGTTCAAGATCTATAGCGACCGCGATCGCGATCTACCCCCGCGTATTAGCGCAGACTACATCCGCGGCTTGAACCTCGTGCTGAACCGCAAAACGGACGAAGCGCTCGAGCTGTTCGTGCAAATGGCGAAGGTCGACGAGGACACACTCGAGACTCACTTCGCACTCGGTCACCTGTTCCGAAGACGCGGCGAGGTCGAACGGGCCATCCGCGTGCACGAGAACCTCCTCGCACGCCCGACTCTGAACGAAACGCAGCGGCACCAAGCGCTGTTCTCCCTAGCCGAGGACTACCTCGGTGCCGGCCTGTTTGACCGCGCGGAACAGTTCCTCACCCAGGTAATCGACAGTCCGACGCTGGCCGAGGCTTCGCTCGAAAAGCTCGTTTACATCTACGAACGCGAACAGGAGTGGCAGAAGGCCATCGATGCCCAACGCAAGCTCGAGATGCTGAGCGGAGCGAAGTCGAGCCAGGTGGCGCACTATTATTGTGAGCTTGCGGAAATCGCGCGGGCCGGCGGTAACCGCCAGCTGGCGCGCGAGCACCTGAAGAACGCCGTGCGCAGCCAGTCAGGCGTGCTGCGCGGCGCGTTGATACGTGCGGCATTGGCCCAGGAGGAGGGCGACTTCGTCGAGGCCTGCGCTCTCTACGAACAGGTGATCGCCGCTGACCGGCATTTCGTCTCCGAAGTGCTGCCGTCACTGATGATCTGCTATCGGGAAGCAGGTCGCGGCGCAGACCTCGAAAGCTACCTTCAGCGGCTCATTAGCCGCGACGCCACGTTGCAACGCGATTTCGCCTATGCGGCCGTCATCAGCAATCTGACGGATTCCCCGACTCTCGCGACATGTGTCGAGCGGTTCGTGTTCGAGCACCCGGTGCTTGCGAGTCTCGTGAATGCCGACGAGCTTAAGCAGCTGCCCGATGAGCAGCGCCACCGCGCAATTGCGCGCATCGCGCAGGGCCTGCGGCAAGTGGCTCTATTGAGCGCCCGTTACCGCTGCAGCAATTGCGGCTACAGCACACAGCGTTTCATTTGGCACTGCCCGAGCTGCAAGCTGTGGGAGACGATTCGTCCGATCCAGACTTTCGCGTTGGAGAGCGTGCTGGTCTGACGGATGGATCGCGCGGCGAAACTTCGCAAAGTCGCTGGATTGGCGAGCTGAACGGCCGCTCGGCGCCACCTAGCATCTGTCACTCCTTTCTACCACAGGAGTGACGACAATGACTTCGAAACTATTACAGCTCGTGATTGCGGCAGCCGTCTGCGCCGGCGGTGCCGCTCTCGCCGGACCGGTCAACATCAACACCGCGGATGCGGCCACGCTCGCCTCCGAGCTGACGGGCGTCGGCCCGGCGCTGGCGCAAGCCATCATCAAGGACCGGCAAGAGCACGGGAATTTCGCGACGCCCGAGGCGCTTTCGCGTGTGAAGGGCATCGGAGATCGAATCGTCGAGATGAACAAGGCCAACATACTCGTCGCCGATCCGGCGCCGAAGCGCTGACCGGAAACAACACGCGCATCTTGGGGTATGGGCCTTTGGGTCCATACCCCTCATCGGCGCGGCGAAAATGAGCGCGGTGTAACCCTTTTTGTCGGCTTCGTTCGGTATGATTCAGGCCAAGGATTTCGCCGAGGTAGTTCGATGGCTCGCATTCGTACCGCCGTGTTTCCGGTCGCCGGTCGCGGCACGCGTTTTCTTCCCGCCACGAAGGCGTCGCCGAAGGAGATGCTGCCCATCGTCGACAAGCCTCTGATCCAATACGCGGTCGAAGAGGCGCTCGAGGCGGGAGCCGAACGCCTTGTGTTCGTGACGGGATCATCGAAGCGGGCCATTGAGGATCACTTCGACACGGACGCCGAGCTCGAGCGACAGCTGGCCGAGTCCGGCAAGCACGATCTGCTCGCGCTCGTGCGTCACATCGTACCGCCGACGGCCACCTGCATTTTCGTACGCCAAGGTGTGCCGCTCGGCCTCGGCCACGCGGTGTTATGCGCGAAGCAAGCCGTTGGCGATGAGCCATTCTTCGTGCATCTTGCCGACGACCTGATCTACAGCGAAGTCGGCTGCCTCAAGCAAATGAGCCAGCACTTCGAGAAGTACGGAACGAGCGTGCTCGGAGTCGAGACCGTGCCGCAGGATCAGACGGGAAGTTACGGAATCGTGGCTGTCGAGCCAGACGGCAAAGGCGCGATGCGCGTGACGCGAATCGTCGAGAAACCGAAACCCGCCGACGCACCGTCGAATCTCGCCGTCGTCGGTCGCTACATCCTGACGCCTCGGATCTTCGCGAAGCTCGAACGCACCCAGCGCGGTGCGGGCGGCGAGATCCAGTTGACCGACGGCATTGCGGCGCTAATGGCCGACGAGCCTGTGCACGTGCTGCCTTTCAGCGGCGTGCGCTATGACTGCGGCAGCAAGATCGGTTACCTGCGCGCCACCGTCGAATACGGCTTGCGCCATCCGGAACTAGGCGCAAGCTTCCGCGCGTACCTGCAGAACGTGTGGGAGCGCTGAGCGCGCCCGCCGCCACTACCAGGTCGCTGACAGCGCTCTAACCTCATCGTTATGCTCGCCGAGCCGGGGCGGGTAGCGCCGGTACGTGGGGCCGTTCTCGGCAAACCGTATCGGCACGGCGATCGACCTCACCATCCCGATCAACGGATGTTCGAGCTCGACGATCATGCGGCGGGCCACGACGTGTTCGTCCGTCAATGTTTCGTCCGGGAAATTGATCGGCCCCGCGGGAACGCCTGCTTCCACCAGCTGCTCGACCCATTCGGCTGCGGGCCGGCGCTGCAGAATCTTCTCTATGAGCTCGATCAGCTCGCGCCTGTGCACGTTGCGATCGGCGTTTGTCGCGAACCGCGGATCGCCGAGAAGGGTCTGCTCCGCGCCAAGGATTTTGCAGAACTTCGCCCACAGTCGCTCGTTGCCGACCGCGATGATCATGGTCTTGTCCTGCGCACGCACGGGTTGATACGGCGTCACCGTCGGGTGCTCGTTGCCGAGCCGAGGCGGCCGCTTGCCGGTAGCGAAGTAACTGGCGCCGATATTCGCGAGCCAGCTCAACTGTGCATCGACGAGCGCCACGTCGATGAGCTGACCGCGTCCCGAACCATTCACTCGGTTGTCGCGCGCGTACAGCGCCGCAAGCACACCGAGGCACGTGTAAATGCCCCCGGAGATGTCTGCCATTGGGGAGGGGAATCGGCTCGGCCCGCCGTCGGGCGAGCCGGTCAGCGCCATGAGCCCCGCCTCGCCCTGCGCGATGATGTCGTAGCCGCTGCGGTTCGCCTTTGGCCCCGTGTGGCCGTAACCGCTGATCGCACCGTACACGAGCGGTGGATGACGGCTGCGCAGCGTGTCGGGATCGAGCCCCGACCGTGCCAGCGACTCGAGGCGCGGATTGTTGGTCAGGAATACGTCAGCTCGTCCGATCAACTCATCTAGCAGTGCGAGATCCGCGGGTTGCTTGATGTCGAGCTCGATGCTGCGTTTGTTGCGGTTGACGCTGAGGAAGTAGGCGCTCTCCCCCTCGAGGAAGGGTGGCCCCCAGCCGCGGGCCTGGTCGCCGTCACCCGGCCGCTCCACTTTCACGACGTCGGCGCCGAGGTCGCCGAGTAGCATCGCGCAATACGGGCCCGCCAGGGCCTCCGTCATGTCGACGACTTTGATGCCGGCCAATGGTGCAACGTCCGTCACGAGCTCTCCAGTTGTGCTCCGATTGCGGGCCGCTAGTATAAGCGCCTGACCAACTCTCGAAGTCGCAGGAGCTCGAGTGCAGAACAACATCGCTGTCCGGAATATCGAACGTGCCGACCCCACCACCATCGCCGCGTTGGCTGAGCTCGGGGTTGCAACGGTCCATGAAGCGCAGGGCCGCACGGGCCTGTTGCAACCCTACATGCGCCCGATCTACGCAGGCGCGCGCATCGGCGGCAGCGCCGTCACCGTACTGCTGCACCCGGGCGATAACTGGATGATGCACGTGGCGGTCGAGCTCGCGCGTCCGGGGGACATCATCGTCGCGGCCGTTAGCGCACCCAACTCCGACGGAATGTTCGGCGACCTGCTCGCCACGTCGTTCCGCGCTCACGGCGTGCTCGGACTCGTGATCGATGCCGGTTGCCGCGATGTCAAGGATCTCACCGAAATGAAGTTCCCGGTATGGAGCCGGGCGGTTTCGGCAAAAGGCACGATCAAGGCCACCGTCGGCTCTGTGAACGTGCCCGTGGTGTGCGCCGGTATGCTCGTGAATCCCGGTGACACGATTGTCGCGGACGACGACGGTGTCGTCGTGGTCCCGCGTGCCAATGCCGCCACGGTGCTCGAGGCGAGCCGCAAACGGCTCGAGAACGAAGAGCAGAAACGGGCACAGCTCGCGGCCGGCGCACTGGGGCTCGACATGTACAAAATGCGCGAGCCGCTCGCAAAAGCCGGGCTCGTGTATTACGACCGTTTGAGTGACGTCACCGCGAAGCGTTAGCCGCGAAGAGCGACGCGAATACCGAACGAATCCACTGGTTGCCGGGGTCGCGATGGAAGCGCTCGTGCCAGTACTGCGACACATCGAGCCGCGGCATCTTTACGGGTGTCGGAAACATACGTAGCCCAAAGCCCTCGGCCAGCTCGTTGGCCACCGTCGCCGGAATGGTCGCGATGGCATCGGTACGACCTGCAACGAAACCGGCGGTCATGAACGTAGGTACCCGGCACACGATGTTCTCGGCCGGGATCACGCGCTCGAGCGCACGCTCCGCCTGCTGATGCGCGTGCCCCGTCCCGTGAGTGGAGACGACGACGTGCCGTTCGGCTGCAAACGTGGCAGCAGACGGCCGGGTGCGGATACGCGGGTGCTCGAGCCTCGCGACGCTCACGTAAGTCACGGACCACAACAGTTGGCGACGAATGCGCTTCGACAGCGCCGCGAAAGAGCCCATCGCGAAATCGAGATTTCCCGCTTCGAGCGACGCCTCTAGCCCGTCGACATCGGGTGCCACGACTCGCAACCGCACGCCCGGAGCGACGAGCTCGAGATGCGGCAGGAGCCGAGGTAGCAATCGCAGCATGCCGGAATCCACGACGCTGAAGCTGAAGGTGCGCACCGCCGTTTTCGGATCGAACGGACGGTGGTGCGCACGCAGCATCGTGACGCTGTCGAGCAGTGACCGAACCGACGGCTCGAGCTCGCGTGCCTTCGCGGTCGGCTCCATGCGGTTGCCTGCGCGAACGAACAGCGGATCGGCGAAATAGCGGCGTAGCCGAGCGAGTGTCTTGCTGAGCGCGGGTTGACTCAATCCCAGGACAACCGCCGCCTGAGTCAGGTTGCGCTCGCGCAGCAACACTTCAAACGCACGCAGTTGTCGAAGATCGATCTCCACTGCTATTCCCCACGGTTATCGAGGCTATAGCCAATGGTACATCGCTGCGGCTAAGGCTATCGCGTAATTTGGTGAACCAGGCGAAAGCTTACGGGCATGCCGAGATCAAGGAGGGGATATGAAGAGAGCTATCGGTTGGATGGCAGCGGGAACTCTGGCGGTCGGCGCCGTCGGCACCGCGTGGGCGCATCATTCGTTTGCCATTTTCGACCACACGCAGACCTACACGCTGAAGGGCAAGGTGAAGTCCTTCCAGTGGACCAACCCGCACGGCTACATCGACCTCGACGTCAAAGACGGGCCACCTGGCATCGACCATTTCACGCTCGAGATGACGAGCATCAACATGCTGCAACGCGCGGGCTGGAAATCCTCCGACGTGCACCCAGGGGACGAGGTGACGGCCATCGTCGCGCCGTTGGCGACAGGCGACAAAGGTGGCCTGTTACTTGAGTTGCGCATGAAGGACGGGCGCACCCTCGTGCCACCGGTGCCCGCGATCGACACCTTCAAACGGTCGCCTTGAACGTGGGTAGCCAAACGTTTGCGCGAGCTGCGTGCGTCGCGCTGCTGGGGGTGTGCGCCCTCGGCTCCGTGCATGCCCAGAACCCACCGGACCTGACGGGCGCCTGGGAGCGCTATCGCGGACCGCCGGGTGACGCGACGAGCCCGCCGCCGGAGCCCATCCCTCCGCTGAAAGCGCCTCTGTTGAAGGATTGGCAGGCGCGCCGCGTGGCCGAGCGCGAAGCGGACGCACGTGGCGAGCCGATTGCGAAGGGCTACACGCACTGCATACCGGAGGGCTACCCCACTATGATGAACGGGCCGTTCCCGTTCGACATCGTGCAAAGCCGCTCGCAGATCAACATAGCGCAGGAAGCCTATAGCCAGGTGCGGCGCATCTACCTCGGCAAGCCGCAGAAGAAGTTCGAAGATGTCGAGCCCGGATTCTACGGACGCTCTGTCGGCAACTGGGAAAACAATACGCTTGTCGTCGACACCATCGGCATCAAGGACTACGTGACCTTCCGCGACGTGCCGCACACGCCGCAGCTGCGCGTGCGCGAGCGCCTGCATCTCGTCACGCCAGACATCTTGTGGGATGAGCTCACGCTCGAGGACGCGGGTGTTCTCGAGAAACCGTGGACGGTGACGTTCGCTTATCGCCGCGTGCCGAACTACGAGATCATCGAGTACGTGTGCGAGGACAACCGTGAGTACGCCGACGACAAAGGCGTGACGCGCCTGCGTCTTAAGGAATAGCGATCCCCGCCGAGGTCAGTCGGCAGTAGGCAGAAAACGCGGCGCCGGAAACGGACCGCGCAACGCTTCCGCCAGCGCCGCGATTTCGAGCAGCAAAGCCTCCGTTCCAGGCCGACCGATGAGGGCGATTCCCAGCGGCAATTCACCGGCAGTGGTGAAGGGGATCACGACGCTCGGGTAGCCCGAGACGGCCGCGATGCTCGAGCTGCTCACAGGAACGCGATCGCCGGCTTTGAGGTCATTGCGCCAGGCCGGCGCATTGACCGGCGCCACCAGCGCGACGAGATTGCGGTGTTCGAACTCGGCCGCGAGCGCAGAGCGTGCAGTTGCGATCGCCGCGGTCGCCAATCTATACCGCGGATCGGCTGTCCCGCTGCTTGCCTGCGCCTCGAGGAACAGTTCTTGACCGAAGAAGGGCATGACCTCGGCCGCGTGACTCGCGTTGAATTTGATGAGGGCGCCCAGCGTGCGCGGCGCCCTGCGTGCGCTCGACAAATAGGCGCCGATTCCCTCACGAAACTCGGCGACCAGGACCGTATGCTCCGCGCCATCTGGCGGACCTTCGGGAATCACGGGGTCCACGAGCTCTGCCTGAAGACTTCGCAATGCGGCGAGCGCGGCGTCGAAGCCGGCTTCCACGGCAGCGCTGCGCCCGGCGCCGAGATAGTTGCGGACGACGCCAATTCGAAGCCCCCCCAACGACTCGCGCTTCAGAGAAGGACTGCCAGAGCCCGTCAGCACGCCGAGCAACAACGCCGCGTCGGCCACCGAACGCGCAAGCGGCCCGGCGGTATCCTGACTCCGAGCCACGGGCACGATACCGCGCTGACTGATCGCGCCGATCGTGGGTTTGACGCCAACGACACCGTTGGCGCCTGCCGGACACACGATCGACCCATCGGTCTCCGTGCCAACGGCGAGCGGCGCGAGCCGCGCAGCAACAGCAACGGCGGAGCCGCTCGACGAACCACACGGATTGCGATCGAGCACGTAGGGGTTGCGCGTTTGCCCGCCGAGACTACTCCAGCCGCTCGTTGAAGACGTTGATCGAAAGTTCGCCCACTCGCTCAAGTTCGTCTTGCCAAGCAGCACTGCACCGGCAGCACGCAGTCGCGCTGCGACCACTGCATCCTCGCGCGCACGGTGCGCAGCAAGTGCAATCGAGCCTGCACTCGTAGCCATGCGGTCGGCCGTATCGATGTTGGCCTTGATCAGCACCGGTACGCCGTGCAGCGGCCCGAGGCCGCCGCGAGTCCGTTGCCGGTCCAGCCGGCGCGCAATCGCGAGTGCGTCCGGGTTAACTTCAATTACGGCATTCAGCATCGGGCCAGCGCCGTTCAGCGCGGTGATCCGACGGAGAAACACTTGCGTCACGTGCTCTGCCGACACCCGGCCTTCGGCGAGCTCCGCGCGCAGCGTCAGCGCGTCCCAGCCCACGATCTCCGCGTCGCTCGGCGTTGCCGCTTGCGCAGACAGCGCGAACACGAACCAGGCAGACACAAGAGCTCGTCTCCACATGCGCCTATGGTAGTCAAAGGGGGGAGGGAAAAGCGCGGGCAACGCGCGCTACCATGATCCGCGTGCCGAAACGATCGAACGAAAAGCCGCGCCCGCGCGGCCGCCCGCCACACCCGGACCAATTGACGCCGGGTGAATGGCGGATCGTGAACGCCGTGCGCCACGGCCTCACCAACGCCGAGATCGCCAAGCGGCGAGGCATCAGCGAGGACGCTGTCAAATACCACGTGCGCAATGCCGTTGCGAAGCTCGGCTTGCGGAATCGTGGCGAGCTCAAACGCTGGCAGGGTGCGCCGACCGACAGCGGGCTAGCGAAGCGCACCGCAAGACGCCTGGCCAGCGAGGAACCCCAGATGACTGCACTGCGTTCAAAGCTCGGCCCAATTGCTCAGATCTCGCGGACGGTCCGCGACATCGATGCCGCGTGCGCCTGGTATGGCGGCGTGCTCGGGCTGCCGCATCTGTACACGTTCGGCAAGCTCGCGTTTTTCGACTGCGGCGGTACGCGTCTGTTCTTGAGCGCCGAGAGCGCCACACCTGGGCCGGAGTCGATCCTGTACCTGCGCGTCGACGACATCGCGGCGGCGCACGCCGATTTGACCGCGCGGGGCACCGAGTTCAGCGGTGCGCCACATATGATTCACCGGCACGCGGATGGCACCGAAGAGTGGATGGCGTTCTTCAAAGATCCCGAGGGACGGCCTCTTGCGTTGCTGTCGCAGGTGAAGAAGACCTGATGGGTGGCAGCACAGCTTCGTGATTGCAGTACAACGCGACCAGGCCTTCTGCTGCTGCGAGCATGCGGTCCCGCAATTCTTCGGGCTCGACCACCTCTACGTGAGCACCCAGGCTCAGGGCAAATTGCAGTGCCTCGAAGTCCGCATCGAAGCGCAACGTTACGCGAACGCGCTCTCCGGCGGGCTCTTCGGATTGCACGCGCCAGCCTCGGTAACGAATCCAGGGCATCGCCACGGCGTCCGCCAGAACGGTCACGAAATACTTCGGCAACCCTGCTCGAAATTCCGTCGCTGTCCGTTCCCAATGCTCGGCCAGATCGAACTCCGACGGCCGTCGCGCCGGTTCGTCGAGCACCACGGCATCGCTAAGCCGCGACAAACGATATGTGCGTCGCTGCTCGTCGCGATCGGCGACGAGATACCACGAGTTGCCGCGGGCCACGACGCCGAGCGGTTCGACGCTGCGCTCGCTGCGCTCACCGCTGGATTTCTCGTAGACGAAACGGAGACGGCGGCCGCGCCATAACGCATCGAGCACGGTAGGCAGGCTCGCGAGTGACACCGTCGAGTCTCGCCAGCCGCGCGCATCGACCAGAATTCGCTGGCGCACGAACTCGGCTTGCTCGCGCAGCTCTCGAGGGAGCGCCGCCTGAAGCTTCAGCCAAGCTACTTCGGACGCCTGCTTGAGACCCAAGTCAGCTAGAAGTTGAGGTGGCCGCGCGAGGAACAAAGATTGGATCTCGGGCGACGTAAGCCCCGTGAGTTTGGTCTGGTAACCGTCGATGAGCCGCCAGCCGCCGCCGGCTCCGCGTTCGGCCGTGAGCGGCACACCCGCTGTCCCCAGCGCCTCCATGTCGCGCAGAATCGTGCGCTCCGAGACCTCGAGGCGGTCTGCAAGTGTCCGTGCCGTCATGCGGCCGTTCGCCTGGAGCAGCAACAGAATCGACAACAGGCGATCGGCACGCATCCGCAGACGGTAGCAGAAATAGCTGACATACCATGTCAGGAATCCCGGCTACGGGCCGGCGCCGCGCGTGATCTAGCGGCGATTGCCGAACAGGCGCAGGAGCATCAAAAAGAGATTGATGAAATCCAGGTACAACGCCAGAGCACCGCTAACCGCGTAGGACTGCATCTGCGCGCCTTCCACTTGGAGGGCCATCGCTTTGAGGCGCTGCGCATCGTAGGCGGTAAGGCCGGTGAACACGATGACGCCGACAGCCGAAATCAGGAACTGCAGCGCACTGTTCTGCCAGAAGATGCCCACGATCGAGGCAATGACGATGCCGATCAACCCCATGAATGCGAACTGGCCGAGACCCGTAAGGCTGCGTTTCGTCATCGTGCCGTAGAGGGCGAGGGCGCCGAACATCCCCGCGGTGGTGATGAAAGCGGAAGCGATAGAGGCACCGGTGTAGGCGAGCAGAATCACGGAGAGCGTCACTCCGTTCAACGCGGAGTAAAGAAGAAACAGACCAGCCGCCGTGGCGGGAGCCAACGAACCGGCGCGGGCGGAGATCCAGAGCACCAGACCGACCTCCGCGATCACGAGACCGAAGAACAGCACGCGGCTCGTCACGATCGCCTCAACCAGAGCAGGCTGACTGGCAACATACATCGCAACGCCTGCGGTGACCGCCAACCCGACGAACATCCAGCCGTAGACGCGTTTCAGGAAATCGCTTACTCGAGCGTCAGCGGCGACCCCGCCTACCGGCGCCCGTGCCGTTCCAAAACCTTCGTATTCAGCCATGGGTGTCGCTCCGCTCAGTGATTACTACGGGCGAGTATGGCCCACAAACACGACGGCGCGATCATTCGCATGACCGCGCCGTCTTAAGAACCCTCTACCCGACGCTAGTCCTTGATCTTCGTGATCTTCGAGCCTTGGACCGACACGTCGCCAAGCAAGCCCTTCTCGCCATAAGCGAACGCGACGATCGGCGTCTTGTGAATCAAGCTGTCGTAGTCAGCGCCGGCGGCCTTCGAGACGACCGTCACACCAGCGTCCGCGCCAACCGACCAACCATCCTTGTGCAAGAACGCATCGAGCGAATCCTGCGTCATGAACATGATGATCTCGGCCCGCTTGGCAAGTCCGAGCGTCAGGCCGACCGAGCCTCCGCCGATGCTGTAGTAGTCAACGGTCTTGCCCTTGACCTTCAAAACGCCTTCGCCGAACTCACCTGCAACGCCCACGCCGCCCTTGGTGATGTGTGGGAACACCAGCATGCCGGCGGCCTGTTTAGCGAGACCTCCGTTCGATGGGTGGAGTGCGTTGAAGTCGACGAGACTCTTGGCGACATCTTCGTCGATGTCGCTCTTCGTCGCAGCGAAGGTGACGGCGGTGCCGAGGCCGAGCATGGTGACCGCGGCTGCGGCAAAAACAATGGAACGGTTCATAGCGATTCTCCCTGGTTGGTTGCGTCGCCCACCCATCACCGGGCGGCGCGACTATGAGCCAACTTAGACGGGATGCCGCGGGTCGTTCTGTGCGGTGGCATACCCACACGGCCGCGCGACGCCCAGGTAGCGGGCGAAAGATCACGGAGGCTGGGCTATGCGATGGTGAGATGGCTCCCCGGGACGGACTCGAACCGCCGACCAACGGATTAACAGTCCGTCGCTCTACCAACTGAGCTACCGGGGAACGGAGGCCTGGAAGGCGGCCGCATTCTGGAAGAAGGCTCCAGGCAAGTCAAGGCGACTGCTTCCGAAACGCGTGGATTCTCAGAGAGTTAGAAGATGCCTCGCAGCATTAAAATCCGAACGTGTGTGCGCAAGCAAAACATGACGAAGGATGTCGTGTTTGCACGCCGACAATGGCGACCCGAGAGCCAGAACCGTGGTCGATGACAACTCAGGTCCGCTCACGCGGTCATGAACGTGCGCAAGCGCGCGAGCGCGGTGGTCAGCGTCTCCGTGGACGCGGCAAACGAGAACCTCAGGTGGCCCGGCGCGCCGAAAGCCGTGCCCGGCACGAGCGCGACGCCCGTCGCTTCGAGGATTTGCTCGCAGAACGCGACGTCCGTGGCCGCGCCCTTGAGCCGCATTGCCTGCTCGACGTTCGGAAACAGATAGAACGTGCCGGTAGCTGGCACACAATCGAAACCCGCCAACTCGCGCAGGCCCATGAGGAAGAGGTCGTGCCGGCTCCGGAACTCGGCGCACATGTCGCGTACGCACTGCTGGTCGCCTGCGAGCGCGGCGACGGCGGCCGCCTGCGAGATCGTGCTGGCGTTCGTCGTGCTCTGGCTCTGGAGGCTCGTCATCGCTTTGATCAGCGAAACGGGGCCAGCGGCGTAACCGAGTCGCCAGCCGCTCATGGCATAACCCTTCGACATGCCATTGACCGTGAGCGTACGGTCGTAAAGGTCGTGGCACACGGCGGCGAAACTCGCGAATGGCGAAGCGGCCCAGTAGATATGCTCGTAGATCTCGTCGGTCAGGATCACGATGTCTGGATGTCTGCGCAGCACTTCACCGAGGGCCGCCAGTTCCGCGCGGGTGTAGGCAGCGCCGGTGGGATTGCACGGGCTGTTCAGAATCACGAGGCGGGTGCGCTTCGTGATCGCCGCTTCGAGTTGCTCGGCCGTAATCTTGAAGCCGCTCCGCTCCGTGCTTTCGACGATGACCGGCTGCGCGTCCGCGAGCCGCACCATGTCGGGATACGACACCCAATAAGGTGCGAGAACGATGGCTTCGTCGCCGGGCTCGAGCAACGCGAGACATGCGTTGTAGCAGGACTGCTTCGCGCCGCTGGAAATCAGCACCTGCTCGGGCGTGTAGCGCAAGCCGTTGTCGCGCTCGAACTTCAGGACGACCGCTTCCTTCAAGGCCCGCGAGCCGTCGACGGCGGTGTATTTCGTATCGTTACGGGCCAGCGCTTCGCGAGCAGCAGCCTTGATGTGCTCCGGCGTCGGGAAGTCTGGCTCGCCCACGCTGAGCACGATGATGTCGCGCCCAGCTTCGCGCAGCCGCCCAGCTCGGGCCGTAATGCTGACGGTGGCGGACGGCTGGATGCGCTGCAAACGATGCGCGAGGCGAATGGTCAAATGGAACCCTTTCTCGGGACAGGCTCTTCTATCTTAAGATGCGACCCAACCTCCGCCAACCGGCGCACGCATCCTCCATGACCGACCGACCTTTCGAGCTCGTCGCCGACTACGTGCCTGCGGGCGACCAACCCAAGGCGATCGCGCAGCTTGTCGACGGCGCGCAAACCGGGCTCGCGAAGCAGACACTGCTCGGCGTCACCGGCTCCGGCAAGACNNGACTATTACCAGCCCGAGGCCTACGTGCCGTCGAGCGACACGTACATCGAAAAGGATGCCTCGATCAACAGCCACATCGAGCAGATGCGGTTGTCTGCCACGAAGTCGTTGCTGGAGCGCCGCGACGTCGTGATCGTCGCAACGGTGTCCGCGATCTACGGCCTCGGCGATCCGGCCGCGTATCACGACATGGTGCTGCACCTCGTGCGCGGCGCGAAACTCGATCAACGCAGCTTGCTGCGGCGCCTCACGGAACTGCAGTACGCACGGAATCCGCTCGACCTCGCACGTGGCACCTACCGGGTGCGAGGCGACGTGATCGACATCTTCCCAGCCGAGTCGGAGAAAGAGGCGGTGCGCGTCGAGCTGTTCGACGACGAGATCGAGCAAATCAGCTTCTTCGATCCGCTGACAGGGGAGGTCACGCAGCGCACACCGCGCGCCACGATCTACCCGAAGACGCACTACGTCACGCCGCGCGAAACGCTGCTCGCGGCGGTGGACCAGATCCGCTTCGACTTGGGCGAGCAACTGACGCGGCTGCGCGACGCGAATAAGCTGGTCGAAGCACAGCGCCTCGAGCAACGCACGCGCTTCGATCTCGAGATGATCATCGAGGTCGGTTACTGCAACGGCATCGAAAACTACTCGCGGTACCTGTCGGGGCGCAGCCCCGGCGCACCGCCGCCTTGTCTGTTCGACTACCTTCCCGACAACGCGCTGTTGTTCGTCGACGAAAGCCACGTGACGATTCCGCAGATCGGCGGCATGTACAAAGGCGATCGGTCACGCAAGCAAACGCTGGTCGAGTATGGTTTCCGGCTACCGTCCGCCCTCGACAATCGACCGCTGTCGTTCGAGGAATACGAGCAGATCGCGCCCCAGACGATTTTCGTCTCCGCCACACCCGGCCCGTACGAGCACACACACGCCGATCAGACTGTCGAGCAGGTGGTGCGACCGACGGGCCTCGTTGACCCGGACATCGAAGTGCGACCGGCGGGCACGCAAGTGGACGACGTGCTGTCGGAGATCACGGCTCGTGTCGCGCTGAACGAGCGCGTGTTGATCACGACGCTCACGAAGCGAATGGCCGAGGACCTGACCGACTACCTTCAGGAACACGGCGTGCGCGTACGTTACCTGCACGCCGACGTCGAAACAGTCGAGCGCATGGAAATCGTTCGCGACCTGCGGCTCGGCGAGTTCGACGTCCTTGTAGGCATTAACTTGCTGCGTGAAGGCCTCGACCTGCCCGAGGTATCCCTCGTCGCGATATTCGATGCCGACAAGGAGGGCTTCCTGCGCTCCGAAGGCTCGCTGATCCAGACGATCGGCCGAGCTGCGCGCAACGTTCGCGGAAGAGCCATTCTTTACGCGGACCGCATCACGGGCTCGATGCAACGGGCGATGGACGAGACGAATCGGCGCCGCGCCAAGCAGGTGGAATTCAATACGGAGCACGGTATCGAGCCGCGGTCGATCCGCAAAGCGGTGCAGGACGTGATGGAGGGCGCCCGCGCGACGCCGCGGGGTGGCAAAGGCGACCGGCGGCGCCGCAGCCGCGAGGAGCAAGCGCGCTACGAGAGGCTGTCGCCCGAGCAGATCCTGGCGCGGGTCCAGCAGCTCGAGAAGAAGATGTACCAGCACGCGCGCGATCTGGAATTCGAACAGGCGGCGCACCTGCGCGACGAGATCAACGAGCTCAGGCAACGCAGCGTCGGCCTTCCGCCACGGAGGGCGGAAGCCGGCTAAAACGCCCCGGGGATCGCCCGCGACCGCCAGACACTTGAGAACTAGGGGCCGAAGTAGGTATCGTGGCGCCCCTTAGGCGCGTAGCTCAGTGGTAGAGCACCACCTTGACACGGTGGGGGTCGCTGGTTCGAGACCAGCAGGACGCACTCGTCGGCCGGAGTGAGTTGCTCGCAAGAGCCGCTCCTCCGGCCGAAGTCGTTTCCGCTGGTCGCTCCGCCTTCGCCCAGGTCCTCGCTTCGCTCCGGTCCTGGCTGGTCCGGCGTTNNCACCACCTTGACATGGTGGGGGTCGTAGGTTCGAAACCTATCGCGCCTACCAATTTCTTGCCCAGCGTGGGCCACCCGTAATCGCGATCCCTGCAGTAGTCCGGTCGGCTCACGCCACCGGGGTACCCTAAGGCCGACCCGCGCTCTCGACGCCGCTCGCGTCAAGCTCGTCACGGAGCACCATGCGGCGGCGTTATTCAGCCCGCCTGGGCCATGCCGCTTACCAAGTCGACGACGCGAATGCCCGGATCGGACCATTCCGCCGGCCTCCGCAATCGTTGTCAGGTCTTTCTTACAGCTCTTTGCGCAATTGTCCCGATGGAGTGGGCGCGGGGCCCAAATAGTCTGTTTGCACTATCACTCGTAACCAAGACGGAGATCCGACATGCAAGGCAGCATTCTGGTGATCGAGCACGACCCCGTTACGCGCGAGCTAGTGGCCGAAAATCTTCGCCATGCCGGGTATAGCGTTGTGTGTGCAGCCAGTACCGCCGAAGCCGAAGTGCTCGCTCGTACGACTCGCCCTGACGCCGCCATCTTCGATTGGTCGCCGGGACTGCCGGGCCTCACATTCGCTCGCCAGCTACGCGCGGACCGGCGCACTGCCGATATATCGATCATCGTCATCAGCGCGCGCTCGTCGGAGCATGATCGAATCGCCGCGCTCGAGACGGGCGCGGACGATTACGTCACGAAGCCGTTCTCTGTGCGCGAACTGCTTGCGCGCGTCAAAGCCGTGCTGCGCAGACGAGCTCCGCAGCTAGGTGACGAGGCGGTCGTCATTCAAGGGCTGCGTTTCGAACCGGCCGCGCGGCGCGTGTCGGCTCAAGGCCACGAGATTCCGCTGCGCAACACAGAATATTGCCTGCTGCATTTCTTCATGACGCACCCGCAGCGTGCTTTCAGCCGCTGCCAACTGCTCGATGAAGTGTGGGGCGATCAGTCGCTCGTGGAAGAACGGACCGTCGACGTGCACGTGCGCCGGCTTCGACGCGCGTTGGTTTCCTCGCAGCACGATTCGTTGATCGAAACGGTGCGTGGCGTGGGATATCGCTTCCGCACCGAATCGCAGCTTGAGCCGACCACGGTGTCCTATTCGACTCTGACGGACTTCGGCCGAGGACGGGTATTGGCGGCCGACTTGGCGCTGCAGGCAGCCGCTCAGGCCGTCGGTGCTGCGTGAGCATTCCACCGGAGATCGTGTGGCGGCCTTCCGAGGCACCGGTGACCCATGCGAGGTGAACTCATGCGGCCAATTCCATTGGATGCCGGCGATTCTACCCACGCGTCTTCCAATCTGGAGTGGAGCGCCATGAGCAGTGCGCTCTTGGACGTTCGGGAACTGGAGGCGTTGCTCGTTAATATCGATGCTTCGCTGAACGTGCACGCGCGCAGCCAGTTCTTTACCTGGACCCAAGGACTCTTGCAGAGCGTGGTGCGGCACAAGGCGCTGCTCTGCGCATTGCATCTCGGCAAATCGTCCGCGTACAGGATCGACGTCTTCTCGACGTTGGTTCCCGACGCGACGATGTTGAGCGAACTGCTACGCAAAGACGCCGCCATGGTCGCCGGCCTGATCAAGATCTGGAAGCAGCACAACCTGCTACCCGTAATCGGCCAGGCGAAAGATCTGGCCGCACCCTTAGGCCCGCACCTTGGCCCACAGCTCACCCGGATGGGCGCGACGCGCCTCGCGCTGCATGGCACCGCCGATGCAGAGGGCGGCGCGAGCAGCCTGTTCGTTTTCGCGTGCGAGCCGGACAGCCCCGGCGACAACGGCAGCTATGTTCTGCAGCTCATAGTGCCGTTCCTCTACGCTGCGTGGATTCGCTCGCAGCCGCGCGAATCGACGCGCAGCGAAAGCGCTTCCGTGGTCAGCAGCGGAGTGCTGACGGCACGCGAGCGCGAGATATTGACGTGGATCTATCTCGGCAAGAGCAATGCAGAGGTCGGCGGGATCCTTTCGATAAGCCCTCTGACAGTAAAGAACCACGTCCAGAAAATCCTGCGCAAGCTGAAGGTCGTGAATCGCGCGCAGGCGGTGGGCAAGGCGCTGGACGCGGGAATCATAAACACATAAGGCGCTGTGTTTTATTGGGCGTGAGATTCCGAAACACGGGGGTGGTAAGGTGCCGTCCATCCGGTAAACCGCGGCCCATATATGGCGATCGGCGCAACGTTTCGCACTTGGAATCGTAGGCTTAACGCAACGATGGGGGCGTTGGCCGTTGCAGCCGCGCTGGGCTGTCCCGTTCGTGCGCAGGAGCTCGGGCCGCTGGGCCCGCTCGCGGCCGATGGCCGGGTGACCTACTTCATTGCGCCGCCAGCGACGGGCTCGGCTTATCGCAACGGCGACGCCGACTTGGCCACGTGGGCGCTGCGGGCATGGGAGCGTGCCGCAGGCGGCGCGCTGACGTTCGTCCGCGTCGACAGCGCCGAGGATGCCCTGGTGCGGCTCTACTGGGCCCCTCCCGGCGGAGGACAGTACGGCGAGATGGTGCCACTCGACGTCCACCGCAAACGCGGCGCGGCCGTGTTCGTGCGGCCTGAGACCAACGCCTTCGGGCCCGACATCGCGGGTCGCGCTGCTGACGACGCTCTGTTTCGGGACACGATTGTGTACCTGACGTGCGTACACGAGCTCGGTCACGCCCTGGGCCTGCGCCATACCGATCAGTTCGAGGACGTGATGTATTTCTTCGGCTTTGGCGGCGACATCCCGGAGTTCTTCGGGCGTTACCGACGCCAACTGCACGCGCGCGGCGATATCGCGACCACGGCCGGCATTTCGGCCGGAGACCTGGCCCAGCTGCGCTCGCTGTACGCGCTGCCGCTGCAAGCCGCCGCCCGCGAACTCGAACTGCCTGAAACTAAAGGTCTTTGGACGCCGCTGCGCCTTGTGCGGCCTTAGGTGTGCCCGTACAATGCGCGATCGTTCGGTGGGCGGTAATGCTGGGCCCCCGGATGAGAACGAAATAGCCCGGCCGTTAGCGAGCGCGTCAATAGTTTCTAGAGCTGCAGACGACGCGAGCCGCGGCCGATGTTTTTTAGCCAGCGTGAGGAGCTCCGAATCGTCCCAGGTAAGCGCGTAAGACGCAACGCGGAGATCAATTCTCCGCAGATTCGCGTCATTGGCCCTAACGGTGAGCAGGTCGGAGTCATGCCAGCCCAGGAAGCGCTGAAAAGCGCCGAGAGTGCTGGACTCGATCTGGTGGAAGTAGCGCCCGGTGCCGAGCCTCCGGTCTGCCGAATCATGGACTACGGGAAGTTCGTGTTCGAGCAGAACAAGAAGGCCCAGTCAGCGCGGCGCAAGCAGAAGCAGATCCAGGTCAAGGAAGTGAAATTCCGGCCTGGCACCGAAGAGGGCGACTACCAGGTCAAGCTCCGCAACCTCATCAAGTTCCTGACCAATGGCGACAAGGCCAAGATCACACTCAGGTTCAGAGGTCGGGAGATGGTGCACCAGGAGATCGGCGCTGCATTGCTGAAGCGGGTGCAGCAGGACCTGGAGGAGCACGGCTCCGTTGAACAGAACCCCCTTATGGAAGGGCGGCAGATGGTGATGGTGATAGGTCCGCGCAGGCGCTGACCGCACCCTGATAGACAAGTGCCGGTGACCGGCGCGCATTCGCGCGTCGGGCGCAGGCCGCCCGCCCAGTCGAGGCAACACTGGAACGGGCTAAACCTCGAGGAGAATGTCATGCCGAAGCTGAAGACGAAGCGCGGCGCTGCAAAGCGTTTCCGCGCGAAGGGTAATGGCGGGTTCAAGTCCGGCCACGCCCATAAACGCCACATCCTGACCAAGAAATCGCCGAAGCGGAAGCGCCAGCTCGGTCGACCGATGCAGGTCCATGAGACCGACGTCGATCGTATCCGCCAGCAGCTGCCGTACGCTTAAGGAGAGTTAGATGGCCAGAGTAAAACGTGGCGTCACTGCGAAGGCACGCCATCGCAAGGTCTTAAGCCAGGCCAAGGGCTACTACAACGCTCGCCGCAAGGTATACCGTGCGGCGAAGCAGGCAGTCATCAAGGCCGGCCAATATGCGTTCCGCGATCGGCGCGTGCGCAAGCGCGAGTTCCGCGCGCTGTGGATCACGCGCATCAACGCTGCCGCTCGCGCGAGCGGTTTGTCGTACAGCCGGCTGATGAACGGCCTGTCGCTTGCCCAGATCGAAGTGGACCGTAAAGTCCTCGCGGATATCGCGGTACACGATGCGGAAGGCTTCGCGGCGCTCGTCGCCGCAGCGAACGAGGCCCTCGCAGGCGCGAAGTAGT
>PMCP01000075.1:7842-28566 GCA_003155415.1 Gammaproteobacteria bacterium | reverse complement strand
CGGTCGGCTTCGCCCTTGTTCGCCTTGATCGTTTCGATCTCGGTGACGGCGCCGTTCTGCACCTTCAGTCGCACCATGAACATCGTGTTCGCGCCGTCGGCGTTGCGGATCACGGCCTGCGTGCCCGTGTCGCCGCGTCGTACGTTGACCGCGTCGAAGCGGTACGCAACCTCGGCCGCGCTATCCCAGAGCGTGGCGGCGAGCGGCTTTTCGCTGCCGTTCTCCGTGATCCGCGCTTTGGCCGCCTGCGGCAGCTTCTTCGCGTCGTTGGCGATCAGTGCCGCGAAGTAGGCGTCGATGAAGCCGGTGAGGCACGCGCGATCACAACGGGCAGCAGGCTGCGCGTCCGCGACGCCCGCTGCCGTAGCAGCGAGCGTCGCAAACACGAATGCCTTGAACCCGCTGCGACGCCGCGAGAGCGAAAGTGCTGTCATGGCTTTTCGGCTTTCAGCGTTACTTCTTTTCCGCAGGCGCCGGCTCGAGCCGCAGGATCGCCGTCGGCTGGCCGTAGATGTTGTCTGTGGCGAGATACACGAAGCCGTCCGGTCCTACGCGCACGTCGCGGATGCGGTATTGGCCCGGCAGCAACCCTTCGCGGTTCGTAACGACGGGGCCGTTCAAGCTGAAGCGCACCAGCTGGCGATTGGCATTCATGCCGCCAACGAACGCGTTGCCCTTCCAGTTCGGGAACTTGTCGCCCTCGTAGAAGGCGAGGCCTGCGATCGCGATCGACGGTACGAAAAACGCCTTCGGCTGCTCCATGCCTTCATGGTTACGGCTCTTGTGGATCTCGGTGCCGAGCGTGTAGTTCACGCCGTAACCGATGACCGGCCAGCCGTAGTTCTTGCCCTTCTCGATCATGTTGAGCTCGTCGCCGCCCTGCGGGCCGTGCTCGGTCTCCCACAGCTGGTTCGTCTCCGGGTTCACCGCGAGCCCCTGCGGGTTGCGATGCCCGTAGCTCCAGATCTCCGGCAACGCGCCGGCCTGGCCCACGAACGGGTTGTCCTTCGGCACGGTGCCGTCATCGTTCAACCGGAGGATCTTGCCCTGATGATTGTCGAGGTGCTGCGCTGGGTGGCCTTCCAGGTTCGGGTCCATTCCGCCGTCGGGGCGCGGCGGGAACAGCCCGGCCATGCGGTCGCCGACCGACATGAACAGGTGGCCTTCCTTGTCGAACGCGATGCGTGCGCCGAAGTGGCCCGGCGCGTCGTTCCACGCCTTGGCCTCGAAGATTTCCTTCACGTCGGAGAGCTTGCCGTTCTCGAACTTCGCGCGTGAGAGGGCGGTGGTGCCCTTCTTGCCGTCCGCGTCCGGCTTCGAGTAACTCAAATAGATGAAGTGGTTCTGCGCATACTTCGGATGCACGGCCACTTCCTGCAAGCCGCCCTGGCCGAGTGCACGCACCTTCGGGGTGCCTGCGATCGGATCCGGCAGCAGCTTGCCATCGTGCACGACACGCAGCGTGCCGCCGCGTTCCGTCACAAGCATGTCGCCATTCGGCAGCCAGGCCATGCTCCAGGGATTCTTGAGCCCTTCGACGAACGTGACCACTTTGAACTGCTCGCCCGGAGGGCCGGGTGGCTGGGCGAGCGCCGAGCCCACGAGACCGACGGTAGCGGCGGCGCTGAGCAGCAGACGAACCGACGCACCGAATCGCGGTGTAACCTTCATGAATAACCCCTCAGTTGATGTGCCCCCGACCGTGGCGGCGCACAGCCCCACGATCGATCTTATTTTCCGCACCGAGTGCGGCTGGCCGGTATATTAGCCTGAACATACGTGGGCCGTGACCAGGTTTTGGGCGTGATTGACGCCCGACGGGGCGTAGGCGACGCTGTCCCGAAACAGCAGGGGGGGAAGTCTCATGAGCACTCGCAGGGCATTCCTACGCGCCGCCAGCGGCGCAATCGTGGCGTTCAGCGCCAGTGGCGCGAGGGCGCAAACGCCGGGCCGCAAAGAGGTCAAGATCAACGGCCGCCGCGTCATGGTGGTAGACGTGCACGCGCATTGCGTGTTCCCGGAGGTCGCGCGCGTGTCCGGCGTCACGGTGCCGCGCGCGGTGCCGCCGACGCTCGTGATGGGGCCGGAGCGCATCAAGATCATGGACGAGCGCGGTATCGACGTGCAGGCCCTCAGCGTGAACACCTACTGGTGGTACACGGCCGATCGAGAGGCCGCGAAGCAGGTGGTCGCGATCCACGACGATGGCATCGCCGCATGGTGCAAGCAGAATTCGAAGCGGTTCGTCGGGCTTTCTTCGCCGGCGTTGCAGTTCCCGGATCTCGCGGCCGAGCAGCTCGAGCACGCCGTCAAGAATCTCGGCATTCGCGGTGCCTCGATCGGCGGGCATGTGGCCAACGAGCCGCCGACCTCGCCGAAATACGATCCCTTCTGGGCGAAAGCCGAAGAGCTCGGCGTGCCGGTGTTCATGCACCCGAACAACGCGCAGAACATCGCGCGCGACGGCTCGCTCGACGGCCGCGGCAGCCTCGCGAACATCGTCGGTAATCCGCTCGAGACGACCGTGTTCCTGAGCCACATGATTTACGACGGCACGCTTGATCGCTTCCCGCGCCTGAAGCTCTGCGCGGCGCACGGCGGCGGTTATTTGCCGTCGTACGTCGGCCGCGCGGATGCGTCGTGCGTTGTGCGCGACGACGCGAAGTGCGCGAACAAGCGCAAGCCGAGCGAGTACTTCAGGGATCAAATCCTCGTGGACTCGATGGTGTTCTCAACGGAAGGGCTGCGCCATCTCGTAGCCGAGACCGGCGTGGGCCAGGTCGTGTACGGTTCCGACATTCCGTTCCTGTGGCCGGATACGATCGACGTGATCGCGCAGGCGCCGTTTCTGAAGCCGGCCGAGAAGGAGGCCATTCTGGGCGGCAATCTGCGCCGGCTGCTGAAGATCGAGGGATAGCGGAGCCGTCGTGGGTGCGTTGCGCTATTTGCTGTTCGCCGTGATCGGCATCGTGATCGCGTCAGCGATGTTCTTGTTGCTGAACGTGCTCGTAAGCGCAAGCCACGACGCGGGCACGGGTTTCATCGAGCGCTGGATCATCCGCGCCACGTGCGCACAGTATGAGTTGCACGGATCGGTTCGCGATGCCGCGGGCAAGCCTGTGCCGTATGCGGTCGTCGAAGTCACGTACTTTGAGGAGCAGCTCTCGACCCGCACCGGCGTCGATGGTTCGTTCGTGCTGAAGGCCGCCGAGCCCGTGTGCGACCAGGCGCCGCCTACGAACGTCACGCTGCTGGTACTTGCCGATGAGTTCCGGCCGAAGCGGCAGAGCCTCGCGTTCGAGGTCGCATCCGTCGACGTGCGGCTCGAGCCGCGCGAGTTTCGACCGTAGCTTTGAACCCGGGATGCGTTTTGCGGAACCCAATCCAGTAAGCATCGTCCGGTCTTGGAAGAGGAGCGTATGGACTTCGGTTTACTCGTATTGCTAAGAGAGCGATGGTTTGCTCGTCGTATTGTCAAACGACTGCTGAAATCCTACTCCGCCGTGCGCGCCGACAAGCCGCAGCTGTCGGGTACTCCTTTGTATCGGGAGCTACTTCTGCACAGCGGCGCGGTGGACGCTACCCAAGTCAACCGCTGGCTAGTCGATGCCGAAGATAGCGTCGACGCATGGACGGCGCCTGGCCGAGAGCTCGGGCTGCGTGAGGTCGCGCACTTCCTCGTCATGTCGCGCTACCAGGACAAGGGCAAACAGGGTGCCAGGGTGTCTTTTAGCGCTATCGTCAACGCCTTGATCCCTGAGCACCTATAACGCGCTCAATGCTCCGGGGGCAACGATGCTAGATACGCGGACAGGTTCAAGATGTCGTCCGCGGAAAGCTTGGCCACCACCTGCACCATGAGCGGCGCCCAAGGTCCGTGTCGCGTGCCTTGCTTGAAGTCAGCGAGTTGGCGCGCGATATAGCTCGGCGAGCGGCCGCGAAGGCTTGGCACGACGGCGAGGCCGTTCAAGTTGTCGCCGTGACACACCGTGCACTGCGTCGTCTTGCCGCCCCCCGTCGTCGCGAGCGCTTTGCCTTTTGCTACCGCACCGACCGGCACGTACGCGATGAAATCCGAGTGCGGATTGCGTAGCACCTCGGTGTACTCCGTGTTGCGCGGTGTCTCGATGATACGTTTGCCGATCGGTTCCATTCCGCCCTCGGCCCCTTCGAGCCGAAGGTGCATGCCGCCGCGCGGCGCGGTCTTCGGCACCATCTTGGCTTCGACGACGTCGATCCAGGGCGTCCACTTGATGGCGCCGAAGTATTCGGCGGCCTGCTGGATTTCTTCGTCGGTCATGGCGGCCGCGAAGGCGATCATGCGCGGGGTGTTTGGCTTGCGCGTGTCGGCGCTCATGCGCAGCCCGTGCTTCATGTCGTAGAGCTGCTGGGCGAAGTATTCCTTAGGAAGCCCGCTGACGCCCGCGTTCTCGGGCCGACCTTTGCCGTTCGGGTAGTGGCATAGCGAGCACGCCCATATGCCGGCGGCCTCGCGGCCGTTGGCCACGACGGGCGGCATGCTCGGGTGGTCGCCGGGAAACCAGTCGGCGGGTCCCTGGCGGTTGCGGATCTGATCGAGCTTGAACGTCTTGTCCGTGCCGGGCAGCGAGCGCTGCGTGCCGTCGTCGACCGGCGCCGCCGGATCTGTGCCCGGCGTGATCGCGTACGCCCACGCGAGCTCGTCGACGAGCGATTGCGCGTTCGCACCGGCGGCGCAGAGCACGGCCACCGTCGCCGCCGCGGCGAGCCATAGTGATCGCGACAGTGCGGCGCTAGTAGTCGTCGCGATCGTCATCGTCGTCGCGGTCGTCGTCATCGTCATCGTCATCCTCATCTTCGTCGTCCTCGTCATCGAGGTCGTCGTCGCGGTCGTCTTCGTCTTCCTCGCTCTCTTTCTCTTCGTTCAGCCAGTCCTCGGGCTGTGCGATGCGCTCGAGGTCCATCTCGTACCACTCCGCGGACTCGAGGTCTTCGAGCTCGCCGTCGGCATGCTGAATCTCGACCAGGTCGTCGTCTTCGTCGACAGTCACGACCTTGAAGGTCTCGTCTCTTTCCAGATCGCGGTACCAGCGACCGGCGGTGGGAATCAGTTCACGGCTCATGTTCTCAGTTAGTCCTTTGGCTATGCGACTTCGGCTCGCAGTTGCGGCGACAACGTAGCAGAATTGATCGATCAGAACTACCGACCGTCGGGCGTACCACTGGGCGCCGCCAACACAGGATTTTCGATGAAAAGCTTTCAGGCCGGGACCTCTATCGAAGCGCCAGCCGAGCGCGTATGGGCGATATTGATCGATGTGGCCCGCTGGCCCGCGTGGAACACCACGGTTGACAAGGTGGCCGGCCAAGTGGCGTTGGGCGCCACCGTCACGGTTCACACAAAAGTGAGCCCGGGACGCGCTTTTCCGGTCAAAGTTGCGGAGCTGGTCGCGCCGCGGCGTATGGTCTGGCGCGGGGGGATGCCGCTCGGTTTGTTCGTCGGCACGCGAACGTTCACGATCGTGCCGCAAAGCGCGGGCACCGTAGCGTTCGAGATGCGGGAAGAATTTACGGGGCTGCTCGCGCCGCTGATAACGAAGTCGATACCGGATCTCAAGCCGGCGTTCGATGAGTTCGTGCGCTGTCTGAAGAACGCCGCGGAACGGCGCGGTTAGCCGGATTTCTTCTTCAGGCCGTCATCGACCGCGATGTTCTCGGGCAGGAGCTTCATGCCGGCTGCCTTCGCTTGCTGATCGAGCAGGATCGCGAAATCGCAGTCGGTGTGACCGGCCTCGACGGCTGCATGGACGAGCTCGCGAGTGATGTGCGTGACCGGAAGCTCCACGCCGAGCTGCTTTGCGGCCTTGAGTCCGAGGTCGAGATCCTTGAGCAAGAGCACGGGCGTGAACGTCGGCGTCCAGTCGAGGTTCACGAACGCTGGCGTTTTGTAGCGCGAGAACATCGAGCCCATGACGCTGTTGTTGATGAACTCGAGGAATGCGCTGCGCGGCACTCCGCCTTTCTCGGCCAGCACCGTGATCTCGGCCAGCGACTGTGCTACGACGCCAAGCAGCAGGTTGTGGCAAATCTTGACCATGCGCGCGAGTTCGCCTTCGCCGACGTAGGTGACCCCGACGCCGAGCGTGTCGAGGTATGGCTTCGCGAGATCAAACGCTTTGCGCGGGCCTGATGCGACGATCGTGAGCTTGCCGGCGGTGACGACTTTTGCGTTGCCGCTCACGGGCGCAGCGAGCATGTCCGTGCCGAGCTTCGCCGCCGCCGCGCGCACTTCGGCCGAGGCTTCTTCCGATACGCTCGAACAGTCGATCAGGAGCTTCGGCGATTGGTCTTTGCCGAGCACGCCGTCGGCGCCGAGGCACACTGCGGCCAGATCGTGAGACGCCGAGACGGTCGTGAACACGATGTCGAGCCCGCGCATGGCGCTGGGCGAATCGACGATCTTCGCGCCGAGCGCTGCGAGGGGTTCGACCTTGCTGCGGGTGCGGTTGTAGACGGTGACGTCATGGCCGGCCGCGAGCAGCCGCTTCGCCATCGCTGCGCCCATCCGCCCGCCGGCGCCGATCCAGCCGAGCGTGTGCTTACGTCCGCTCAAACTTCGATGGACCAGTTGCTCGTTTCGATCAACCGGCGCAGACGATCGAGGAACGCGGCGGAGTAGGCGCCGTCCACCGCGCGGTGGTCGAACGACTGCGCGAGCACGCCCACGGGGCGGATCGCGATTGAGTCGCCCTCCGAGGTTTCCACGACGACTGGTTTCTTACGCACGCCGTCCGTCGACAGAATCGCGACCTGCGGCTGATTGATGATCGGCGCCGTGATCAGCGTGCCGAACGTGCCGGAGTTCGACAGCGTGTACGTGCCGCCGGAGAAGTCGTTGGGTTTGAGGCGATTCGTGCGCGAGCGGTGCGCGATGTCGGCGATCGCGTCCGCGAGTTGCGCGATCGATAGGTTCTCGGCCTCCTTGATGACCGGAGCCACGAGACCCTCGGCGCCCAAATCGACAGCGATCGCGAGGTTCACGTGCTCGTGTAGCACGAGGCCGTCGCCGTCGACGCTGGAGTTCAAGTGCGGGAAATCCTGCAACGCGCGGCACACGGCGTTGCCGATGAACGGCAAATACGTCAGCGAGTGGCCGTGCTTGGCCTTCCACGCATCGCGCACGGCTTTGCGCACCTGATCCACGCGGTGGAAGTCGACTTCCACGGCCTGCAACACGTGCGGGCTCGTCGCTTTCGAGCGAATCATGTGATCGGCCGTGAGGCGGCGGATGCGCGTGAATGGCACCTTCGTGCCGAGCTGCGAGGCCGGTACCGGCCCCGGTGCCGGAGCGCGCGCGACCGGAGCCGCGGCGGGGGCCGGCGCGGGTCTCGCCGCAGGCGCAGCGGCAGCGGCGGCGGCAGCGGCTTGGGCGGGCTCGGACTGTCGGGTCTGGATGAACTCGAGCACGTTGCGCCGTGTGATGCGGCCGTTACGGCCGGAGCCGCTGACGGTGGCGAGATCGAGCCGATACTCGGCGGCGATCCGGCGGACGGCCGGCGACAGACGTTGGTGGCTGTCGCGCTGTGCCGCGCTTACTGCGGCGGCTGCGGGTGCAATGGAGGCGGCTGGCGGCGTGTATTGCTCCGTGGCCTGGTTCATGTTCGGCGGCATGGCCGCGTACCACGAGGGCGGCTGAGCTTCCGCGGCGGGTGCCGGCGCGGGTGTCGCTGCCGGTGCTACCGGCTGCGCGGCCGGTGCCGCAACCGCGGCGCTTGCGCCGTCGTCGATGACCGCCAGTACGGTGCCCACTTCGACCGTTGCGCCGGCCGGCACGAGGATTTGTGTGACGACACCGGCGGTAATCGCCGTGACTTCCATCGACACCTTGTCGGTTTCGACGTCGAACAGCAGTTCGTCGACGGCGATCTTGTCACCGGCCTTCTTGTGCCATTTCGCGACGGTGCCTTCGGCGACGGTTTCGCCCAGCTGCGGCATCAATACGTTCATCGAGACTTTCTCCGCGGCTAGTCGCAAAGCTGACGAACGCTGGCGACGATGCGCTCAGGGTTCGGCAACTGCATGTCTTCCAGGTTGTTGGCGGCCGACAACGGAATGTGCGGCGTGGTGACGCGCACGATCGGGCCGTCGAGATCCCAGAACAACTCTTCGGACACGATTGACGAGATCTCCGCACCCCAGCCACACAGCCGCGGATTTTCTTCCACGGTGACGAGCCGGCCGGTCTTCGCGACTTCGGTCAGAATCGTCTGCGTGTCGAGCGGCACGAGAGAGCGCAGGTCGATGACCGTCGCGTTGATGCCGTGCTGCTCTTTCAACATGTCCGCGGCCTTCAGAGCGCGCGGCACCATGAGTGCGAGTGCCACGATTGTGACATCAGTGCCCTGGCGGATCACGTTGGCTTTGCCGAGCGGCACGATGTGCTCGCCCTCGGGCACTTCGCCCTTTACTGCGTACAGCGACTTCGATTCGAAGAATAGTACGGGGTCGTTGTCGCGGATTGCGGCGGCCATGAGCCCTTTGACGTCTGCCGGGAACGCTGGTGCGACAACCTTGAGTCCGGGTACCGCCATGGCCCAGTTCTCGACGGCCTGCGAGTGCTGCGCGCCGAAGCGCGCGCCGGCGCCGTTGCCCGACTTGATGACGAGCGGTAGCGTGACCTGGCCGTCCGTCATGTAGCGGGTTTTTGCGATCTCGTTCGCGACGATGTCCCAGCACACGGCGAAGAAGTCGGAGAACATGATCTCGGCAATGGGGCGCAGGCCCGTCATCGCGGCGCCCATCGCGGCGCCGAGGATCGCCTGCTCGGAGATCGGTGTGTCCCTGACGCGCTTCGGGCCAAATTCTTCCAGCAAGCCCACGGTGGTCTTGAACACGCCGCCGGCGGCGGCCACGTCCTCACCGAGGAATACGACGTTCGGGTCCCGCCGCATTTCCTGCTGCATGCCGGCTGCTACGGCCTCGCGATAAGTTAGTTGCGCCACGCCGAGCCTCCATCTGCCCACAAGTCCTTTTCGGCGAGCTCGAGCGGCGTCGGCGGCGCGTTACGCGCGGTCTCCGTCGCAGCGTCGACCTGCGCCTTGGTTTCGTCTTCGATTTTCTTGATTTCCGATTCGCCGATGCCGAGTTGCAGCAAGCGTTGGCGGTATGAGGGAATCGGATCCTTCGCGAGCCATGCCTGCACTTCTTCATCCGGCCGATACTTGCCCGGGTCGGCGCGCGAGTGCCCGCCGTGGCGGTAGGTCTGGGCTTCGATCAGGCTCGGGCCGCCGCCTTTGCGGGCAAGGTCGAGAGCGCGCATTGCGGTGCGATACACGACGTCTACGTCGTTGCCGTCGATCAGGACGGGCTCGAGCCCGTACGCGCTGGCACGGTCCGCTGCGGGGTGCTCAACGGCCGTGACGTCGTAGATCGACGTGTATTCCATGTAAAGGTTGTTCTCGCACACGAACACGATGGGCAATTTCCAGATCACGGCGAAGTTCAACGCTTCGTGAAACGCGCCGATGTTCGTGGTGCCGTCGCCGAAGAAGCACACCGCCACCTGATCCGTGCCGCGGTACTGCGCCGACCACGCCGCGCCGTTCGCGATCGTGAGGTGCGCACCGATGATGGCGTACGAGCCCATCACGTTGTGCTTGACGCTCGTGAGGTGCATCGAGCCGCCCTTGCCGCGCATCAGGCCCGATGCGTTGCCCATGAGCTCGCCCAGAATCTCGGTCATCGACACGCCGCGAACGAGCGTGTGGTTGTGGCCGCGATACGTGCAGAAGGTGTAGTCGCCGGTCTGCATGGCGAGCCCGAAACCCGCGGCGATGGCTTCCTGACCGAGCGCGAGGTGGCTCGTGCCCTTGATCATGTTTTGCATGAACAGGTCGTAAGCGCGTTTCTCGAGCATTCGGCATTCCTGCATCGAGCGGAAGAGCTTCAGCCGCGTCTCGGTGCTGATCGTGGCTTGAGGGCCACGGCTGACCGTACTGGCGAGGGTCTGTGAATTCACTGCGGGTTGCCTTTAATGAATGAGTGGGGCTATCCAGCTACACCGGGGTGGCCGCCGTCCTGTTGGCGCTGCCAGTGAACCGCCCGGTGATGACCGATTTCCTTTCGTTTGCAGCGGTCTAGCCTAGCAAGACGGCTGCGCCGCGGCCAGACTGTCCTTAACCGAATGCGAGCTTGGTCGGGTTTTCGAGGGCCTCTCGGTCCGGGGCGGCGCAAATGCCGGCCCCGGAGTGGCCCCGTAAGCCGCGTCGACGAGCGGCGGGGTGGCTCTCGAGCTCGGCCTGTCGGTCACAAAGGCGCCTCAGGCCGCCTGCAGCATGCCGGCCCGCACGATGAACTGCTCGACGACGTCGAGGCCGTGGCGCTCCTTGATATTGGTGAATACCCACGGCCGTTCGCCGCGCATCTTCAGCGTGTCGCGCTGCATGATCTCGAGCGAAGCGCCGACCATTGGCGCGAGATCGATCTTGTTGATGATCAGCAGATCCGAGCGCGTGATGCCGGGGCCACCTTTGCGCGGAATCTTATCGCCAGCCGCCACNNTTGTCGCCGCCGCTCTCGACGAAGATGAAATCGAGCGTCGGGAAGCGTTGCACCATAGTGTCGATCGCGGCCAGATTCATCGATGCGTCCTCGCGGATCGCCGTGTGCGGGCAGCCACCGGTCTCGACGCCCATGATGTGGTCCTCGGCCAGCGCTTTCGAGCGGATCAGGATCTGCGCGTCCTCCTGCGTGTAGATGTCGTTCGTCACCACGGCGATGTGATAGCGCTCGCGCATCTGCTTGCAGAGCGCGTCGATGAGGCTGGTCTTACCAGAGCCCACGGGGCCGCCGACGCCGATTCTCAGGATGTTGTCTGGCATGTTGTCGTTCTCCTCATGATCTGAATAGGCGGGTGTATTGCGTCTCGTGCAGCGCACTCGCAATCGCGAGCCCGGGTAGCGTGGTGCCGATGTCGTCGTCGTCGAGCGCCGTAGCGGCCGCAACCGCAGTGCCGATCTCCGCGCCGAGCGCGAGCAACAGACGTTGGCCGGCGGTGTGGCCGAGCGGCACGAGCTTCACGGCCGCGGCTATCTGCGATTCGCACCAAGCCCACGCGAAGCCGGCGCAAGCGTCGTCCTCGGATATTCGCCAGTTCGCGCACGCTACTGCGAACGCGCTCGCGAACGGCAGCCGCGGTGCGCCGGCCGGCAGCGGTTCGCCGAGGTTGGCGAGCAGCTGCGTAAGTGCGCCGCCCATCGCCATGTCCTCGAAACGCAGCTCCGCGGTGTCGCGGCGTGCTTCGAGCTCGCGGCTGAGTCGCACGACAGCCGCGGCGTCGCCGCGCGTCCATGCGCGATGCACGCGCAGCAACACCGGCAAGTCGAGTGCCGCGAGCCCGTGATGCAGCAGCTCGCGCAGCCACGCGAGCGTGCTCGGTTCGTCGCGCACCGTGCCGCGCTCGATTACGTACTCGAGCGCCTGAGAGTAACTGTAAGCCCCGACCGGCAGCGTCGGGCTGATCAGTTGCCAGAGGCGCAGCGTCGCGGCGTTCATGGGTCGTGGCGATGCACTGCACGGAGGTTGCCGAAGGCCACGCTGGTGTGAAGGTGCTCGTGCTCGGGCTGAGCATGCGAATGTGAGTGCGATCCGTACGCGCCGGCTTCCGGTTCGAACGGCTCGTCGTCGTGCAGTACGGGGAGACCGAGCTGCACCACCATCGCATCGAGCACGTGATCGGCCAGGTACCGGACCCAGCCGGGCCCGACCTGAAGTGCGACATGCCGGTTGCCGAGGTGGTACGCCACGCGCGCCAGCTGGCGCGAGTTGCGGCTGAACACGGTCGACACGGGCTCGTGTGCGGCCACCACCTCGAGTAGCGTGCCGTCTGCGGCCCGCAGCAGATCGCCGCCGCGCAGGATCGTGCCGCGCGGGAGTTGTAGGCCGACGTCTTCGCCGGCTGTAGTGCGCGTTCGTTGCCGCGCTTTCTGTCGGCGCTCGAAGGGCAGAATGGCTTTCAGCGTTGCGATGGTCGTTTGGCCCACGCGTCCACCGATCGGAAAGTGTTCTGTGAATAGACGTAACGGCTCACTCATCGTGACTCCATTTCAGAACAGGAAGTAACGCTGCGCGAGCGGTAACGACGTGGCGGGTTCACACGTCAGAAGCATTCCGTCAGCGCGCACTTCGTAGGTTTCGGGGTCGACTTCGATCGTCGGCGTGTATGCGTTCAACCGCATATCGGCCTTGCGGATGCGGCGCGTACCGCCAATAGGCACGATGGATTTGGCGAGCCCGTAACGCTGGCCGACAGCGGCTGCGAACGCGGCTGCCGACACGAACGTCACGGACGTACGTTCGAGCGCGCGCCCGAACGCGCCGAACATCGGCCGGTAGTGCACGGGCTGCGGCGTTGGAATCGACGCGTTCGCGTCGCCCATCGGCGCCGATGCGATCATGCCGCCTTTGATGATCAACGACGGCTTCGCGCCGAAGAACGCCGGGCGCCACAGCACGAGATCGGCCAGCTTGCCAACTTCGACGGAACCCACGTGCTCGGCGACGCCGTGGGTGACGGCCGGGTTGATCGTGTACTTCGCGACGTAACGCTTCACGCGAAAGTTGTCATTGCGCGCGTTGTCTTCGGGCAGCGCGCCGCGTTGCACCTTCATTTTGTGCGCTGTCTGCCACGTGCGAGTGATGACCTCGCCGACGCGGCCCATCGCTTGGGAGTCCGACGAGATCATCGAGAACGCGCCGAGATCGTGCAGGATGTCNNATGGTTTCGCGGCGAATGCGCGATTCGGCGAACGCCACGTCCTCGGGAATGCCGGGATCCAGGTGATGGCACACCATCAGCATGTCGAGATGCTCGTCGACGGTGTTCACGGTGTAAGGGCGCGTCGGGTTCGTGGAGGATGGCAGCACGTTTTCCGCGCTGCACGCCTTGATGATGTCGGGCGCGTGACCACCGCCGGCGCCTTCGGTGTGGTACGTGTGGATCGTGCGGTCTTTGAATGCCGCGAGCGTCGTCTCGACGAAACCCGACTCGTTCAACGTGTCGGTGTGGATCGCGACCTGCACGTCATACGCTTCCGCCACTGAGAGACAGTTGTCGATCGCGGCCGGCGTCGTNNCCCCAGTCCTCGTGCAGCTTAAGGCCGATCACTCCGGCTTCGATCTGCTCTTCGAGCGGCAGCGGCAGGCTTGCGTTGCCCTTGCCGAGGAACCCGAGGTTCATCGCGAAGCCGTCGGCCGCTTGCAGCATGCGCATGATGTTCCAAGGGCCCGGCGTGCAGGTCGTAGCGTTCGTGCCCGTGGCCGGGCCTGTGCCGCCGCCGATCATCGTCGTGATGCCGGACGTCAGCGCTTCCTCGATCTGCTGCGGGCAGATGAAATGAATGTGCGCGTCGATGCCGCCGGCCGTGAGTATCTGGCCTTCGCCNNATGCGGCCGTTCTTGATGCCGACGTCGGCTTTCACGATGCCCCAGTAGTCGACGATCAGCGCGTTCGTGATCACGAGATCCACTGTTTCAGTGGAAGCGCGCTGGCTCTGGCCCATGCCGTCACGAATGACTTTGCCGCCGCCGAATTTCACCTCGTCGCCATACACCGTGTGATCGGCCTCGACCTCGATCACGAGCTCGGTGTCGCCGAGCCGCACGCGATCACCCGTGGTCGGGCCGAACATGTCGGCGTACGCGCGTCGCGAGATCTTCATGGCAGCGGACCCATGACGTGGCCGAGGAACCCATACACGCGCCGGTCGCCCGCGAGTGCGACGAGCTCCACCGTGCGCTCTTGTCCCGGTTCGAAGCGAACGGCCGTGCCAGCCGGAATGTTCAGGCGAAAGCCGAGCGCCGCGGCGCGATCGAAACGCAACGCGTCGTTGGTCTCCGCGAAGTGATAGTGCGAGCCGACCTGGATCGGCCGGTCGCCCGTATTCGCGACTACGATCTTGAGCTTTACGCGGCCCGCGTTCAGCTCGATCTCGCCGCTCTCGATGAAGTATTCGCCTGGAATCATTGCGCGCTACACGATCGGGTTGTGCACGGTCACGAGCTTCGTGCCGTCGGGGAACGTGGCTTCGATCTGTACTTCCGTCAGCAGATCCGCGATGCCGTCCATGACTTCGGCACGCGTCAGGATCGTAGCGCCTTCGCTCATGAGCGCCGCTACGGACTTGCCATCGCGCGCGCCTTCGAGGATTGCCGCGCAGATCAGCGCCACGCTCTCGGGATAGTTCAGCTTCACGCCGCGTGCGCGCCGTGCGGTCGCGACCTGTGCGGCGACGAAGATCAGCAGCTTGTCTTTTTCTCTTGGCGTGAGATCCATGTCTTTCCTAAGTTCTCCAGATTCGCGGAGCGCTCGGCGCGCAGCCGATCACGGCGCTGCGCACCAGCGCCCAGAGCTCTTCGAGTAGCGTGCGCATACGCTCCGCGGAATGCGCGAGGCAGCGCACGACGAGCAACTCGCCGAGCAGCGTCGCCGCGCAGCGGAGCTCTGTGTAAGACGGGGTGACGGCACCCAGCAGCTCCCGGATGGGCGCAAGGAGACGGGCATTCGCCGGGAAGACCTGCAAAGTGCCGCACACCCCGAAACCAGCAAGACCCCATTCGGCGCCGAGCAGCCGGTCACCGGCGCGCCAACGCAGCGTGTCGATCAGCAGCGGCTCGCCGGCCACAGAGATCCGCGTGCGTTGCTCGAGCCAGCCTGCAGCGTAGCGATCGCCCGACAGCGGCCGGCCCAGCGAGAGCTGTTCCCAGCCGATGAAGCGCGCACCAGGCGCAAGCTCCACTGACGTCTCGATCGCGGCGCGACTGCCGCCGAACAGGATTGTTTCGAGCGGTAACCACTCAAGCGTCGCGTCGGCGGCCACGTTCAAGCGCTGGCGCTGCACGCTCGCGGGGCCGTCGCTGCGATAGAACTTCGTCGCCGCTGGCGTCGTGAGCAGCACGCGTGCGCCGGCGTCGCAGCGTGCATCGAGCGTCAGCTCGTCGCCGCCGGCGAGGCCACCAGGCGGATGCAGCAGATACGCGTGGCACACGCCGTCGCCGGGGAAGAAGGGCTGCTGAATGTAGAGTGGACCTTCGTGCCTGCGTTCGGCGAGCACGGTTCGCCCGTCGCGTGCAGCGAACCGCAACGCGAGCGTGCCGCGCCAGCTGCGCTGCCGCTGCGCCGTTGCTTCAACCGGCACGCGCGAGCATCTCGTACAAGAGGAATGCGCCGCTCACGAGCGCGAACAATCCGACAGCCGTTTGAAACGAGGCTGCCTGCCTTTCGCCCACTTCAGCGGAGCGGCGTGCCAGCAGCGCGAATACCCGCGCGAACGCGAGTGCGCCGACGGTGACGCCGAGCGAGAAGCAGGCGAGATACACGGCTGCGGCGAGGCCGCTGTGAAAATGTGCGAGCGGCAGCAACGCGAGCACCGCGGCGGAGCCGGCGCCGCCGTGCAGGAGCCCCATCAGCACGCTCGTGCGTCCTGGCGCGTGCGAATGCCACGGCGCCAGGAAGTGCACGTGTGCGTGCGCATCGTAATCGGCGTGCGCCACGGCCGCCCTTGGCAGCACGAAGCCCCGGCGTGACGCGCGTAGCCATTGCCATGCGATGCGCAGCGCCTGCAGGCCGATGGCGACCAAAGCGAGCGCCACCAGCACGTCACCATGCGCCGTCCAGTCAGCTGCCGTGGCAACGCCGACGCCGAGCACAACCGCTGCCACGATGCCGAGCGCGACCGCGTGGCCGAGCGCCCAGCGCAGCGCATAGCCCGTGGCCGGCAGCGAGCGGTCGCGCAGCGCGAGGCCGCCGATGGTCGCGAGATGATCGGCGTCGAACGCGTGCAGCAGGCCGAACCACCCGCCGAGCAACACCGCTTGTGACCAGATCTCGGTCGTCACACGGAGAGAAAATTGCGCACGAGATCGTCTGTGAGCTCGGGCATGGCGCCCGTGCTGACGACTCGGCCTTTATCCATGATGCAGAACCGATCGCATACGCGGCGCACGAACGGCAGCTTCTGCTCGACGACGAGCACGGTCATCGCGAGCTCATGCTTCAAGCGCTGAATGACGTCGCCGATTTCCTTGACGATGCTGGGCTGAATGCCTTCGGTGGGNNCTGCGCATCGACTTCAACACGGGGAACAGCTCGTAGACGAGTTCGGGCACGCTCGCGTGGGTTTCCGTTTTCGGCGCACGCTTCGCGCGTGCGGGAAGCCCGATGCGCAAGTTTTCTTCGACGGTGAGCAGCGGGAAAATCATGCGGCCCTGCGGCACGAAGCCGATGCCGAGCGGTGCGCGTAGCTCGGCGCGAGATCCTGCGAGCTCGCGGCCGTCGAACGTGATGCTGCCGCTGTCCGTCTTCAGCAGCCCCATGAGACACCCGAGCAACGTCGTCTTGCCGACGCCGTTGCGCCCGATGAGGCTCACGACCGTGCCGCGCGGAACGTCGAGCTCGATGTCCCACAGCGTATGGCTCTGTCCGTACGACTGATTCAAGCTTTTCACCGTCAGCACGACGGCGCTCCGCGATGACGGATCGCAGCGCCCGGCGGCGAGTTGAGCTCATCGCCGGTGAACGTGATCGATGCGCGATACGGCACTATCGTGCGGCGCATCGCGGCGCAGCACGGCGAACGCTCACTCGCCAAGGTACACCTCTATTACGCGCTGGTCGTTTTGGATGACGTCCATCGTCCCTTCGGCGAGCACGTGACCTTCGTGTAGCACGGTCACGCGGCGGGCGATCGAGCGCACGAACTCCATGTCGTGCTCGACGACGACCACCGAGTGCTCGCCGGCGAGTCCGTTCAGGAGCTCGGCCGTCGCCTCGGTTTCCTGCCGCGTCATGCCCGCGACCGGCTCGTCCACGAGCAGCACGCGCGGGTTCTGCATCAGCAACATGCCGATCTCGAGCCACTGCTTTTGGCCGTGCGACAGCGCGCCGGCCTGCCGCCTTGCGTGGTCGAGGAGTCCGATCGTGCGCAACGTCGCATCGATGCGATCGCTGTCTTGCGCCGAGAGCTTCGTGATCAGCGTCGGCCACACGCGCTTGTCGCGCAGGCCCGCAAGCTCGAGGTTCTCGAGCACCGTGTGATTCACGAACACCGTCGGTTTCTGGAACTTGCGGCCGATCCAGCTCGCGATCTCGGGCTCTGTGTGCTCGAGAAGATCGATCGTGCCGTTGAAGAACGCTTCGCCTTCGTCCGGGCGCGTCTTGCCCGTGATCACGTCCATCATCGTGGTCTTGCCGGCGCCGTTCGGCCCGATCACGCAGCGCAGCTCGCCGGCTTCGATGTACAGGTTCAGATTGTTCAGTGCGCGGAAGCCGTCGAAGCTCACGGAGATTTTGTCGAGATACAAAATCCACTTGTGCGGTGCATCGATTCCGCCAGGCAGCGGGTCGTCGGTTGCCCAGTCCTCGGCGTCGCGTGGCCCCGTCTCACGCATGCTGAGCTCTCTTGAAACGCGCTGCGATGCCAACGAGGCCGCGCGGCAACGCAATCGTCACGAGTACGAACAGCGCGCCAAGCACGAACAGCCACACCTCCGGCAGCAGCGCCGTGAACGTGGATTTCGCGTAGTTCACGACGGCGGCGCCGAGCGCTGCGCCGTACAGCGTGCCGCGGCCGCCAACGGCAACCCACACGACGAGCTCGATCGAATTCAGCGGCTGAAATTCGGTGGGGTTGATGATGCCGACCTGGGGCACGTACAGAGCGCCGGCGATGCCGCACAGCACTGCCGACAACGTAAACACCCACACCTTGAAGTGATGCGTGCGAAAGCCCGTGAACCGCACGCGGCCTTCGGCGTCGCGGATCGCGGCTACTACGCGGCCGAGTCGCGACGTCACGACGTAGCGGCAGGCGATGTAGCCGAGCGCGAGCGCGGCAATGGATGTGAGGAACAGCACCACGCGTGTCTTGTCGCTCTGCAAGTCGAAGCCGAGCAGTTCCTTGAAGTCGGTGAGGCCGTTGTTGCCGCCGAAGCCCATCTCGTTGCGGAAGAACGCGAGCATCAGCGCGTACGTGAGTGCCTGAGTGATGATCGACAGATACACACCCGTGACGCGCGAACGGAACGCGAGCCAACCGAACACGAAGGCGAGCAAGCCCGGCACGAGCACGACCATCACGAGCGCGAACCAGAACGCATCGAAGCCGTGCCAGTACCACGGCAGCGTGTCCCAGTTCAGGAACACCATGAAGTCCGGCAGATTCGCGTTGCCGTACACGCCGCGCGCGCCGATCTGGCGCATCAGATACATGCCCATGGCGTAACCGCCCAGCGCGAAAAAGGCGCCGTGCCCCAGCGAGAGAATGCCGCAATAGCCCCACACGAGGTCNNGCGTAGCCGCCGAGCGCGAAGAATGCGCCGTGGCCGAGGCTCAGGATGCCGACGTAGCCCCACACGAGATCGAGCGCCAGCGCGAGGAGGGCGTAACACAGGTACTTGCCGAGCAGCGTGACCATGAACGTCGATAGGTGCAGCGGCGAACCGTCGGGAAACGCAAGATTCGCGACCGGCACGACGACGGCCAGCACCGCGAGCACGCCGAGTAACACGTAACCGCCCCGATCGTGATCGAGCCAACGTTTCGCGAGCATGCTCAGGCCTCCGCCGCGCGACCCTTCTGCGGGAACAGCCCGCGGGGTCGCTTCTGGATGAACACGATCAGGAACACCAGCACGAAGATCTTCGCCATCACGGCGCCGGCCGCGGGTTCGATGAGCTTGCTCGCGACGCCGAGCGAGAGTCCGCTCACGAGCGTGCCCCACAAGCTGCCGACGCCGCCGAACACGACGACCATGAACGAGTCGACGATGTAGGCCTGGCCGAGATTCGGGCCCACGTTCGTCAGCTGCGACAGCGCCACGCCGGCGAGCCCCGCGATGCCGGAGCCGAGACCGAAGGTCATCAAGTCGACGCGATCCGTGCGAATGCCCATCGCTGCCGCCATCGCACGGTTCTGCGTGACGGCCCGCATTTCGAGGCCGAGGCGCGTGCGCTTCAGCACGAGCAGCAGCGCGCCGAACACGAGCAGGCTGAACAGCAGGATGTAGAGCCGGTTCAGCGTGATGTCGAGCCCGGGCGTGATCTCGACGGAGCCGCTGAGCCACGCCGGTGTGACGACCGAGCGGTTCAGCGGCGAGAAGATCGTGCGCACGGCTTGCTGCAGCACGAGGCTCACGCCGAACGTCGCGAGCAGTGTTTCGAGCGGCCGTCCGTAGAGTCGCCGGACGATGCCCCGCTCGATTGCGACACCGACGAGACCCGCTACCAGGAACGCGGCGGGCATCGCGACGAACAACGACGCGCCGAGCGCGTTCGGCATCAACTGTTGCACGACATAGGTGGTGTAGGCGCCGAGCATCATGAGTTCGCCGTGCGCCATGTTGATGACGCCCATGATGCCGAATGTCACGGACAGACCGATGGCTGCTAGTACGAGGATCGAGCCTAGGCTCAGGCCGAAGAACGCCGTTTGCACGACGTCGTAGACGGCGACGTGCCTCTCGATGTCGATCACCGCTCTGCGCGCGGCGCTCCTCGTTTCCTCGTCGAGGGTTTCATTGCTGGCCAGCGCCGACATCTTCGTTCGCACGAGGCTGTTGACGACGCCGCCCACGCGCTCGATTGCTGCCAACCGCTCAGCCGGCTCCGTGCTATCCAGGTTCAGTGTGGCAACCGCCGTATCGATCGCAGTGCGTACGCCGGAGTTCTGCTCGGTCGCCAGCAGCTCCGTGAGGGTCTGCCGCATCTCGAGGTCTCCCGACTCGCCGACCTCGCGGATCGCAGCGATGCGCTGCTTCGGATCGGCATGATGCAATTTCAGCGTCGCGAGCAGGCCGCGCAGCGAAGAGCGCAGCGCGTTGTTGAGGGTCACGCGGTTCACGTCGCTTTTGCCCGCGGTGCCCAGGTCCTCACCCGTTGCCGCGTCGACTAACGCGAATCCGTCCGCTGCGTCCGTCACGGTGACGAGCCGCGAGTCACTGCCGCGCGTATAGAGCTCTCCCCTGGACATTGCGCCGAGCACCGGCTCGGCCCGTGGATGGGCGCTTGCGGCGATCGCGGTGGCCGCCGCGTCCTTCTCGGCGTACGAACTTGCCGCGGCGAGAGCGGCGAGCGCTTGGGTGAATTCTTCCTCTCCGGCTACTGCTGCCGCGGCCGTCGTCAGCATCCACGTCGATAGCAATGCGGCTACGCTAAGAATCCTTCTCACCGGTGCTCATCCCTCGTATTCGTCAGGAGAGGGTCCGGCCCCCGCGGGAGCCGGACCCGACCTTGCTGTTACTTGTAGTTCTGACCCGAGCACATGCCCGTCTTCACGTTGTAGTTGCCGCAGGAGAGCGGCGGTGTCCAATCAGCCGTGATGTCGCGCGAGCCCGGTAGAAAATCCGACCATGCATCACCCATGACCGTGCTCGGTGTTTTCGAGACGACCTCGAACTGACCGTCGGCTTGGATCTCGCCGATCAGCACGGGCTTCGTGATGTGATGGTTCGGCATCATCGTGGCGATACCGCCCGTGAGGTTCGGCACGGATACGCCGATGATCGCGGCCTGCACGGCTTTAGGATCCGTCGTGCCTGCCTTCTTGACGGCTTCGACCCACATGTTGAAACCGATGTAGTGCGCCTCCATCGGGTCGTTCGTCACGCGCTTCGGGTTCTTGATGTACGTCTTCCACGCTTTGATGAACGCGTCGTTCACCGGCGACTTGACGCTCTCGAAGTAGTTCCACGC
>PMCP01000075.1:0-7718 GCA_003155415.1 Gammaproteobacteria bacterium | reverse complement strand
AGGATCTTGTTGGTCGTGCGCGGATACACGTAGTCCGTGCCCGCGAGCACCCAGCGCTTCACCTTGATCTCGTTCATCAGGTAGTCGACGGCCGGGATTGCCTGCTGATTGGGCGCGGCGCCGGTGTAGAAGACGTTCTTCGACGACTCCTCACCTTCGTACTGCACCGGATAGAACAGCAGGCCATTCAGCTCCTCGAACACCGGCAGCACGGATTTTCGGCTAACGGATGTCCAGCAGCCGAACACGGCGGCGACTTTTTGCACCTGGAGCAACTCGCGCGCCTTCTCGGCGAACAGCGGCCAGTCCGATGCCGGGTCAACGACGACGGGTTCGAGCTTTTTGCCGAGCAGGCCGCCCTTGGCGTTCTGCTCGGCGATCAGCATCAGCATCGTGTCCTTCAGCGTCGTCTCGCTGATGGCCATGGTNNAGGATGCCGACCTTGATCGTGTCCTGCGCCTGCGCGCCGCCGGCCCACAGAGCAGTGGCGGCGGCAATTGCCGCAAATGACGTCTTTAACTTCGTTGAGAGTTTCATTGTTGTCCTCGAATGTGTTGGGTGGTCTAGATTTGGATCTGGACGCCGAACGAAATCGTGCTGACGTCGGGTCCTGGTGCGCCCGTGAGGTTCGCGTCGCCGTCCGTGTAGTTCAGATTCAGGCGCGCGTTGTGGCCGCGCATGATCATGTTCACGCCAAGCTCGTTCAGATCGCTCGAGGCGCCCGTGCTGGGCTCGTTCGACGTGTGGCGGATGTACGGCTGCCACTTCAACGGCCTCTCACTGGGTATGAGATACGCCACCGTCACGAAGTACGACTTGCCGTCGAATAGGCAGAAGCAACCCGGGCTTGCCTTCGCGATAGGCGTCAGATCGGCGTTGAACTTCTTGTATTCGGCCTCGACGGTGAACGCCGACTTGCCTTTGTCGATCGATTTCTCGTACAGGAAGTCGAGAATCGTCGCGTCGAAGTCGCCGGGCTGCGCTGCCGTTCCGGCGCCGTCGCTCTGCTTCTGATACACGAAGCCGAGCGTCGCGATATCGCCGCCGCCGCCATAATACGTACTGCTCGTGTAGTAGGCGGGGTTGTCTTCCTTACCCAAGAACGAGTACGACAATCGGGTGGCGAACAGCGGGCTGTCTTTCTGATTCGCGCCGCCTTTCAGGCCGTTGAACAAGCCGGCCGCGTACTGGAACTTGCCCACGCCGCCCCAGACCGTGACGCCGTCGTCGCGACCGAACAGGCCCGCCTGGCCCGTCTGATCGGACGGCAGTAGTGGCACCGTGTACTGGTTCCACGACAGGCCGTAGTACGGGCCGTTCATCTCGATGCGGTCTGCCGGCGTCAGCATGCGACCGACCCAGACGTTGAACTTCGGGTTCAACTCGAACTGCGCGATCGCGTCTAGCACGATGATTTGACCGCCAGCGCCGCCGCAGCTGTCGCATTCGGTGTTGAATGTGAACTTGATCTTGTCCGATGCATTACCGCTGACGTAGAGCCGCGCGCTTTGCAGGCTGAAGTCTTTCGAATCATCCGTGCCGTTAGGCGCGCCATTTTCCGTCGACGAGAAGCCCGCGCGCAGGCCTCCGCCGATCGTGACCGAGCGTGTGTCGTCTATTTTTATCGTGCCGGCTGCTTGCGCGTTTGCAACCAGTAGCGCGCTGCTCAACAAGACGAGCGAATGCGCGACCTTTCTTTCAAAGTCTTTCATCGAAGGGTCTCCTTTCCCGTGGGCGTTTTTACGTTCTAGTAGTTACGCCCGTCTCCTGTGCCCAAACGCACAAAGCAATGTTTGTGCCATGCGCGCGAAGCGTGGAACGACGCGCTCGCCGCGTCGTGGTGTGCGAGAAAGTGCTCGGTTAATGTGCGCGAAATTCGCGCGGTTGGTCGCGGTTGGTGCGGGGGCGAGTCACGCTACGCAGCGTGCTCGAAGAAGTCGCACGCTAACGCGGGCGAGATCAGCGCAGCTCGAGCGGGAAACGAAACTGGGCCATGTTGGCGTCGAGTTGCACGCCAGCGCTGTTGATTGCATACGTCGCGCTGCGGAATCCGCCGACCGTGATCAGCGTGTCGAGCAGTTGCGGCAGCGTGAGCTTGGATTCGAGCGCGGCCCAGGTGCCATCGGCGACCGCGTTATCGCGAGCGAGCTCGTCGACTTCACGCAGCAGGTCTGTTTCGAGCGCGTCGCCCGCGCTGGCAGGCCCCGCGATGATACGGGCGACGTCGGCGTCGTTCATGCCCACCTGCCGGCCGATGCGCGAATGGGCCGCCCACTCGTACTCCGAACGGCACACCACGCCGACGCGCATGATCAGGAGTTCCCGGTAGCGCGGTGTCAACGACGTCTCGTCCCGAATATGACGGCCCACGGTGTTGCGCAATGCGTCGGCCGGCGGATTGCGCGCGAACGTGCGAAAAACGTTGGCGGCCGGTGCGCCGGGAGCGGCTGGCAGCGGCGCGATTCGCGCATCGCCACCGACCAGGCGTTGGTTCGTTTGGCGTGCGGCCACTTGGTAGGGCACGGCGGACGGCGGGCGGTCGGTGATGCCAGGCTCGATCTCGATGCGCAGCGTGTTCGCGACGCTTGCGTGCATCGCGATTTCGCCGACGCCGTAGACCAAGTCCGTTAGCTGGTTCGGTGTGTAACGCTCCGCCAAAATCTCCCACGTGGCGTCACTGACGAACGCATCGATGTGCAGCTCGTCCGCCGCGCGCAGCAGCGCAGCGTCGAACGACCCCCAATTCGGATCGTCGGGGCCGACCGCCACACGTGCAACCTCTGCGGCGCCGAGCCCCGCGCGCCGCGCAGCGGGTACGCGATGTGCCCACACGTAGCTCGAATGTGCGAGCCACGCGGTGCGCAGCCACAATAATTCGCGATCCCGCGGCGGCAGTGCGGAGGCTGTCAGCAGATACTCGGTGTACGGCAGCACGGCCGCCGCCAGTGCGGGGTAACGCAAGTAGGTGCCAACGACGTTCGCCATGCCGAGCGACGCGAATCGGGTTGCGAGTTCGCGCTGTTCGGCGGTGCGCTCGGCTTCCGGCACCGGTGCGACGCGCGGCGCGGCATGCGCCGCGGTCAGCGCAACGAGCGCCGCGGCCAATATCGGGGCAAGACGGGCCCAGTTCCGACGCAAGGACATGGCGCGTCGCTCAGCGGCGCATTTTCAGCATCGCACCGCCGAAAAAGCCGTCGACGCTGTCGAGATCGATGATGATCGCGATGCCCTTGCGGTCCTTGTCCTTGTCGCGTTCGAACGGGTGCGCGGCGTCGTACACCTTGCCGCGCACGGCTTCGCTGCTGTCGACGTGCGCGCGGCCGCGCAGTGTCATGAACGCGCGTCCGGCCGGGTCAAAGTTGCCATACATCAAAGACATAGCAGGATTTTTTGCGATAGATTCGAGCAAGCGGCCTTCTGGGTTGCGGACCCAGATCGCGAGCTGTTTGTCGCTATACGCTTGCGTGCTGCCGCGGTAAGAGATCTGCGGCGCATTGTTCTCGTCGACGTACGCGACAACGATCGGTTTCTGAACTTCGAACGCTTTGTTGATAGCGTCCTTCATCTCTGCCGAGAGTCTGAGCTCGGTCAGCACGGGCGGTGCGCTCATGGCGATGCTCCTTTTTCTACTTCTTCGGTGTCGCTGCTTCGGGGATTGGAATATCAGCCGGGGCTTCGCGGCGCAGGAACTTCCACGCGCCTTTTTCGCGAACGAATTTGTCGTCGTAGTGGCCGACGTACACCAGCTTCGGCGCCTTATCGTCGCCGGGCGTGATGTAGATCCACTTTGTCACGGCCGAGGCTTGATCGCCGTCGATCACGATCTGGTCGTTCGTCAGCAAGTGGACCGTGCCCGAGCCGTTCGGCAGCGGGTGGTGGCCAATCGTCTTGTCCATCAACGCGAAGATTGCGTCCGGGCCTTTGGCCGAGCCTAAGCCGCCCACCCATTCGCCGTTCGTCGCGAACAGGCTGGCAAAGGTTTTGTAGTCGCGGTGGTCATGAGCCTGGCCATACGCAAGGATCAGCGCGCGAATGGCCTCGCGATCCTCGAGGACCTGCACGCGTTTTGCGAGTGAGTCTAAGTCGGCAGCTCGCACGGGTTGTTGGGCCAACAGGCCGAACACTAGCAGCGCGGCGGCGAGCCGTGCCGTAGTGACACCCAGGTTTGTACGCATTGTTGTTCTCCGTGGTGGGCAACGAGCCCGCCGATGGTAGCGGGTTCGGTGCGCGCCGTCGCCTTCCAGCGCGAACGTCCACGGAAAACAGCGCCGGCCTGCAACGCACGATGTCGCAGGGCGGCCGCGAGGGTCATCTCCTGGGGCGAAGAGCGCTGACGACGGCTCTGCGCCCGCAGGCGCAAAGCCCCTTCGTCAATTCTTTCGGAGGAGCGCACCGAGCGCGAGGCAGGTCACCGCTGCAATGCCAAGCGCTTTCCACGGATTGTTTTGCACGAGCTCGTCCGTCGCTTTCGCCGCTCGCGTCGTCGTGTCGACCACTGATTGGACGCTGGTCTCCATGGCGCTACGCGCCGCGCCTAACGACGTTTCTACTTTCTCCCGGAGCTCCGCAATCTCGGCGTCTGGAAGATGCGTGATATGCCCCAGCAGTTCTTCGACGTCGTCGAAAAATCCGTTCATGGTGCCGCCACCCAACGTGGCTTCCCGGCTATTCGTAGACATGTCTTTGCCCTCTGTTGATGGAGGAATAGTCCGCCTGCACGTCGAACGACGGCAGGTAACAAGCGGGCTTCGTACTGTAAGAAACGTCCTAATCCCGAACAGGCGTCGGACCCGGCCGACGTTGTCGCATCCGTCTGTCCGGCTTTCTGTCGATGGGCGCGAAATTACGATCGAGTGAACTCTTACGGGAATACGGGAAACGCCCATGAGCACGATCAATCCGATGCGAGACCAGTTGTTGCCGGCCTTCGATGGCGCAGATCGCGCATCGAGTAGCGCTGTTTCCTGGGGCGCCATCCTCGCGGGCGCCGCGGCGGCCGCTGCGCTGTCCTTAATAATGCTGATACTCGGCACCGGCCTCGGCTTGGCGTCGGTATCGCCTTGGGCGCAGAACAGCGTGAGTGCGCAGACGTTCGGCGTCTCGACGATTCTGTGGGTCACCTTGACGCAACTCGCCGCCGCGGGGCTCGGCGGCTATCTCGCTGGCCGCCTGCGGACGAAGTGGGTTGCGGTGCACAGCGACGAAGTGTATTTCCGCGATACCGCACATGGGTTCCTCGCATGGGCCGTCGCGTCGGTGGCCACTGCGGCGCTGTTGAGCTCGGTGATCGGATCGATCGTCGGTGGTGGAGTACAAGCGGGCGCCACGACGGCCAGCGGAGCGGTCAATGCTGCTGCCGCGGCGACCGGCACTGCCGCGGGGTCCAACGACATGTCGAAGGCAGGCGATCCCGGCTCGATGGGATATTTCGTCGATTCGTTGTTCCGCCGAGACGCGGTTGCAACGCCAGGTGCGGGACCCAACGAGCCTGTGGCCTCGCCGACGGCAGCGCCACCTACGGCGGAGGTCGGCCGCATATTCGCGAGCAACGCAGGCGCGGATGCGCTACCGCCGGAGGATGTTCGCTATCTCGGCGCCGTCATTGCAGAGCGCACGGGCCTGTCGCAGCAGGAAGCCGAGAGGCGGGTGACCGACACCTACGCCCGTATGCAAGCGAAGATGCGCGAGGTCAGCGAGAGCATGAAGGCCACCGCGGAAAAAGCCCGCAAAGCCTCGAGCTACGCGGCACTGTGGCTGTTCATCTCGCTGCTTGGCGGCGCATTCGTCGGGAGTCTTGCGGCCACCTACGGCGGCAGGCAACGCGACCTCTGATAGCCAGAAAACTTAGGGAGAGCATCAATGCGTTCGATACTGCTTTGGCTTCTCGGCGTTCCAATTCCTGTAATTATTCTCATCGCGTTGTTCGTGCGTTAAGGCCGGAATTACCGGTTATCTTCTTAATCTTCCCCGCGCCGCGAGGTCCGGAGTCGTTCGACCGGAGTTCGCGGCGCGTTAGTGTCCGCGCCTTGCGATGGCAATGGCCTACCCGATTAGCCGTACAATCGGCGGGCGGTGTCGCAAAGGGCGGCGCCGGCGAGTACTCGGCACGGGGGGTCCAATGAAAGGCACGATTCTGTTCGTCTGCGGCGTCGTGGTCGGTGCGCTGGCGTTGCAAGTCAGCACGGCACAGGACGCCGCGCGGCGCGGCATCAATCACATCGGTATCAGCACCAAGAACTATGACGCTGAGCTGAAGTTCTACAAAGACACTCTAGGCGCGAAAGAGGCGTTCACCGTCCGCAACCAGGACGGCAGCGTGCGTCTCACGTATCTGCAGCTCTCTCGCGACACGTTCGTAGAGTTGCTGCCCGCAGCGGTAGGGGCGCCGACCGGCATCACGCACGTCGGCATCGAGACGAACGACGTCGCCTCGAGTATCGCGAACCTGCGTAAGCAGGGATTCAAGCTGGACGACCCCACTGTCGGTATTTCGAAAGCACGCGTCGGGCGGATATCGGATCCCGACGGTGTGGCGCTCGAGATCATGGAAATCGGACCCGACTCGCTGCAACGCAAAGCGGTCGACGCGTGGAAGTAATCGGAGGAACTATGCGCTTGCGAACGACGACGACTTTGACCCTCGGCCTGCTGGCTGCTGCGCTCATGGCAGGATTGGCTCGAGCCCAACCCGCTGCGCCTGCAGCGGCGCCCCAATCCGGACCCGGTGTGCAGGCGGCGCGCGACGCGAACTACGCGGCTTACACCGCAAGTCACTGCAAGAATCCGCCGGCGCAAGGCGCAGCGCCCCCGGCGCGGCCGGCGGCGCCGGCTCCCGAGCACCGCGAATACAAAGTCACCGCGATCGCGGGCGTCATCGACGCCGGCAAGACGTGGAAGACCGTGTGGACGGGCACCGGCAACAACGCCGACGGCCCTGTCGCGACGGCCGACGGCGGCATGCTGTTTGCGCAGAACACGAACAGCCGCGTGCTGAAGCTCGATGCGAACGGCAAGGAGTCGTTTCCTTACACGGGCACGAGCACGAGCGGCGCCTTGTCCATGAACAAGAGCGGTGCGTTGTTCGTGCTGCAGCGTGCGTTGCCGGAGCAGATCTGGCAGCTCGAGCCGAAGAAGCAATTGCTGATGAGCGAGTACAAGGGCGAGCCGATCGATTGCGCCGGCGGCTTGCTGAACGATATGACCGCCGACAGCAAGGGCGGCGTGTACTTCTCGAAGGGCGGCGTTTACTACTCGGACGCGAAAGGCACGGTTACGCAGTACGGCACGCTGACGGGCGCGAACGGAATCATTCTCTCTCCCGACGAGAAGACGCTGTACGTGACGGGCCGGCTCGCGAGCACACCGACGGATCCCGTGCCTGCGGGCACGCCGCCAGGCGCGCGCCCGGGCGGACTCGTTGCGTTCGATGTGCAGGCCGACGGCTCGCTGACGAACGAGCGGCAGTTCGCGCTGGTTGGCGGGGACGGCAGTGCTGTGGACGAGCAGGGGCGCATCTACACGACCGGTGGCGGTGGAGTGCAGGTCGTCGACAAGACCGGCAAGCATCTTGGTGAGATCCCGTCGCCGCTGCCGCTGATCACGGTGGCGTTCGGCGGCGTCGACAAGAAGACGCTGTACGGCGTGGCGAACAACCAGCAGTTCGTCGAGATTTTCACGATCCCGACGGTCGCTGCGGGCTACAAAGGCCGCGCGAAGTA
>PMCP01000091.1 GCA_003155415.1 Gammaproteobacteria bacterium | reverse complement strand
CACGGCGCGGCCATGGATCACTGGAGCCCGAGCGGCGCGGGCGAAAGCTTCAAGCTCTCGCCCATCATGGAGCCACTCGAGAAGTTCAAGCGCTACGTTACGTCGTTCGGCAATCTCGAGAACAAGGCGAACGCGAACTCCGTGCACGCGATTGTGCCGGCCACGTGGCTCTCCNNCAGGAGACGGCGCTGCCGTCGCTCGAAGTGGCATCGGAGACCACGACGCAGGTGGCGGCCTGCCCTTCCGGCGCCGGCTGCTACTACAGCACCACGCTGTCGTTCCGGAACGCGACATCGCCGCTGCCGATGGAATTCAATCCGCGCAAGGTGTTCACACAGCTGTTCGGCGAAGGCGACACGCCCGCTGAGCGCGACGCGATCGCGGCGCAGACGAAGAGCCTGCTCGATCTCATCGCCGACCGCACAGCGGCGCTGAAGCGCGATCTTGGAGCCGGCGACCGCGTGGTGCTCGACGAGTACCTCGACACGGTGCGCGAGATCGAGCGCCGCGTGCAGAAGGCCGAGCAGCGCGACCTTACGGGCATCACGCTGCCTGAGGCGCCGGTCGGCGAGCTCGACGCGTTCGATTCGCAGGTCAAGCTGATGTTCGACCTCGTCGCCCTCGCATATCAGGCGAATCTCACTCGCGTGGCTTCGTACATCATGGTGGCCGAAGGCACGAACCGCACGTACAACCATATTGGCGTGTCGGACGCATTCCACCCGCTGTCGCATCACGCGAACGACAAAGACCGGCTGCTGAAGCTCGTGAAGATCCAGCGCTACCACATGGAACGCTTCGCGGACTTCGTCGCGAAGATGGCGGCGACGAAGGACGGCGACGGCTCGCTGCTCGATCACTCGCTCTTCATGTACGGCTCGAACATGAGCAACAGCGACCGGCACAACAACTATCCGCTGCCGAACATTCTCGTGGGCGGAGCCGCGGGGCGCATGAAAGGCGGCCAGCACATCGAACTGCCGGAGCACTCGACGCTCGCAAATCTGCACCTCACAGTGCTGAACAAAGCCGGGCTCGAGCAGAAAACGTACGCCGACGCCACCGGCGAGATCGCGGGCGTCTGAGGCGCGCGTGATGATCCGTCGCCGCACGATTCTGAAGAGCGCGCTCGGCGCGGCGGCGATGGCTGCGCTGCCGCGCGCGTTCGCGGCTAGCGGTTCAAAGATCGAAGTCGCGAAGGTGACGGACTCCATCGCGCTGGTCACGGGCGCCGGCGGCAACGTGCTCGCGCTATCGACCGCGGACGGCCTCGTGGTCGTCGATAGCGGCGCGCCTGGCGCAACGATGGATTTACAGGCCGCGCTCGCCTCACTACCGAACGGCAACAAGATCCGCACACTGTTCAACACGCACTGGCACCACGAGCAGACCGGCGGCAACGAGGCGCTCGGCAAGGGTGCCGCCATCGTCGCGCACGAGAAGACGCGCCAGCGGCTCTCGATCGGCTACTACCTGCCCGCGGAAGACCGCTACGAGAAACCCGTTCCCGTCGCCGCGCAGCCGACCGAGAGTTTCTACACCACGGGCGAGACAAAGATTGCGAACCAGCGCGTGGAGTACGGCTACCTGCTCGAAGCGCACACGGACGGCGACTGCTACGTGTACTTTCGCGACGCGAACGTGCTCGCCGTCGGCGACGCCGTGTCACCGCTGCGTGACCCCGAGCTCGATTGGTTCGGCGGCGGCTGGCTCGGTGGCCGCGTCGATGCGCTCGATCTTCTGCTGAAGCTCGGCAACGCGAATACGAAGTACGTGCCGAGCTACGGCGCAGCCGTGGCCCGGGCCGACGTGCAGAAAGAGCGCGACATGTCGTTGAAGATCTTCGAGCGATTCGTCGAGCTCGTGCGCAAAGGCCAGAGCGCGGACGATATCTTCGCGGCCGGCATCATGAACGACACCGGCCGCACGTGGTCGGATCCAAAACTTTTCGTGCACGACGCGTTCAAGGGTTTCTGGGCGCATCACAACACGTTGATGCCCGACATCGTCTAGGTGCTCCCATGCGCACGCTGCAACACTCGCTGCTCGCCCTCACCGCTCTGCTCGCTGCCGGCATCGCCGCCGCGGCGGACTCGAAGCTCGCCGACCTGATCCAGAGCGGCGATCGCACCGCAGCGCTCGAAGCGCTGAACGGCGGCGCCGATGTGAACGCCGTACAAGGCGACGGCACCACGCCGCTGCACTGGGCCGTATTCAAGGTGGACTCGGAGCTCGTGACGGCGCTCATCAAGCGCGGCGCAAAGGCCAACGTCACGAACAAGTACGGCTCCACGCCGCTCGCCGAAGCCGTGAAGCTCGCGAACGTAAAGCTCGTAACGCTGCTGCTCGACGCCGGCGCCGACGCGGAATCGCCGAACGCAGACGGCCAGACGGCGCTGCTGCTTGCCGCGCGAGCCGGCGCGCTCGACGTGGCGAAGGTGCTCGTCGCGCACGGCGCGAACGTGAACACCGAGGAAGCGTGGCGCGGCCAGACGGCGCTCATGTGGGCGGCCGACGGCAACTACCCCGAGCTCGTGCAGTTCCTGATCGACAAGGGCGCGAACGTGAAGACGCGCGCCGCGGCGAACGAATGGCGCGCGCAGATCACATCCGAGCCGCGCGCACAGTATCGGCCCACGGGCGGCCTCACGCCGCTCTTGTATGCCGCGCGTTCCGGCTGCTCGCGCTGCGTGCGTTCGATGCTCGCCGCCGGTGCGGACGTGAACCAGCCGAACCCCGACGGCGTGACGCCGCTCATGGTCGCGATCGACAATTTCCATTCCGACACGGCGCGTCTGCTTCTCGAGTCCGGCGCGAACCCGCACGTATCCGATTGGTGGGGACGCACGGCGCTCTACGCGGCCGTGGACATGGCGAGCTACAACCAGCGCGGGGCTCAACGCCCGGTGGCTTCCGAAACTTCCGCACACGACGTCGTGCGCCTGTTGCTCGAAGCCAAAGTGAACGCGAACTCGCAACTGAATCAGCACCGCCCCGGCCGGGGCGGCAACAGCAGCCGGTTCGTCGACGATCTGCTGACGACTGGAGCCACGCCGCTGCTGCGTGCCGCGATCGGCCACGACGCCGAGTCCGTGCGCCTGCTGCTCGAGCACGGCGCACTCGCCGACTTACCGAACGTGATGGGCGTGACGCCGCTGATGGGCGCGGCGGGCATGGGCATTTCGCCACGCGACCGAAGGCTGAGCCTCGAAGGGCCCGACGTGCAAATGGAAACACTCGCGACGCTCGAGCCACTGGTGGCCGCAGGCGCGGACGTGAACGCAAAGGTCACCGACATCGCGGGTCGAACAGCGCGCATCGCGCGCATCAGCAGCATGACGGACCGCGACGGCCAGACGGCCCTCTTCGGCGCGGTGAAGTTTGGCTGGACGCGCGTGGTGGAGTTCCTGCTCGCGCACGGTGCAAAGACCGACGTGAAGGACGCGGCAGGCAAGACGCCGCTCGATGCGGCGCTCGGCAAAGCTGGTGGCCGCGACAACGTGGTGTCGGACGAAGTCGCTGCGTTGTTGAAGCGTGGAACTGTTGCCGCGCGCTGACGGAAGCGAAACACACATGGCCTGGGTGCTCGTGCGCCGGCGTTTGTCTACTTTTCCGCTCGATCTCGGATCCGGAGTTCGACGTTCTTTGGGTGGGCGTGGGTGTCTGTGGAGTGGGCGGTTGCTATAGTCGCGCTGTGGGGCATTGGCCGCCTGACGGGCTTCGTGCATTGACAGTAGCGCGGGTAATCGGCAAAGCGACTTTGTGCCAACCGCCGACCGGTCCGCGACCGCTGAACTCAAGCGTCTGACGATGACAATGAACCTGCGCATTCGCCCGGCCGATCTTGCAGACGCCCGTGATGCCGATAGCATCACGATGCTCCTCAATTCCTACGCCGTTGAACCGGTGGGTGGAGGAAAACCTCTGCCACCCGACGTTCAGGAGCGTTTGGTTCCCGCGCTACGAGACATTCCGCGTGCTTTGGTATTGCTCGCTTTCGCCGACGATGTGGCCATCGGCATCGCGGTGTGCTTCGTTGGCTTTTCTACATTCCGTGCGCGGCCGCTGCTCAACATTCACGACCTTGCAGTGCTTCCGCAATATAGAAGAACGGGCGCCGGCAGTGCCCTATTGCAAGCAGCTGAAGACCACGCACGCCGTCAAGGGTGCTGCAGATTGACACTCGAGGTTCTCGAGAGTAACTCGGGAGCTCAGGCCCTCTATCGACAGTTCGGATTCGACGCCTCGACGATATCCCGTTTTCTGGTTAAGCCGTTGGACGCGTAGTGCCGATTTCAGCACGAGATACAGATGTCCCAGAAAACGCAATCAGCAAAGCGCATCGTGGTAGCACCCGGCCATCGGAGGATCTATGGACCTTGTTCAGTGCATCTACTGCAGTGCCGCTACCAAGAGCTTCAGCTCGAATGACCTCGCAACACTCTTGGCGGAGTGTCGCGAGAAGAACGCGAAGGCAGACCTCACGGGCATGCTCCTATATGTCGACGGAACCTTCTTTCAAGTGCTCGAAGGTGATCGGCCAGTCGTCACCGCACTGCTCGAGAAGCTGACGGCGGACCGACGGCACGAACGCGTCACCAAGATCGTCCTGGAGCCAATCGAGGAGCGCTCGTTCGCGCAGTGGACAATGGGGTACTCCAAGATGAGCAAGAAGGAACTCGAAAACATTCCGGGCCTCAACGACTTCTTCGCACACGGGTGGTCGCACATCGAGCTTGGCGAAGGCAGAGCCAAGACATTGCTCAACGCGTTCAAGGCGGGTGCCTGGCGTCTCTCGTTATCCTGAGCTATCTAAAAGCCGGTACGATCGTCCTCGAACCGCAGGTGGCAGCACACGCCGCCGAAATGTTCGCAGTGCTCAGCGATCCTGCGATCTACGAATTCGAGAACTCACCTCCCGAGTGCGGAGCTCGCCACGACCCACGGCGTGAAGACCTTTGTGGCGACGCTGAAAACGCGCAATCACCGCTCTCCACCTGCAAACATTGGGCTTCGAGCGCGTAGACGCGAGCAACTCGGGCGAAACGGTGATGCGCAAGCACTCTTCGAGTACCATGCCGCCCCTTCCGCAGTTGGATAAGGACACCCCATGCGTACCGCTCTAGCCTTCACTCTTTGCTTCGCGTCCGCTTCAGCACTCGCGCAGAACCCGGCGCCCGCACCGAAAGACCCACTCGTCGGCACTGTTGCCCTTGGTTACCTCTCGACGAGCGGCAACACCGATAGCACGAACACCAACGCGTCGTTCAAGGCCACCTGGGATCGCGGTCGCGACTGGGTGCACAACTGGACAGCACTCGCGATCTCGGCGCGCACGAACGGCGTAACCACGGCCGAGGCCTACGCCGCGGGCTACAAAGCGCAGCGCGCGTTCGGCATGGACTCGTATCTGTTTGCGACCGGCGACTGGCGCCAGGACCAGTTCTCTGGCTACAGCCGGCAGGCGACGGAAGCGGTTGGCTACGGCCACAAACTCTTGAACAACGACAAGCAAACGTTGTCGGTCGAAGGCGGTCTCGGTAAAAAACAGGCCTCGTTNNAAGCTCTTGGTCGAAGTCGGTGACAAGAACCACTACACCGAGTCCACGTCGGCCATCAAAGCCAAGATCCGCGGCAGTCTTGCACTCGTGGCGTCGTACGTGATCAAGAACAACAGCGACGTGCCCGTCGGCATCGAAAAAACCGATCGCTACACGGCCATCTCGCTCGAGTACGGCTTCTAACCGAACGCACGACGCGAGCGCGCCGAACGCTCGCGTCGTGCCGCAAACCCGCGTAACGTAGCCGCGACGTCCGATTGGGGGATCGGCATGCAGCGGCTGGCCACGCGAAATCCGTTCTACGTCGGCATCACGCTGCTCGTCACGGCCATCGCGTTCGTCGGCTTCTGGCCCACCTACTTCGGCCCGCTGTTCGCGGGCACGGTGGACAAGCTCCCCGTCATCCACGTTCACGCTGCTGTCTACGTCGGCTGGCTCGCCCTCTTCATCGCGCAAGCCTGGTTCGCCGCTACGCGGCGCATGGACCTGCACGTCAGGCTCGGCAACTTCGGCATCGGCTACGGTGTGCTCGTGATCGTAATGGGCGTGACCGCCGCGATCTGGATGTTCGCCGTGCGCCTTCGCGCTGGGAATTTCGATGACGCGGCGGGCCGGCTCGTCGCGCCACTGATGGACATGGTCTTCTTCGCGCCGCTGTTCGCCGCGGCCGTCCGGCTAAGGCGCAAGCCTGAGCTTCACAAACGCCTGATGATCGTGGCGACGACGGTGCTGCTCATCGCCGCCGTCGGCCGAATGACGTTCCTCGGCAGACCATGGCCTGTGCTGCTCGTATGGAGCTCGCCGCTGCTGCTCGGCGCGGTGTACGACGTCGTGCGCCGTCGAGCGGTGCCGTGGATCTACCTGCTGGGCGTCGCGGTAATCGCCACGCGGCTGTTTGGCACTGCGCCGGTGCGCGACTCTGCCGCCTGGCACGAGTTTGCCACCTGGCTCGCCTCGGTCGTGAGCTAGCGGAACACTTGGCTTCGCGCTAGCGCTCGGTTGCCTTGTGGCGGCGCAGCAAGTCCTCGCCGAAATCCCCCGCCCGGCTGCGCCACACTTCGTGCACGTGGTTGCCGTTACCCTGCGCGTTGTCGTACTCGAACACGAAGTCCTTGCCCTGCACTCGATAGTAGTGCGGCTCACCCTTCTTGAGCCCGCCGATCCACGCGAACTTCAGCGCGTCCAAATCGAGCGACTTTCGGTACACGTCGGCCACTTCGGGCCGGTACGTCGTGAACACCTCGTCGAGCAGCGCGAGCAGCGTGGCTTGCTGCGCACCGTTCAAGGCCGCGAACGCGAGGCCGTCGGGCGCGAGTTCTTTCTTCCATGCGTCCCAGTCACTGCGCGGCTTGAAGATGTTGCTCGTGTGCAGATCCCACGGCGTGTCGTACGCGTACTTGAAGCCGGCCTTGTCGTTGAACGCGGCATCGCCCTTCAGCGTCGCGGTCTGCCGCTGGGCGTCGGTGAGCGAAGTCATGAGCTGGCGGCCGAGATCTTCCTCCACGCGCATGACGCGCTCGCCGGCGAGCGGACCGAACGGCACCTCGGCCGGATCGGCGCCCAGGAACGTTGGCGTCACGGTGAAGCCCTGCCCCGGCTGCACCGTGATGCTGAGGGAGATGTGGTGCCCTTCGAAGCGCCACGCCCACGCCGCGCTATCGCTGGGCTCGCCGAACAGCGTCACGGTGTAGGCCTCGATGCCGCGCGGGAAGCCCGTGTTTGACGTAGCCTCGAGGAAGTTCTCGAGCTGCATGATATTCAGCAGCTTGTGGTAGCCCTTGGCGCTCACGAGCGTAAATAGCAGCTCGTGCAGCAACGCGCGGTGCTTCGCGTGCATCAGCGCGATGCTGAGTCCCGAGCGATCGGCCGGCCAGTACACCCATTGCTGGCGCTGCGGGTCCTCGAGTTTCAGCAGCAGGCGGTCTTCCATGGAGAAGTTGCGCAGCCGCTCGGAGAACTCCGGGTCGCCGCGCACGGACTGAAGCAGCGCACGCGCCGCCGCAGTCATGGCATTCGCTATGGCGGCATCCTTTACGACGGGCAGCGCCCCGGTCTGCGCCGTTGCGGCGACCGACATCGCCATGGCCACCCACGCGAGCGCGAACACCTCGATCCGACGCATCATCGATCCCCCTCGCTGCACGCCACTCTCCCCCGCGCACGCGGGCCGATATACGATGGCCCGTACGCGCCGTGCGCACAAGGGCTAGGGGGGAAGTCGATGCGCCATTCCACGCAATCGTTTCTATGGGCGATGACTATCGGCGTCACCGGTACCTCGCTATGCAACGCGCAGGACACCGCGGTATTTCCGGGCCGCAAAGGCGGCCAGGATATGTTCGGCCACTACGCCGTCGTGGCCGATTGGCCGAAGCCGCTGTCGCAGCTGCCGGGGCATGCGGCGTGGACATACGGCGCCGGCCAAAGCGTGTTCGCCGTGAGCCCCGATCGTGTGTTCGTGCTGCAGCGCGGCGAGTTGCCGGTGATCGAGCGGCCGGCCACGCGGCGCGTGCGCGATATCGGCCCGAGCTTGGAATTCCCCGTGTTCCGCTTGCCCGTTCGCGATGCGACGGTCGCGAGCCCGCCGGGCGGCGGCGCGGCGGGCCAGATGCCGGCGGACGGTCTCAAAGCGTGGCAGGAGCAAGGCGGCGTGCTCGGCGTCGACGCGCGCTGGGAGCACTGCATCCTCGTGTTCGACCGCAACGGCAACCTCGTCGAGGACTGGACGCAGTGGGACTCGATGCTCGCGCGCCCGCATGCGGTGTACGTGAGCCCGTACGATCCCGAGCAGCACATCTGGATCGTCGACGACTTCCGCCACGCGATCTTCAAGTTCACGAACGACGGCAAGAAACTGGTGCAGACGATCGGCACGTACAACGAGCACGGCGCCGACGCCACACACTTCTTCCGCCCCACCTTCATGGCCTGGCTGCCGGACGGCAGCTTCTTCGTCGCCGACGGTTACGAGAACACGCGCGTCGTGAAGTTCGATGCGAACGGCAAGTACTTGCTCACGTGGGGCCAGAAGGGCACGCCGCCGAACGACATGCGGCCCGGTTACATGAACAACGTGCATGGGCTAGCGGTCGACCCGCGAACGCGGCGCGTCTTCGTCAACGATCGCGCCAACAACCGCGCGCAAGTATTCGATGAGAACGGCAAGTTCCTCGACCAGTGGAGCTTCGGCGGACCGCCCTCCGACATCCACCTGTTCCTGATGTCGAGCGACGGCTACCTCTGGGTAGCCGACCGCGGCAC
>PMCP01000070.1 GCA_003155415.1 Gammaproteobacteria bacterium | reverse complement strand
CAAATCGGCGGCTTCCTGACTGCGACGGGATATTCACCCGGTCTCGTGACGGGATCCGCGGTCGCCGGTGTTCCCGCGGCCGCGCTGAACCGGCCGACGACGGCCGCGTTGCAGACGTTGTTTGGACTCTATGGCGTTACCCCGGCCCAATTGACGGCTGCAGGCGTGACCAACGCATCGGAAATCTACTTTCAGCCCGACGGCAGGCCGTTCACGCTCTCGAGAGGCCTGAACTATAACGGGCCGATCATGAGCCTCGGTCACAGCGGCGACGGCATCGATGGTATGCACCGTAATCCGAACGGCGACCTCACGCAGGTGACTGTCGACGGTTTCGCCGCCACACCGGCCGAGCGTCGTTCCGTGTTCGGCCGTGCCACGGTCGACATCAACGACAACCTAAGTGCGTTCGCCCAGGCCACCTTCAGCAACGTGTCGGTCACGACACGCGGCGGCTACCCGCCCGCGATCACCGTCTGGCAGGCACCGATTCCGAACGACGGCAATCGGCCGCTGCCTCCCGGCCTACAGGACCTGCTCAATTCACGCACCTTTGCGGGTGCAGCGGGTAGCGGTATCGCAGCAGGCAATCCCGCCGGGCCGTCGGCCGCGGCTGCGCCATGGAACATCTTCCGCGGGCTCGACTTCCTGTCCACGCCACCAGAACCTACGACTACCACCAATGCGTATCAAGTCTTGGCGGGTGTGCAGGGCAAGTTCACGAATCGCGACTGGACGTGGGACGCCAGCGTCTCGACCGGTAACACGAACATCACGGCGTTCTACAACAACCTTCCATCGCTGCAGCGCTATCAGATATTGGTCTCGCAACCGAATTGGGGCACCAATGCCAGTTTGGTGAGGGGGCGCAACTACAACGCTCAGTGCACGACCGGCTTGCCGATGTTCTCCGCCGTCGACCCCTCGGCCAACTGCCTCGAGGCCATTAGCTCCAAGCTGCGAGCGTTTTGGACCCTGTCGCAGGATATCGTCGAGGCGAACCTCCAGGGCAAAATCACCGACATGAAGAGCGGTGAGCTGCGGTTCGCGGCGGGTATGACCAAGCGCGATAACTCGTTCCGTTACGAGCCGGGCGAGAACAACGACAACATCGCGTTGGTCGACCAGCCGATGAGCTTGTTCGTGTCCAACAACACAGCAGGTTCGACGTCGGTGTCCGAAATCTACGGCGAGCTGTTGGTTCCGGTGGCGAAGCGCCTCAACCTCGAGCTCGGCTATCGCTACTCCGACTACGACATCTCCGGAGGCGTCGATACGTACAAGGCACTGTTCGACTGGTCGGCAACGGACAGCATCCGTGTTCGCGGCGGTTACCAATTGGCGACGCGCGCGCCGAACACCGAAGAACTGTTCGCGGGCCCGCGGCTGAACACGGTCAACACGTTCATCTACGGCGACCCGTGCCAAGCCTCCACCACAGCGCCCTGGGGCAATACGGCGAGCAACCCGAACCGTGTGGCGGTCCAGGCGCTCTGCCGCCAGATCATCAATCGTAGCGATGGCAACCCGGCGAACGACGGCCTGTCGGCGTTCGACACCAATAGCGGCTCGACCTATGGCCCAGCCGGTCCGAACGGCTTCGTGCGGCCGGGGCTCCCGTTCTTCCTCGCGGAGAACGAAATCCCGCAAGGCAACGCGAAGCTTGACGTCGAGGTGGCGAAGACCTGGACGTTGGGTGTGGTGTTCAGGGCGCCCGGTGGGTTGAAGGGCCTGACGGCTTCAGCCGACTTCTACAACATCGAGATCAACAACGCGATTGCGACCATTAACTCGACGTTCGTCTACAGCAAGTGCTTCAACGCGGCTGGCAGCAATCCCACCTACGATCTGCACGATGCAGGGGGCTACTGCGATCTGATCACCCGCGACCCGGTTTCGGGTGAGCGATCGACGACGGCCGCGCCGTATAAGAACTCGGGTATCTTGAAGTCGAGGGGCTTGGACCTTGCGGCCAACTGGACGAAGGACATCGGCAGGAGCTCGATCTACATCAACGGCATGGTGACGTTCCTGGATCAGTTCAATATTCAGGACGCCGCTGGCGAGCCGGTGCTGGATGTCCGCGACACGCTGAGCACGAGCTACTACGGCGCGCAATACAAGTACAAGCTGAACACCACGTTCGGCTACAACTTGCCCGGTGGGAAGGCCAGCCTTGGCTTGAACATGCGGTACCTGCCGTCCGCTCGTTCGGAATCCGCGGCGCGCAATCCCGCGACGACTACCACAGGTGCCGCGTCGTATAGCGTCTTTAGCTTGTTCTCGCGTTGGGCGATCAACAGCAAGCTCGAGTTCCGCGGAGGTATCGACAACCTGTTCGACAAGGCGCCGCTCGTCGTCGAAGCGACGCCCGTCGACAGCAATACCGACACGACCAGAGCCGAGTACTACGACATCCTCGGGCGTCGTGCCTACGTGGGCCTGAAGATGAGCTTCTGACCGTTTTCCTTTTCGGTCTCTATCGACGGCGGGCTTCGGCCCGCCGTTTTTTTTTGGCGCTCTACTCGACGGCCGGCGGCGGAGATGGGGGCGCCGTGACTTCGGCGGGTTCGATGCGCACGATGTCTCGCTCGCTGCGCCCGTTGTGGCGACCGCCTTCGCGGCTGAGCGTCGTCGCCACCAGATCCTGAGCCTCGTCCTCGGTGATGGGCACGAATATACCGAGCGGACAGAGCAACGTGGGTATCTGTCGGCCGCCGCCCATATCTAGCAGTACCTGGAACATGCCGCCTGCGCAGAGCCGTCGATTCTGGTACGTGTAGTTCAGGAGCGACCCACGGCGCAGGCTTGGGCACTGACGCGGCAGAGTGTTGCGATACGTCTGGCCGTCATGCGTCGAGAACAGAATGGTACGGTCGTCCACGATCTTGGTGGTCCGCAACTCGTTCTGATAGAGGCAGGACTTCGCAACGGTCTTGTCGATCTCCTCAGCGCCCGCTATGGGGCTGCTGCTCGTCCCCGCGAGGGCGACCATGGAAAGCGTGCTCGACAGCGCTAGCGACCGGTAAAACCTTGGGCTCTGTCTCATGGATCTTCTCCATCGGCAGGAGCCCAGGTCGGCCCCCTCTTTTCGGGAGCGTACCATTCGCGCGTCGGTGACTTAAGTGCCATGGCCGCCGCGGCCCGCCGGCCCGCCCTGGCGTCCTAGTGCGGGTGGTGATGTCCGCCGGTGACGAGAAGCGGCAGCAGCAGCGCCACGCCGAACAGCACGAGCAGCGCCCCGGTTGCCTGGCGCGGCAGCCGCGCGAGACCGAGCGATTGCAGCAACGCGCTCAATGCCGAAAGCCCGACCGAGGTTCCGAGTCCGAACGAGGCCATCGCCAGCCCGCCCGCGAGCGCGCCGCCCGCCGTGGCGGCCACCGACAGCTGCGCGTATACGAGACCGCACGGCAGCCAGCCCCACAAGGCGCCGACGGCGAGCGCCCGTAGCGGGTCGCGCGGTGGCAGCAGCGGCTTCAACAGCGGCGCGAGCCGGCGCCACACGACCGCGCCGGCGCGCTCGAGTGGCGCGAGCAGTGCGCGGCGGAGCAGTAGTTGCACGCCGATCGCGCCGATCAGCAGCGCAGCGGCGATCCGCAGCACGACGAGGCCGTGCGCACCGAATAACGTCGTGACGGCGGCCGCTCCGAGCAGCCCCGCCAACGCGCCGGCCGCCGAGTAGCTGAAGATCCGTCCGAGGTGCGCCGCGAGGAGCACGGCGAAGCCCGCGAGCCCGGGTCGCTGGCCCACCCCGAGCGCGCCGACGATGCCGCCGCACATGCCGAGACAGTGGCCGCCGCTGCCGGCGAGCCCGGTCAACCAGGCCGCGAGAAGCAGCGTCACATCGATCTCAGGCATCGCGCGCCTCCTCGTCGTCGAGCAGGATGCGCACGGCCGGCGTGTCGAGATCGTCGAACTGGCCGGCGCGGACGGCCCAGAAGAAAGCCCATATCGCGAGCCCGAGCAGTGCGATCGCAAGTGGGATCAGCGCGAACAGGATGCTCATGCTGTTTGCTCCCGCGCCGGGTGCGGGGCTGAGACTGTCGGTACGCGAGCGTCGTCCGTGAGCCGTCGAGTCAGGCGCAGCGCGTTGCCTACTACGACGAGCGAGGAAAGTGACATGCCGATCGCGGCCATCCATGGCGCAATCAGGCCGGCGGCCGCGAGGGGCACTGCCGCCAGGTTGTAGACGGCGGCCCATGCGAGGTTCTGCCGAACGATGCGGCGCGTGGCCGCGGCCCAGTCCGGCAGCCGTGCGAGCACGCGCAGGTCGTCGCCCGTGAACACGATGTCGGCGCTGGCCTGCGCGAGCTGGCTGCCGGCGACAAGCGCGACCGAGACGTCGGCCTGCGCCAGCAGCGGCGCATCGTTGATTCCGTCGCCGACGGCGGCCACGACGGCGCCGGACCGCTGCCGCGCCTCGAGTAGCGCAAGTTTGTCCTCCGGGCGCTGTGTCGCGTGCCACTCCTTGACTCCGAGCGCGCCCGCTGCGCGGCTCACGGCGCCGAGGGTGTCGCCGCTGACGAGGAGGAGGGCGTAGCCGCGTGCCTCGAGCGCTGCCAGCGCTTCCCGCGCGCGTGGGCGCAGCGTGTCGGTGAGCTCGATGCGTGCGAGCAGCTCCTGCCCGTCGGCGAGGTATACGCACTGCGAGTCGTCGCTGCCGAGGGCGCCGACGTGCCGGGCGGAGCCGAGCCGGTACCGGCGCCCGTCGATCGTGCCGGTGACACCGTAGCCGGGCTGATAGTCGACGTCGGTAGCTGCTGTGATCGGCCCGCCGGCGCGCAGCGCGCGCGCGATCGGGTGCTCGTTGCTCGCTTCGAGCGCAGCCGCGAGGGCGAGGCAACTCTCGGCGTCGAGCGCGGCGAGTGTGTCGACGCGCCCGACCACGATTCGGCCTTCGCTCAACGTGCCGGTCTTGTCGAACATCCACGTCGTCACATCGCCGAGTCGCTCGAGCACGCGAGCGGAGGAGAGCAGTAGCCCGCGTCGCGCCAGCGTGCCGAGCGCAACGGCAAACGCGGCCGGCGCGGCCAGCGACAGCGCGCACGGACACGTTACGACGAGCAATGAGAGTACGACCTCGAACGCGCGATCGGGTGCCGTTGAAAGCCAGAACGCGCCGGCCGCGGCCGTGATCGCGAGCAGCGCCACGACGAACCACGTCGCCCAACGGTCTGCGACGCGCAGGAACGCCGGCCGGTCGGCGAGGGCGCGTTGCAGCAGGTTGCCGACGCGTTCGAGATAGCTGTCGGCGCCGAGCCGCGTGACGCGAATCTCAGCGGGTGCGCGGCCCGCGTTCACGGAGCCGCCGAGCACCGCTTCGCCGCGTGCGCGGAGCCGGCCCAGCGACTCGCCGGACAGCAGCGACTCGTCGAACGCGCCGTGCTCGGAGGTGAGCTCGCCGTCGGCGGGCACGGCCTCGCCGGGTGCTACGACCACGAGGTCGCC
>PMCP01000053.1:8148-28210 GCA_003155415.1 Gammaproteobacteria bacterium | reverse complement strand
ACGAGCGCCTTCAGGATCTGGTCCTGTTGGTAGCCCTGGCCGTGCAGGATCATGTAGTACGCGGCCACGCCGAGCAGCCCGAGACCGACGACGAGCAGGCCGGTGACGGCGCCGCTGCGAAACGCCATCGTGAGTGCGGGGTTCAAACCTTCGGTTGCGGCTTGCGCGGTGCGCACGTTGGCGCGTACCGAAACGAACATGCCGATATAACCCGCGAGGCCCGAGAAGATGGCGCCGATCGCGAAGCCGATGGCCTGGAGCCAGTTGTGCAGCACGAGACCGAGCACCAGGAACAGCACGACGCCGGCGATGGCGATCGTCGAGTACTGGCGGTTCATGTAGGCACTCGCGCCTTCCTGGATGGCGCCGGCGATTTCCTGCATGCGGGCGTTACCCGGTGAGTGCTTCAGCACCCAGCGCACAGTGATGATGCCGTAGACCACGGCCAAGGCCGCGGCCCCTAGTGCAAGCCACAGTGTATTCGTCGCGTTCATTCGTTATCTCCCAAACACAAACCCAATGTGGCCCCTGGGCGCGCTTAAGACGCGGCCCCGAGGAGACCTCCATATCAAACCCAGTGAAGCCTCAGCCGCGGAGAAGGGGCGCCGGCAGATGCGCGCGGGTTTCAAGCCCTTGTTTTTCTAACCAAGCCCCGCCGCCCCCCGGCGAAGCGGCGCTACTTTATCACAAACTCTTTCTCTAGCTTCCTTGCAACCCGCTGATTCTTGAGGCTGACATAACTGGGCAGACCTTTCACATACGGCGGGTAATCCTCGCCCTGGATCAGGGGCGCGAGGTACCTGCGGCACGCAGCGGTGATGCCGAACCCGTCCTTCGTGATGAAGTTGCGCGGCATCATCTTCTCTTTGTTCGCGACCTTGGCGAGCGATACCTTGCCCACCGCCCAGCGGTAGGGGTTGCCCGACTTGCGCACGATCGTCGGCATCACGGCGTTGTCGCCCGCCAGCGCGAGCTCGACCGCAGCCTTGCCCACCGCGTAGGCCTGCTCCACGTCGACCTTCGAAGCGATGTGCCGCGCCGCGCGCTGCAGATAGTCGGCGATCGCGTAGTGGTACTTGAGCCCGAGCTTGGCGCGCACGAGCTGCGCCACGGTGGCTGCAACGCCACCGAGCTGTGCGTGCCCGAACGCGTCCTTCGTGCCGGCTTCGGCCAGGAACTTGCCGTCGGGTGTGCGCGTGCCTTCCGACACGACGACGACGCAATATTCGTAGCGCGCGACGCAGTCCTTCACGCGCGCGAGGAACGCCGCCTCGTCGAACGGAATCTCGGGGAACAGAATGATGTGCGGTGCGTCGGCCTGCGTCTGGCCGGCCAGGCCGCCCGCGGCCGCGATCCAGCCCGCGTGCCGGCCCATGACCTCGAGGATGAACACGCGCGTCGACGTGCGCGCCATCGACGCTACGTCGAGCGCGGCTTCGCGCGTCGATACCGCGATGTACTTGGCCACCGACCCGAAGCCGGGGCAGCAGTCGGTGATGGGCAGATCGTTGTCGACCGTCTTCGGCACACCGACGCACACCACGGGGTACCCGAGCTGCTTGCCGATCTGCGACACCTTGTAAGCGGTGTCCATCGAATCGCCGCCGCCGTTATAGAAGAAGTAGCCGATATCGTGGGCCTTGAAGACCTCGATCAGCCGCTCGTATTCGGCGCGGTTCTGGTCGAGCCCCTTCAGCTTGTAACGCGCGGAGCCGAACGCCCCGCCTGGCGTGTGCCTTAGAGCCGCGATGGCCTTCGCCGATTCGGCGGTCGTGTCGATCATGTCCTCGGTCAGCGCGCCAAGAATGCCGTTGCGGCCGGCGTAGACCTTGCCGAGCTTGTTGCGGTGCTTGCGTGCGGTCTCGATGACACCGCAGGCGCTGGCGTTGATGACGGCGGTCACGCCGCCCGACTGGGCGTAGAAAACGTTCTTCTTCAAGCGACCTCCGAGGCGGTTTTCGAGCGTAGGGGGAGAATACCGCAGCCGCTTCCGGTTTGACGAAGCCAGCAGCCGTCGTTAGCGTAGCCCCGACTTACCTGGAGAACGACATGCGAATCGTCATGCTTGGCGCGCCCGGTTCGGGCAAAGGCACTCAGGCCCAGCGCCTGCAACAGGACCACCAATTGCCGCAGGTCTCGACGGGCGATCTGCTGCGCCGCGCCGTGGCCGACAAGACGCCGCTCGGGTTGAAGGCTAAAGCCACCATGGATGCCGGTGAGCTCGTGTCCGATGAGATCGTGCTCGGCATGATCAAGGAACGCCTTGCCAAGCCTGATGCGAAGCGCGGCTTCATCCTGGACGGCTTCCCGCGCAATCTCGCGCAGGCCGACAGTTTGAACGCCGTGCTTGCCGAGCTCGGGCAGAAGATCGACACGGCCGTGCTCATGGACGTCGACTTCGAGATCCTGATGAAACGCCTGACCGGTCGACGGACTTGCTCGAAGACGGGCCAGGTGCTGAATATCTACTTCTCCGCACCGGCGGAGCTCGAGGCTTGCAAGAAGGCCGGCGGCGAGCTGGTGCAGCGCGACGACGACAACGAAACCACGATCCGCAATCGCCTGCAGGTCTACGAGCGCCAGACAGCGCCCCTGATCGATTACTACCAGAAGCGCAGTCTTCTGAAGACGGTCGAGGCCACCGGCGACGTCAACGACGTATATGCCCGCTTCAAGAAGGCCGTGGGCCTCAAGTAGCGGTTCGAGTATCTGGCCGCCCTATCAGCTCGGCGAGCTCGGCCGCGCGCCAGCCGTGGGTGAGATGTGCCGGCGGCCTGCCCGCGGCCACGGCCACGAGATCGCGCCGCGTTGCGAGAATCTCGGGCTCGATGCGCAGTCTCGCGGCCTGCTGGCGCACTTGCTCCTGTAACCCTTTGACCACGTTTTTATCGGGCGGGGCCTGCGAAGCATTCGCTCGTACCTCGGCCTGCAGATCCGGTTCCGTGTGCGCCGCGACCGCCGCGAGCACCGCGCTGCCGTTGCGAGAGGCGAACTTCTCCGGCACCAGCGCCTCGAGAGCGGCGATGTCGCGCGGCATCTCGGCCGCGATCGTAAGTAGCAGCTCGTCGGTCAGCAGCCAGCGCCGGGGGCGGTCCGAGCGTTGTGCGGCGGCTTCGCGCCAGCGCACGAGCGCGAGCGCCGCGCATTGCCCCGCGAACGGCAGCCCGTGCACGCCTTTCAAGCGGGCCCACACGGTCAGCGTGTCGGCCTCGGGCCGCTCGGCAAGCACACGCGCGCACTCCTCGCCGAGCCACGCGGTGCGGCCGAGCTCATTGAGCTGCGCTTGAAGCCGATCCCACGCGGCCAGCAGGTGGCGCACGTCGTCGAGCGCGTACGCGAGCTCAGGGGCGGGCAGTGGTCGGCGGCTCCAGTCCGTGCGCGCGTAGCTTTCCCCGAGTTCAACGCCGAGCGTGCGTGCGAGCAGCGTCTCGAGGCCCATCTGCGGCGCATTGCCGGTGAGGGCGGCCGCGATCTGTGTGTCGATGAGCTGCGGTGGCATGCGTTGCGTCCGCTGCCAGACGACCTCCAGGTCCTGACGCGCGCTATGCAGTACCCACGCGAAGTCCGGCCGAAACAGCTCGGCATACAAAGGCGAAAGATCGAGAGGCGCTAAGCAGTCGACGCACGCTACGTCGTCGCGTGTTGCGATCTGAATGAGGCATAGCTGCGGATAGTAGGTTTTCTCGCGCACGAACTCGGTGTCCACGGCCGCGAGCGAGGTGCCCTTCAAGGCGGCGACCAGGCGCTCGAGCGTGTCACTCGTGTCTACCCAGCCGATTTCGTTCGCGGTGGTCATCGTCAGTCCTGTGCTATCTCTACCGTGAGCTATTATCCGGCCCCGTGACCGCAGAAACATCCCCGTGCTTCGCCTGATTCCGGTCATCCTGGGTATCACGGTCCACCGGCGTGGCCCGGACGAGCTACCCTCGTCGCCTTTCGTTGTGCTGTTGCTGCTCGGCGCGTCCGAGTGCGCGCAGCTCGTGACCTTGCGGCTCGCGGCGGCTCCGGACGACGCCATTCTCGTGATGCTGCTGTCCGTCGCCATGGACTTCCTGTTTGTGTGGGCCGTGCTCGTCGTGTTCGAGCGGCGCCAGCGCTTCTGGCAGACGATGAGCGCGTTCCTCGGCGCCGGCGTCGTCTTGAACGCGATCAGCGCGCTGTTGGTCGCATGGAATCAATCGCTGCAATCGCCCGCGGACGCAACGACCGCGCCCGAGGTGCTGCTGCAACTGCTGCAGGTTTGGTCCGTCGACATCGGCGGCTTTTTGCTGTCGCGCGCGATCGACCGCCACTACGCGCTCGGCGTTGTGATCATGCTAGGGTACGTGCTGTTGTCGACGAGCCTCCTCAGCACTCTGCTGTTCCCATCGGGCGTCTAATGCGCGTTCACGTTCTCGGCATTTGCGGCACGTTCATGGGAGGAATTGCCGCCATCGCAAAGGAAGCCGGGCACGACGTGTCCGGAGCCGATCAAAACGTCTACCCGCCAATGAGCACGCAGCTGCGTGACCTCGGCATTTCGCTCGTGCAGGGCTACGACGCGGAGATCGACCGAAGCGTCGACCACGTCGTCGTCGGCAACGCGCTGTCGCGCGGCAAACCCGTCGTCGAGGCGTTGCTCGATTCCGGGCGCGCGTATTATTCCGGCCCGCAGTGGCTCTCCGAGCACGTGTTGCGCGATCGTTGGGTGCTCGCGGTCTCAGGCACGCACGGCAAGACCACCACCACCAGCATGCTGGCGTGGATCCTGGAATACGCGGGCTTAAAGCCGGGCTTCCTCGTGGGTGGTGTCCCGAGCAACTTCGGTATTTCTGCGCGCCTTGGAGAATCGCCGTACTTCGTCGTCGAGGCGGACGAGTACGACACGGCGTTCTTCGACAAGCGATCGAAGTTCGTGCACTACCGGCCGCGAACCCTGATCGTCAACAACATCGAATACGACCACGCGGACATTTTCGCGGACGTCGATGCGATCCTTTGGCAGTTTCATCAGTTGCTGCGCACGGTGCCGCGCAGCGGCTTGATCGTCGCGAATGCAGTCGACGCGAACATCGATCGCCTGCTTTCGCGTGGCGTGTGGACACCGCTCACGCGGTTCAGCGCACGCGATCGCGGAGCGCAATGGTGGGGCAACTACGACTCCGTCGGCGAGCGGTCACGCGTGAGCGTCGTGAAGGAGGGCGTCGCGGTCGGCAGCGCCACCGTGCCCCTGCTCGGCGTGCACAACCTCGAGAACGCACTCGCGGCGATCGCGGCCGCAGGGCACGTCGGTGTCGCGCCCGATGTCGCGCTCGCCGCGCTCGCGCAATTCAAAGGGGTCAAACGTCGCCTCGAGCTTCGCGGCACGTTCGGCGGTATCGCGCTGTACGAAGACTTCGCGCACCACCCCACAGCGATCGCCACCACGCTCGCCGGGCTCAAGAGCCGTGCCGGGGCGAAGCGAATCGTCGCCGTCATGGAGCCGCGCTCGAACACGATGCGCATGGGCGTGCATGGTGACGCGCTGGCACAGTCGTTCGCGGTCGCAGATCGCGTGTTCGTGCTCGGCGGTTCTACGCTCGGCTGGGACCCAGCCGACACGCTCGCGGCAGTGGGCTCGCGTCTCGTCGTCACGACCGACGTTGATGCGTTGCTGAAAGGCCTGCTCGCCGAGCTCGCGGCCGGCGATCAGGTCGTGTTGATGTCGAACGGCAGCTTCCAGGGCCTGCCCGCGCTGCTGCAGGGCGAGCTGGAAAAACGCCATGCCGCTTCTTGAGCGGCGGTCGGTCGTCTGAGTGCGCCATGAGCGGCGCGCTGCCCTTGTTTCCGCTGAAGACGGTATTGTTTCCGGGCGGACCGCTTGCGCTGCGCATCTTCGAACCGCGCTATGTCGACATGGTGGCGCGCTGTATGCGGGGCCCGAACCGCTTCGGTGTGGTGGCGATTCGCGAGGGCGAGGAAGTCGGGGCCGCGTCGATGTACCAAGTCGGTACTACGGCAGAGATCGTCGACTGGCATCAGGAGGAGGGCGGGATGCTCGGCATTCTCGCCACGGGCAGACAGATTTTTCGGCTCGGTGCGACGAGCCGCCAGCCCGATGGGCTGTATGTGGGCGAGATCGAGCTGCTGCCGAATGAGCCCCCGCAGTTGCTGCCACCCGAGCACGTGCCGCTGTTGGCGTTGCTGAAGCGCGTGCTCGAGGGTGTGCCGCTGTATCGGAGCGTAGAGCCTTCCTTCAACAACGCCGTCTGGATCGCGGCCCGGCTGGTCGAAGTCTTGCCGCTTGGGCTCGCTTTGAAGCAGTCGCTGCTCGAAGCCCCGGACGCGCTGACCCGGCTCGACCGCCTCGCGGCGGATCTCGCAAAAGGTCAGGCTGGCTCGTGATAGGCTTCGCAGCCGACGCGAGCGGTTGCTCGAGCCCTAAGACGAAGACCTGACCCGTGAAGACTTACATGTGCTTGATCTGTGGCTTCATCTACGACGAAGCCAAAGGCCGCCCGGAGGAAAGCATTCCTGCCGGCACCAAATGGGCCGACATCCCTTTGTCTTGGCGCTGCCCCGACTGCGGGTCCGGCAAGGAAGACTTCGAGATGACCGAGGTCTAACGAACCTCACTGCAGGCGCACGGCTGGGTGGCCGCGTGCCTTCAGCATGTCGATGACGTTGTCGCGGCCGACGAGGTGCAGGGCGCCGACGACGACAAGGTAGTGTCTTCCGTCCCCCAACATGCGCTCGAGCGGTTCGACCCACGAGGCGTTGCGGTTCTTTACCAGCGTTTCGTAGAGCCCCGGGAACGCCTTGAAGTCGGCCAGCAGCCCCTCGCTCAACGTCTCGAGGTGGCCTTCTCGCCACGCGGCCGCGAGTTTCGCCATCTCGGTGCTCGCGTCGTCGAGCTCGTTCAACGTTTGCTCGAGCATGGCCTGCTGCGATGCCGGTGGCAGCGCGTCGAAGATTCCGATCTGCAGCTCGAGGGTCTCGAGCCCTATGATGGGCTTGTGCGCTTCGTGCGATTTTCGCAGCAGGTATTGCTCGAGACCGCGTTCGCCCTCGAAGCCGAACTTGCGCATGCCCTGATCCAGGATCGCGATTGACAGGAACCAAGGCTCGAAGCGTTCGAGCAACGAGAGGTCGATGCCCATCGCGCGCGTGCGTTGCTCGGCCAGCTGGTAGACCTTCGGATCCACGACATCGCGTAGCACCCTGCCCGGCGGCAGCATGGCGGCGCGCATGATGGTGGCCTGTTGCGTGGCGGGATCCGTCGCGTCGAGATCAAGCTCCATGATGAGTGCGTCGGAGCGCTCGAATAACTTGTCGATCGTGGCGGGCAATGGGTAGTCGGTGGCACGCAGCACGTGCATGGACCCGAGGAACGTGATGTCGCCGCCCTGCTTGCCCGAGATACGCCACGCAGCCGGGTCGGCCGCCGCGGTGCCCGCCGTGCAGAGCGCAGCGGCAAGCGCGAGCAACGCGCCGATCAGCCGGCTTTGGGAACCCATGCCACCTCGGTTTCGATGTGGCCGTCCGCGTGCAGCTCGAGCCAGCGCAGACCGGGCGGGCGTTCGTCGAGTGCGAAGAAGTCGCTGTGCGGCAGGAACTGCGCACAGGTAGAAGGTGTGCTCATGAACCGCAGACCGTTGCGCTCCTGGTCGTGCGCTTGGTGCACATGGCCGCACACGACGCCCCGCACCTCCGGGTGCGCGTCGATGATCTGCCAAAAGTCTTTCGCGTCGCGCAACGCCACACCGTCGAGCCAAATGCTGCCCATCGGCAACGGGTGATGATGCATGGCGACCAGCACGTGCTGGCCCACGTGCGCGCTGAGTGCTTTGCGCAGGCCCTGCAAGCGTGCGGGCCCGAGGCCGCCCGCGTCTTCGCCCGCAAGGAACGTGCTAAGCAGCACGATCGACCACGGGCCGTGTCGTAGCTCCCCGCCGAATTGGAACGATCCACTGTTCAAGAGCTCGCCCATGAGCTTGGGATCGTCGTGATTGCCGGGGATCGTCAGCACGGGCACGCCGAGAGGTTCGAGCGTTGCACGAAACCGTTCGTAACCGGCCCGACTTTCATCTTGGACGATGTCGCCGGTGGCGAGAACGATGTCGGCCGGCCACCGCCGGTCGCGCCGCACGTGATTCAGCACAGCGAGCAGCGTTTCGTAGGTCGTCACGCCTCGCATGCGACTGTCGGCCGTCGCATGCAGGTGCGTATCGCTGATCTGCAGCACGGTGACGACAGAGTCCGGTCGGCGCTGGGTCATGCGGCGGGCGAGTTCGAAGACGACTTATGTGAGGTTCGATCATACCTGCAAAGCCGCGTTCCGATCGGGGCACTGGCTCACAGAAGCCCCGGCGTTGCACCTCCTGTTCCCGTTAGGCGACAATCGCCGTTCGTCCGCGCACTTCCACGCTCCCATTGCACGGGTCGCCGCCGAGCGGTCCAGGCACAGTAATTCGAACAACAACGCCATGGCCCTCCGCAGCGACAACGCGGCTCCCGCATCCCGACCCCCGCGGCGGCGTCTCGCCAATGCGATCCGTGTGCTGTCGATGGACGCGGTCGAGGCGGCCAAGTCCGGGCACCCGGGCATGCCGATGGGCATGGCCGACATCGCGGAGGTGCTGTGGAACGACTACTTGAGGTTCAACCCCGGCAATGGTCATTGGTGGGGTCGCGACCGGTTCGTGCTGTCGAACGGCCATGGCTCGATGCTGCTGTACTCGGTCGCGTACCTGACGGGCTATCCGCTCGGCATCGACGAGATCAAGAATTTCCGTCAGCTCGGCTCGCGGGCCGCAGGCCACCCCGAGCGCGAGCTCGAAATCGGCATCGAGACCACGACCGGCCCACTAGGTCAGGGCCTCGCGAATGCAGTCGGTATGGCGCTGGCGGAGAAACATCTCGCGGCTGAGTTCAACCGGCCCGACTTGAGCCTCGTCGATCACTACACGTATGCGTTTCTCGGCGACGGTTGCTTGATGGAAGGCATCTCGCACGAGGCCTGCAGCTTTGCTGGCACGCACAAGCTCGGCAAGCTGATCGCGTTCTACGACGACAATGGCATTTCAATAGACGGCGACACGCGCGGCTGGTTCACGGACGACACGCCGAAGCGTTTCGAGGCGTACGGTTGGCACGTAGTGCCGCACGTCGACGGCCACGACGCCGCCGCCATTCGCCAGGCAATCGATGCGGCGCGCGCGGACACCGGGCGGCCGTCTTTGATCTGCTGCAAGACGATCATCGGCTACGGTGCGCCGAACGTGCAGGGCACTTCGGCCACGCACGGCGCCGCGCTCGGCGCGGCTGAAGTGGCCGCGGCCCGCAAGAATCTCGGCTGGGACGAGCCGCCGTTCGTGATCCCGGCGGACGTCAAAGATGCCTGGGACGCGCGGTCGCGCGGTGAGCAGCTCGAAGTGGACTGGCAGGCACGGTTCGCCGAGTATCGCAGCGCGTACCCCGATCTCGCCGCCGAGTTCACGCGGCGCATGGACGGCGAGTTGCCGTCGGCGTGGCGCGAGCACGCGGACAAGGCGATCGCCGGTATCGCAGCCGCGGGGAAGGTCATGGCCACGCGTAAAGCGTCGCAGTCCGCGCTCGAAGCGTTCGCGCCAGTGCTCCCGGAGTTCGTGGGCGGCTCGGCCGACCTCACGGGCTCGAACAACACGCAGCATAAATTCTCGAAGCCGCTGACTCCGGCGAACCCCGGTGGCGACTACATCCACTACGGCGTGCGCGAGTTCGGCATGGCCGCGATCATGAACGGCATGGCCGCGCACGGTGGCATCGTGCCGTACGGCGGCACATTCCTCGTGTTCTCCGACTATGCGCGCAACGCGCTGCGCATGGCATCGCTGATCGGCCTGCAGAGTATTTTCGTGTTGTCGCACGATTCAATCGGCCTCGGCGAGGACGGGCCCACGCACCAGCCGATCGAGCACCTCATGAGCTTGCGCGTGATGCCGAACATGGAGCTGTGGCGTCCCGCGGATACGGTCGAGACGGCCGTTGCGTGGCGCGCGGCGATCGAGCGGCGCACGGGACCTACCAGCATCGTGCTCACGCGGCAGGACCTGCCGCACGTGCAACGCACGGCGGAGCAAGTCGAGTTGATCGCTCGCGGCGGCTACATCGTTTCGAGCAGTGCGGCGGCGCCGGCGCTGACTCTCATCGCCACGGGATCGGAGCTACAGCTCGCCGTCGGTGCGGCGCGAGTGCTCGAGCAGTCGGGCGTCGCGGTGCGCGTTGTGTCCATGCCGTGCACGCAGGCGTTCGACCGCCAGAGCGAGGAATACCGAAGCCATGTGTTGCCGGCAAGCGGAGCGCGGCTCGCAATCGAAGCCGGCGCAACCATGGGCTGGTGGCGATACGTCGCTGGCCGTGGCACCGTGATTGGGATCGACCGGTTCGGCCATTCCGCGCCGGCGAAAGCCCTGTTCGAGCACTTTGGCTTTACGGTGGACGCCGTCGTCGACGCCGCCAAGCGCTTGCTCTAGTCTTTTTCGTTGTCGTCAGGCCTGTCTAGGGAGGCATCATGCCCGTGAAAGTAGCAATCAACGGCTATGGCCGTATCGGTCGCAATATCCTGCGCGCGCTCTACGAAGGTAAGCGTCGCCACGAGATTCAAATAGTGGCCATCAACGACCTCGGTGATGCCAAGACCAACGCTCATCTGACGCGTTACGACACGGCACATGGGCCGTTCCCGTTCAAGGTGGGTGTCGACGGCGACAGCCTCGTCATCGACGGCGACCGCATCAAAGTGTGTGCGGAGCGCGATCCGTCGAAGCTGCCGTGGGGCGCACTCGGCGTGGACATCGTGCTCGAGTGCACCGGGCTCTTCACGACGAAGGACAAAGCCGGCATGCACCTGAAGGCGGGCGCCAAGAAAGTCATCATCTCGGCGCCGGGCGGCAAGGACGTGGACGCCACGATCGTCTACGGCGTGAACCACAAGGTGTTGAAGGCGAGCGACACGGTCATCTCGAACGCGTCGTGCACGACGAACTGCCTGGCGCCGATCGCGAAAGTGCTGCACGAATCCGTCGGCCTCGTGCGCGGCATCATGACCACGGTGCATGCGTACACAAACGATCAGGTGTTGACCGACGTTTATCACAGCGATCTGCGCCGCGCCCGTTCAGCCACGCATAACATGATTCCGACGAAGACTGGCGCCGCCGCGGCCGTGGGCCTCGTGCTGCCGGAGCTCGACGGCAAGCTCGACGGCTTCTCGGTTCGCGTGCCGACAATCAATGTGTCGCTCGTGGATTTGACGTTCGAGCCCGGGCGCGCGACGACCGTGAAAGAGATCGACGAAGTGATGAAGAAGGCGAGCCAGGGTGCGTTGAAAGGCGTGCTCGAGTACGTCGACGAGCCGCTCGTGTCGAGCGACTTCAACCACAATCCCGCGTCGTCGTTGTACGACTCGAGCCTGACGAAGGTCATCGAAGGCAAGCTCGTGAAGGTCTGCTCGTGGTACGACAACGAGTGGGGCTTCTCGAACCGGATGCTCGACACGACGCTCGCGCTCGCGGCCGCGAAGTAGTTTAGCTATGGCGCTCGCCGTCAAACGCATGGCGGATCTGGCACTGCGCGGCAAGCGCGTGCTGATTCGCGAGGATCTGAACGTCCCGGTCAAGAACGGCAAGATCACGAGCTTGGCCAGGCTCGAAGCGGCGCTGCCGACGTTGCGTGCCGCGCTCGATGCGGGCGCGCGCGTCATGGTGATGTCACACTTGGGCCGGCCGAAAGAGGGCAAGATCGATCCTGCGGCGTCCCTGGCGCCCGTGGCGGCAAAGCTCGGCGAGATGCTGGGCCGCAACGTGCCGCTCGCCGCCAATTGGCTCGACGGAGTGTCTCTCAAGGACGGCGAGCTCGTGCTGTGCGAGAACGTGCGCTTTGAAGTTGGCGAGGAAGCCGACGACGACAAGCTCGCGAAACGAATGGCCGCGCTCTGCGATGTGTTCGTCATGGACGCATTCGGCACCGCGCATCGCGCGCAGGCCAGCACGAACGGCGTCGCTCGCTTCGCGCCGGTCGCGTGTGCGGGCCCGTTGCTCGTTGCCGAGCTTGAGGCACTGGCCGCGGCGCTGCAGGCGCCGAAGCGGCCGCTGGTTGCCATTTTGGGTGGTTCGAAAGTTTCGACCAAGCTCGAAGTGCTGCAGTCGCTGTCTTCGCAAGTCGACGAGCTGATCCTGGGCGGCGGCATCGCAAACACCATTCTCGCGGCATCCGGCGCGCCGGTCGGCAAATCGCTGTACGAGAAGGACATGCTCGACTTCGCGAAGAAGCTTTTGAACGGTGGGTTCGGCAAAGCGAAGATTCCGCTGCCCGTCGATGTCGTCGTGGCGCCGAGCTTGGACGCCGGCGTGCGCGGCACTATCAAGAAGGTCGGCGCCGTGGGCGCCGATGACATGATCCTCGACATCGGCCCGCAGACGGCGGATCTCTATGCCACGCGGCTCGCCAGCGCCGGCAGCATCGTGTGGAACGGCCCCGTGGGCGTGTTCGAGAATCCGGAGTTCGCGGCCGGCACGCAGCGTATTGCCGAGGCGGTTGCCGCGAGCCAAGCGTTCTCGATCGCCGGCGGCGGCGACACGCTGGCCGCGATCGAGCAATTCGGCGTGGGCGACAAGATTTCGTATGTCTCGACGGGCGGCGGCGCGTTCCTCGAGTTCCTCGAGGGCAAGAAGTTGCCTGCCGTCGCGACGCTGGAGCAACGCGCCGCGGGAGGCTGAAGCCGTGCCAGGCGAACTTTCCCCGCGCCAACTGCTCGAGCTCGCGTTCACTACTGCCTCCCAAGCTGCGGCGCCTTCCGTGTGCCTGCCGCCGGCGCTCGTCGGCATGCAGCGGCGGCCAGCGGTCGTGCTCGGTGCGGGTAAAGCCGCGGCATCGATGGCCGCTGCGTTTCACGCTCACTGGGGCGCGCCCGTGCGCGGCTTGGTGGTCACTCGCTACGAGCACGGCCTTGTGCCGGGCGAGCAGTGTGGTGGCGTCGAGGTCGTCGAAGCCGGCCACCCTTCGCCGGACGGCGCGAGTCTCGCGGCAGGCGAGCGTTTGCTGTCGCTCGCGGCCGGCGTGCGTCGCGACGAGACATTGATTTGTTTGATTTCGGGCGGCGGCTCGTCGCTCGCGTCGCAGCCCTTGCCCACGATCTCGTTCGAGCAGAAGCGCGCCGCCGCAAACTTCCTGATGCGGCAGGGCGCGGACATTCGCGAGATCAACTGCGTCCGCAAGCATCTGTCGCTCCTGAAGGGCGGGCGGCTTGCGGTTGCCGCGCATCCAGCGCCAGTCGCCACGTTCGTGATCTCCGACATTCCGGGCGACGACGTCGGCGCAATTGCGTCGGGCCCCACGATCGCGGACTCGACGACGCAGCAAGACGCGTTCGCGATTCTCGAGAAGTACCGCTATCCGAAAGTCGCCGAGCTCGTGCCTGTGCTGGGCGATCCGCAATGGGAAACGCCAAAACCTGGCGACCCCGCGTTCGCCGGCGACTCCGTGCACCTGATTGCAACGGCGGCCACCGCCATCGCGGCCGCGGCGCGGCTGCTGCGGGAGCGCGGCTACGCAGTGTTACAGCTCGGCGACGATCTCGACGACGAAGCGCAGGCGCTCGGTCGTGAGCACGGGCGCCTGGCGAAACGTATGCGCGCCGAGGGCGAACGCGTGGCGATCCTATCCGGTGGCGAGACACGCGTCGTGCTTGGCGAGGGCGGCGGCCGAGGAGGGCGTAATACCGAGTACGCGTCGGCGCTCGCGCTCGAGCTCGACGGCGAGCCCGGCGTGTACGCGCTCGCGGCGGACACCGACGGTATCGACGGCCACGGCGACCACGCGGGCGGCATAGTCGTCCCCGAAATGCTGGCGCTCGGCCGGGCGCGGGGCTTGTCTCTCGCCGCGCTACTGGCGCAGCACGACAGTTACAGTTACTTTGACGCGTGTGGATTGCTGGTGCGAACCGGCCCCACGCGAACCAACGTCAACGACTTCAGATTAATACTTTGCGAAAACCAACACGACGCACCGCAACTTTAGTACCCGAAACAGGTCCCGAGGACTTACGGCGACGCACCAAAATAGTCGCCACGCTGGGTCCCGCGACCGACAACGCCGCCGTCATAGAGAAGCTGATTCTCGCTGGCACGGACGTTTTCCGAATCAACTTCTCGCATGGCACGGCGGCCGATCAGGCGGCGCGAGTAACCATGGTGCGAGAGGTCTCGGCTCGAGTTGGCCGGCACATCGGCATCATGGGCGACCTCCAGGGCCCGAAGATCCGCGTCGAGTCGTTCAAGAATGGCCCGATCATGCTGAATGAAGGGGCCGAGTTCGTACTCGATACGGCGATGGATCCGAACGGCGGCGACGAGCACGCGGTCGGTTGCGCCTACCGCAATCTGACACAGGACGTCGAGCCCGGCGACAACCTGTTGCTCGATGATGGTTTGATCGTGCTCGGGGTTCAGAGCGTCGAAGGCACGCGCATTCATTGCCTCGTGAAGCAGGGCGGCAAGCTTGCCGATCACAAAGGCCTGAACAAGCAGGGTGGCGGGCTCTCGGCGCCGGCGCTGACGGACAAAGATCGCCGCGACGTCGAAGCCGCCGCGCGCATGAGCCTCGACTTCGTGTCGGTATCGTTTGCGCGTAATGCGGGCGACATCGAGGAGGCGCGGGCGTTGTTGCGCGCCGCGGGCGGGCAAGGGCACATCGTCGCGAAGATCGAACGCGCCGAGGCCGTGGAGAACATCCGCGACATCATCGACGCGAGTGACGTGATCATGGTGGCGCGCGGCGATCTCGCCGTCGAAGTCGGTTACGCATCGATGACGGGGTTGCAGAAGGGCCTGATCCGCCTCGCACGCGCGCGCAACAAGGTGTGCATCACGGCCACGCAGATGCTCGAGTCCATGATCAATTCGCCGTCACCCACTCGTGCCGAGGTCTCGGACGTGGCGAATGCCGTCATGGACGGCACCGACGCGGTGATGCTCTCGGCGGAGACCGCCNNGAGAAGCACGAGACATTCCGGCGCGCGGCCAACTACAGGCTCGAGGACGTGTTCGCGCACGTCGACGAAGCGATCGCCATGGCGGTCATGTACGTCGCCAATCACCTCGAAGTGCGCGCCATCATTGCCTTGACGGAGTCCGGCTCCACGCCACAGTGGATGTCGCGCGTGCGGTCCGACATTCCGGTATTCGCATTTACGCGCCACGAGGGCACGCGCAGGCGCGTGAGCATGTACCGCGGCGTGTATGCCGTGGCGTTCGATGTAGAAAGCTCCGACCCCGCCGTCGTGCAGCAGAGTGTGTTCGATGCATTGCTGCAGGCGGGCGCCGTAAGCCCTGGTGAGCTGGTGCTGCTGACAAAGGGCGATCAGCAAGGCGTATCCGGCCGCACGAACGCCATGCAGATTCTGACCGTGCCAGGCGTACCCGCCGCCCGCTAGCCGGCGAGTGCCTGACGGCAAGCACAAAGCCCTCGTTCTGCCTGGCGCCGGCGCGCGCGGCGCTTACCAGGTGGGTGTGCTGAAGGCTGTCGCACGGTTGCTCCCGCCCGGTGCGCCGAATCCGTTCGCGATCATTGCGGGCACTTCGGCCGGCGCCATCAATGCCGCGGTGCTCGCCGGCCGTGCGGCGAACTTCGAGCGCGGCGTAGCTGAAATGGAGCAGGTGTGGGCTAACTTCCACGCCAACCAGGTTTATCGCACCGACGCCTTGGCGATGCTCAAGTCGAGTCTGCGCTGGGTCGCGGCGCTCGTGTTCGGCGGCCTTGGCGTCAGCAATCCACATTCGTTGCTCGACAACGCTCCGCTCCGCGAGCTCCTCGAGCGCAACGTGCGGTTCGCGGCCATTGCGCGTGCAATCGACCAAGGCCAGCTCGATGCGGTCGCCGTGACGGCGTCGGGTTACGCGACGGCGCGCTCGGTTACTTTCTTTCAGGGCCGCCCGGAGCTGAAGCCATGGGTGCGCGTGCGCCGCATCGGCCGGCCGGCGCGGATCGACATCGATCATCTGATGGCGAGTGCCGCCGTGCCGTTCGTATTCCCGCCGGTGCGCATCGGCGGCGAATACTACGGCGATGGCTCCATGCGGCATCGCGCACCGCTGTCGCCCGCGCTGCACTTGGGCGCCGACCGCATGCTCGTGATCGGCGTGCGCGACGAGCAGCCAGATCCGGAGCCCGCGGCCGACGTCGCGGCCGTGGAGCCAACACTCGCGCACCTGGCTGGCTACATGCTCGACACGCTGTTCATGGACGGTCTGTACACGGACCTCGAGCGCATCTCGCGCACGAACCGCATCGTCGAGCAGCTCGGCCCGAATCGGCTCACCGGCTCGCTTGCAGAGCTGCGGCCCATCCAGACACTCGTGATCGCGCCGAAGGAGGACATTCGCGACGTGGCGGCCCGCTACGCGCACGAGCTGCCGCGCCCGGTGCGGTTGTTGCTGCGCGGGCTTGGCGCGAACCGAAAGAGCGGCCTGCAGCTCGTGAGCTACGTGCTGTTCGAATCCGGATTCACGCGCGCGCTGATCGACATGGGCTATCGCGACGCACTCGCGATGGAGGAGGCGCTGCGTGCCTTCCTCTTCGACCAACCCATGGACACTCTCTATGCCCCCGCGCACCTGAAGTTCGCGTTGGATCGCTAAAGAAGACTGGCGCTTTGTTTGAGCGGTTGCGGCGTGGAGGTGGAGATGTCGAGACCCATGTCACGCGCAAAGACCGCAGAAGTGCGCCACCACTACCGTAGTTCGGTGTGGTGAGTGCGGATCGAGCGCGTCGCGCCGCCGAGCCGTTCGGCAACGGCTTCGGCGACGTAGACGGAGCGATGCATGCCGCCCGTGCAGCCGATCGCGATCGTGAGGTAGGAGCGCTGCGAATCCTGGTAGCGCGGGATCCACTTCTGCAGGAACGCGATGATGTCGTCGATCATCTCCTGCACGGCAGGCGCCGCATCGAGGAAAATCTTCACCGGCTCGTCCTTACCATTCAGTCGGCGCAGCGATAGCTCCCAGTACGGATTCGGCAAGCAACGCACGTCGAACACGAAATCCGCGTTCGGCGGCAGACCGTTCTTGTAGCCGAACGACTCGATCAGGATCGATACCGAGCCTGGCGTGCGAGGTGCAACCCGCTCGCGGATCTGCTCGCGGAGCTCGTACACCGTCATCCCGGTCGTGTCGATCACGAGCTCGGCTGTGTTGATAATCGGCGCCAGCAGCGCGCGCTCCTTGGCGATGGCTTCCTCGAGGCCCGTGTCCTTGTCCGTCAGCGGGTGCTTGCGGCGCGTCTCGCTGAATCGCGAGAGCAGCACTTTGTTGTCCGTCTGCAGGAAGATGACCTCGGACGAGATGCCGTCCGTGCGCAGCTGCTGCACCAGTGCCGGCACCGCCGCAATGTCGGTCGGGCGGCTGCGAGCGTCGAGGCCGATGCCGACGTTGGCAAACGCGGGATCATCACGGGTAACGATCTCGTCGACGAACGAGCGCAGCAGGGCTACGGGGATGTTGTCGATGCAGTAGAAGCCCAAATCCTCGAGAAAATGCAGTGCAACGCTCTTTCCCGAGCCGGATACACCACTGATGATGACCAGCCGCATGACGTCGTGTCCGGCCGAGCCTTAGGCTCCGCGCAGGCGCGCTACTTCTTTGGCGTGATGGTCGGTCAGCTTTTCTTTGTGTCTCTTGACCTGCCGGTCCAGCTTGTCGACCAGGATATCGATCGCCGCATACATGTTCGGCTCGACCGAGTCGGCGTGGATTGTTCCGCCTCCCACGTGAATGGTGGCTTCGGCTTTGTGCTGCAGCTTTTCGACTGTCAACACGCAATGAATGTCGGTCAAGTGATCGAAGTGGCGCTCGAGTTTCGCGAGCTTCGTACCGACGTAGTCGCGCAGGGATTCCGTGATCTCGATGTGATGCCCGCTGACGCTCAATTGCATGATTGCGCTCCTTCCGTTGGTAACAACATCCTGGTCGACCGTCGGTCACCCCACCGCTTTGCGCTTGCGGTCACTGGACGACGGTATTTTCATGCCCTCACGATACTTCGCGACTGTCCGTCTCGCGACCGTGATGCCGCCTTCCGACAACATCTGTGCGATCTGGCTGTCGCTCAGTGGCTTCTCTGGGTTTTCGCCGCTCACGAGCTTGCGAATTTTCGCGCGCACGGCAGTCGACGACTGTTCGCCTTCCTCGCCGGCCACGTGGCTCGAGAAGAAATAGCGAAACTCGAACACGCCACGCGGCGTGTGCATGTATTTGTTGGTGGTGACGCGCGAGACNNGTCGACTCGTGCATCTCTATGGCCTCGGCGACGTCGCGCAGGACCATCGGCCGCATGCGTTCGTCGCCGTGTTCAAGGAAATCCATCTGCCGCTGCACGATCGCGAGCGCCACTTTCAGCAGCGTCTCGTTGCGGATTTCCAAGCTGCGGATCAACCAGCGAGCCTCTTGGAGCTGGGCCTTGAGGGCATCATACTCCTCGCCGCGTCCGAGGGAGCCAGCGTATATTTGATTCACGCGCAACCGCGGCGAAATCGAATTGTTGAGCTCCACAACCCACTGGCCATCGTGGCGGCGCACGAACACATCGGGCACCACGTACTCGGCGGCTGCGGCGAATACCGCCGATCCCGGGCGTGGCTGACATGAGCGCACGAGGGCGATTGCCACGTGCAATTCCTCGTCGGAGGTTCGTAGCAGCCGCTTCAGCACACCATACTGCTGCTCCGCGACGAGCGGCAAGTGTTCCGCAGCTATGGTTTTCGCAAGCGCCAGTCCCGGTGTCGCGGGGTCGAGCTGACTGAGCTGTAGCACCACGGATTCGCCGACCGATCGCGCGCCGATGCCGGCAGGGTCGAGTTGCTGAATGAGCGCCACGAGCACGTGCTCGATTTCCTCCACCGACGCGAGCACGTCCGGTGCCATCGTCGCGCGGATCGTATCGAGATCGTCCGTGAGGTAGCCGTCGTCGTTGATCGCGTCGATGATGGCTTGGCCGATCGCCGTGGTGCGGGCATCGAGATTCTCGAGCTCGAGCTGCCACAGCAGGTGATCGCGCAGCGTTTCCTCCGAGCGGTCGGCATACTCGATCGTCGGAGGCGGTTCGGAGCTCTTCGGCGTTTCGGACGGACCGGTCTTCTGCGAGTCTTCCCAGTCGGATTCCTGAGCAACGGCCGCTTCGGCGAAATCTTCCGTCGGCTCGCTCGCGCTCGCCATCTCCATGTCGACTTCGCCGTCGCCGTCGGCACCGCCGTCGCCATCACTGTCCGTGGACGTCGTCGTCTCCGTCGCGTCCGCGGTCTCGCTCGGGTTCTCCGGCTCCTCGACCTCGAGCATCACGTTCTCGTCGAGAGCGGTCTGAATCTGCGTCTGCAACTCCATGATCGGCAGCTGCAACAGGCGAATGGCCTGCTGCAGCTGCGGCGTCATCGTCAGCTGTTGGGTCAGCCTGAGTTGCAGGGACGGTTTCAACATGGGAAGCAGTCTAACCGGAGTGGTTAGAGGGAGAATCCTTCTCCTAGATAGACCTCGCGCACGCTCTTATTGGACAGAATCTCGCTGGGTGAGCCCGATGCCATCAACGATCCATTGTTGAGGATATAGGCGCGGCTGCAGATTCCCAGTGTTTCGCGCACATTATGATCCGTGATCAGCACGCCGATGTCGCGTTGCGCGAGGTGGCGGATGATGCGTTGGATATCGAGGACGGAGATCGGGTCCACGCCCGCGAACGGCTCGTCGAGCAGCACGAACTTCGGTTCGGCAGCGAGTGCGCGCGCGATCTCGACGCGGCGGCGTTCGCCGCCGGAAAGACTCACGCCGAGCGTGTCACGTACGTGACCTATGTGCAGCTCTTCGAGCAATTCCTCGAGTTTGGTTTGCCGGCCGACCCGATCCAGGTCGCGCCGCGTTTCGAGAATCGCGCGGATGTTGTCCGCGACACTGAGCTTGCGGAACACAGAGGCTTCTTGCGGCAAATAGCCGAGCCCAAGCCTCGCGCGCCGATGCACGGGCATTTTCGTAATGTCGCGGCCGGCGAGCCGGATCGTGCCGTGATCGCAGCGGATGAGGCC
>PMCP01000053.1:0-8105 GCA_003155415.1 Gammaproteobacteria bacterium | reverse complement strand
GAGCCTGAACTAACGCGCTCCGCTTTGAAGTCGTAGATCAGATCGCAGCCCTGGATCTCGATCTGGTCTTTCTTGACCAACGCGTTGTCCGACAGCCGCAGCGTGCGCGCGACGTGATCGTAGGTGAGTTTGCGCGCGCCGCCCCACACGGGTTTCTGCTGCGTCGGCTCGAGATCCGTGAACGATGCGGGGCTGCCTTGGAGCTCGGCGTGCGTGAGCTGCTTGCCATCGAACATGAACACCGCGGAATCCGCTTCGAGCACGGCGGTGTTGACGGTGATTTTTACGTGGCCTTTGAACCGCCATTCGGAGCTTTGCTCGACGTCGACGCCGGACGATTCGTCGGCTTCGATGTGCATGTTGCCTTGCACGACGCGAGGGCGACGTGCTTCAAATAGATTCGTTTGCCGGTTGAACGTCCCGGATTCGAAATCGAGCACGAGGTCGTCCGACCGCGCTGCGTTCTGTGCCGCCAGCGGCGCGAACACACCGGTCGCGAGCAGCGCGTAAAAAAGAGTCTTAGCGAACAAACTTCCCATGTACTTTCGATTCTAGCTCCACGACATTGCCCTTCAAGAGCGTTCGAAACCGGCCCGCCTCGACGTACCAGTCGCCGACCTTGATGCTGACCGGTGTGTCCGACTCGGCGCTTGAGGTATTCGGGAAGAATCGCAATGCCTCGGCCGCGATGATCACCGGCTTACCGCCGGCCCGCGGTTCGCTGCGTAGGCTGACGTTGCCGACCAGCTCGAGCTCGGACCCGTCCTTCGGGGCGGTGCCAGCGGTCGCCGAGATGAGCCAACTATCAGAATCCGGCGGTAGGTATTCGATGCGCACGCCGTCGAGCTTTAGGCGCTGCTGCTCCGGCATCTCTTCGAGATTGTCGGCCAGGATCCGATAAGCGATTCGACCCTGCTCATCCGTGCCAAGCATACGCGCCCCGCGCAGGTAGTAGCCCAGCGGTTGCGCGCCTTCGACGGGTAACCTGCGTTCGACAGTGGTCGGCACACGGCCGTAGAGCCAGGTCGCGACCGCGAGCGCCGCCAGCACGACCATGACGAACGTATTTCGCAAACTCGTTCCAGAGAGCGGCGCCGCCGCGTTTCCCTGGATTGTACGCGATCGGCCCGAGCGCGCCGTGAACGGCCGCGCGTCGCGTGCATACGCTAGACTACGACTCCCTCGAGCTCATGCATTGCACCCATGGATCCCACTGAGATTCGCGCCTTGATCGAGCAGAACCTCGGCAATTCCAAAGCCGACGTCCATACCGACGGCCAAGGGCACTACGAAGCCACGGTCGTTTGCGCGGCTTTTGTCGGTAAACGCAGCTTGCAGCGCCACCAGATGGTGTATGCGACGTTGGGTTCGCGCGTCGGTCGCGAGATCCACGCGCTTGCATTGGAGACGTTTACCCCCGAAGAGTGGCAGGCGCGCGCGCAATGACGAACGCGGGGCGCGTCGCAAGGAGCGGGCATGGATAAGCTCGCCATCGTCGGCGGTCGGCCGCTGCGCGGCGAGCTCCCGGTTTCCGGCGCCAAGAACGCCGCGCTACCCATTCTCGCCGCCACGTTGCTCGCCGACGGCCCCGTCTCGTTGACNNTTCATTGCGCCGTACGAGCTCGTGAAGACGATGCGTGCGTCGATCCTCGTGCTCGGCCCGTTGCTCGGCCGGTTCGGCCACGCCGACGTGTCGCTGCCGGGCGGGTGTGCGATCGGGGCTCGCCCCGTGAACCTGCACGTCGAGGGGCTGCGCGCCATGGGCGCGACGATCACGATCGACAATGGCTACATCCGTGCCCGCGCACAGCGCCTGCACGGCGCGCGGCTCGTGCTCGACACCGTCACCGTCACGGGCACCGAGAACCTCATGATGGCGGCCGTGTGCGCTGCNNAAGGTGTCGAGCGGCTCACGGGCACGCGCTACGCCGTCATGCCGGACCGCATCGAGACCGGCACGTATCTCGTCGCCGCCGCGATCACCGGCGGGCAGGTCAAGCTCACGCGTGCCAGGCCCGAACACCTCGACGCCGTGTTGCAGAAGCTCACGCAGGCGGGCGCTGCGATCTCCACCGGCGCCGACTGGATCGAGCTCGACATGCAGGGCCGGCGCCCCCTCGCCGTGGACATCAAGACGGCGCCATATCCCGCGTTTCCGACGGATATGCAGGCGCAGTTCTGCGCTTTGAATGCCGTGGCAGAAGGGACGGCGACGATCACCGAGACGATTTTCGAGAATCGCTTTCAGCACGTGTTCGAGATGCAACGGCTCGGTGCGAACATGTCGATCCAGGGCAACACCGTGATCGCACGCGGCGTGCCGCGTTTGATTGGCGCACCCGTCATGGCCACCGATTTACGCGCGTCGGCGTCGCTGGTGCTGGCGGGGCTTGCGGCCGAGGGCACGACGCTGGTCGACCGTATCTACCACGTCGATCGCGGCTACGAGCGTATCGAAGCCAAGCTCGGCAGCCTCGGCGCAGACATTCGCCGTGTCGCTCGTTAGCAGCAATTTGCTCCTGCAATGGCTGCATTTCCGCCATCCCTGGCGGTCAGGCGCTAGCCCCCGCCGCTCGGCGGCCGTTCTTCAAGCACGGCCTCGGCCGTGAAGGCTTTGCCGTCCGGGTGAGCGGCGCGAATCTTGATTCGCTGGCCGGGCTGCGAGCTCGCGACCAGATTCATTGCCTGCTGCTGCGTGAGCATGCGTTGGTCGTTGATGTGCGTCAGCACGTCGCCGGGCTTCAGTCCCGCTGCCGCGGCCGGTCCAGTGACATTGGTGACCTGCACCGCGCTGCCGTCGATACCGAGCCCTCGCGCCTGGCTCGCCGGCAGGTCGACCGTATCGACGCCCAAATATCCACGGATCACTCGACCGTGCGCCACGAGCTGTTCCATGACTCCGCGCACCAGATTGACTGGAATCGCAAATCCGAGGCCTTCCGGCGTCGGCTGGTCTGGCGCGGTGCTGAGCACGGCCGTGTTGATGCCGACGAGCTCGCCTTTCGCGTTGACGAGCGCGCCGCCGGAGTTGCCGGCGTTGATAGCGGCGTCGGTCTGGATGAAATCCTCGAAAATGGTGACGCCCAGCTGGCCGCGGCCCTTGGCGCTCACGATCCCCATCGTGACGGTTTGGCTCAAGCCCAGCGAGTTGCCGATCGCCAGCACGACCTCGCCAACCTCGAGGTTGTCCGAGCGTCCGAGCCCGATGCCGGGCAGGTTCGGCAGGTCGATCTTCAAGAGGGCGAGCTCGGTCTCCGGATCCGCGCCGACCAACTTGGGTATGGCGACCCGGCCGTCGGCGAGCTGCACGCGGACTTCGTCGGCGTCACGAATCACGTGCCAGTTCGTCACGATGTAGCCGCGTGGGTCGATCACGACGCCGGAGCCGAGCTCCCGGCCGCGAAGCGTCACGCCCGGCAGGCTGCGTGTGGTGCCGAGGACCTTCTCGGTATAGATATTGGCGACGGCGGGCGCGCTTGCGGCGACGGCTTGCGCATAGCTCGATTTCGCGGGGGTTGCGGCGGCTCCGCCGCGATTCACGAGCTCGGGCCTCACCAGCACGACGACGAAAGCGATTGCCAACCCGACCGCGACCGATTGCGCGACGAAGGCGGCCACCTTCCAGAGCGGAGACATGGCGGCAGTCTAACAGCTCGAACCGCGTGTTCGGTGGTCAAGCCGTTTCAGCGCTGTGTATAATGAGCCGCTTCGAAAAAGTACCACCACGCGACGCACAGCGGACGACGTGCGACGCCCACTTGGATCGGATACCACAGTTGTTTGAGGGAGGCTTCCTGATGCTTGGCCCCGTTGGTCAAGGGGTGCTCCGTGGCTGAGAGCACCGGTTTCACTCGGCGACACTTCTTGACCGTCGCCACTTTGGTCACCGGCGGCGCAGGCGTCGTCGGTACTGCCGTTCCCTTCGTGTCGTCGTTCAACCCGAGCGCTCGTGCTCAGGCGCTGGGCGGTCCCGTCCAGTTCGACATCAGTAAGCTCGAGCGCGGCGCCCTCGCGAAGGTCGAATGGCGTGGTCGGCCGATCTACATCGTGCATCGCACGGAAGAAATGCTGGCCTCGCTCGGCAAAGACGAGGCGTTGCTGCGCGACCCGACTTCGAAGGAGTCGGCTCAGCCGAGCTACGCGACCAACGAGCATCGCAGTCTGCGCCCTGAGTTTCTCGTGCTCGAGGGGGTCTGCACCCATCTCGGCTGCGCCCCGCTACCGCGTTTCGAAGTGGCTCCGGCGGATCTCGGTCCGAACTGGCCGGGCGGTTTCTTCTGCCCCTGCCATGGCTCCCGATTCGATCTCGCGGGGCGTGTGTTCCAGGGCGTTCCTGCACCGTTGAATCTGCCGGTGCCCGCGTACCGGTTCGTCAACGACAACACGCTCTTGATCGGTTCCGACACGGGGAATTCATAAATGGCGAGCAGCGAGGCTGACGTTTTAGATCGGCTGGGGTCTGGCCTCCGCGCACTTGGCGCGTGGATCGACGATCGGTTCCCGATGACCAAGCTCATCAAGGAGCACGCCACCGAGTACTACGCGTCGAAGAACTTCAACGTCTGGTACGGGTTCGGCATCCTTGCCACGTTCGTGCTGGTGCTCCAGCTCGTCACCGGCATCTTCCTCACGATGAACTACAAGCCGGCGGCCGCGGATGCGTTCGCGTCCGTCGAGTACATCATGCGCGACGTCAATTGGGGGTGGCTGATCCGCTACCTGCATTCGACCGGCGCATCGGCGTTTTTTATCGTCGTGTACCTGCACATGTTCCGCGGCCTGCTGTACGGCTCCTACAAGAAGCCGCGCGAGCTCGTGTGGATCATTGGCATGTTCATTTACCTCTGTCTCATGGCGGAAGGGTTCTTCGGATACCTGCTGCCGTGGGGCAACATGTCGTACTGGGGCGCGCAGGTCATCGTTTCCCTGTTCGGCTCGATTCCCGTCGTCGGCAACGGTCTCTCCGAGTGGATCCGCGGCGACTTCTTCATTTCGGACATCACGTTGAACCGGTTCTTCGCGTTCCACGTGATCGCCGTGCCGCTGATGCTCGTGATGCTCGTCGTGGTGCACATCATGGCGCTGCACGAAGTGGGGTCGAACAACCCCGACGGCATCGAGATCAAGGAACACAAGGGTCCGGACGGCAAGCCGATCGACGGCGTGGCCTTCCACCCGTACCACACGAGCAAGGATCTCGTGATCATCATCGTGTTCCTGATCGCGTTCGCGGCGGTCGTGTTCTTCGCGCCCGACATGGGCGGCTACTTCCTCGAGCACGCGAACTTCGAGCCGGCCAATCAGCTGCAGACGCCGCCGGAGATTGCGCCGGTGTGGTATTTCACGCCGTTCTACGCGATGTTGCGTGCAGTGCCGAACAAGCTGGCCGGCGTCGTGCTCATGGGTACCGCGGTGCTGCTGCCGTTCTTCCTGCCGTGGCTCGATCGCTGCCGCGTCAAGTCGATTCGCTATCGCGGCACTGTTTACAAGGTCGCATTGATGGTCTTTGCAGTGAGCTTCATCGGGCTCGGCTACTGTGGCCTGCAAAAACCGACTGAGATGGTCTATTTGTTCTGCCGAATCTTCACGATTCTGTATTTCGCGTTCTTCGTGTTGATGCCGTTCTACTCGCGCCACGAAAAGACCAAACCGGTTCCGACGAGGGTCACGCCGTGAGAATCGCCGTTATCGCGTTCGTTCTGAGCCTGGGTCTTGCCGGCGCAGCATTCGCACAGGAAGGGGCGAAGCTCGAACCTGCGAACAACAACATCGCCAACGTGGGCTCGTTGCAGCGCGGCGCGAAGTACTTCGTGAACTATTGCCTCGGTTGCCACTCGGCCAAGTACGTCCGCTACAACCGGATGGCGCAGGATCTGCAGATCACGGAGAAGCAGCTGGTCGAGAACCTGATGTTCACGGGTGAAAGACCGTTCGACACGATGGCGAACGCTATGCGCCCGGCGGACGCGACACGGTGGTTTGGTCGCCCGCCGCCCGATCTGTCGCTGATGGCGCGCGCACGCGGGGCCGACTACATCTATACGTTCCTACACAGCTTCTACGCCGCGCCGAATCGGCCCACTGGCGTGGACAACATCGTGCTACCGGGCACGGCGATGCCGCATGTGCTGTGGAAGCTTCAGGGCGTGCAGCACGCCAAGTTCACGACCGATGCCGAGCACGGTGGTGCGCAGGTGTTCGAGGGGTTCGAGTCGGTCCGGTCGGGTGACCTGAGCGCCGAGGAATACGACAACGTCGTGCGCGACATCGTCAACTTTCTCGACTACATCGGCGAACCCATCAAGATGCAGCGGCAGCAGTTGGGCATTCGCGTCATTGGGTTTCTGCTGGTGTTCTTGCTGATTGCCTATATGCTGAAGAGGGAAATCTGGAAGGACGTCCATTAGTCCTGCCAATCCCAGCCTCTCCGCGAAGTTAAGGAGATCCGTCATATGACGGTGATTGCCAACCGTCGTTCGGTGATGACGCTCTTCTCTAAACCGGCCGACCCGTGGAGCCATCGCACGCGGATCGTCCTAGCCGAGAAAAGCATCACGATCGACATCGTCGACGTCGACGACGGCAACCTGCCGGAGGATCTTCTCGACCTGAACCCCTACAACAGCGTGCCGACGCTCGTCGATCGCGATCTCGTGCTGTACGACTCGCGCGTGATCATGGAATACCTCGACGAACGGTTTCCGCATCCGCCGCTGATGCCTGTCGACCCGGTCACCCGTGCGCAGTTTCGGCTCGCGTTGTACCGCATAGAGCGCGACTGGTATTCGTTGGCCGACGAGGTGGGTGCCGCGCTCGATCGCAAGCCCACCGGTCGCGCGGTCAAGGCGCTGGAAGAGAGCATCCTGTCGAGCGTCGAGATTTTCGCGGCCAAGAAGTACTTTTTGAGCGACGAGTTCTCACTCGTCGATTGCACTATCGCGCCGATCCTTTGGCGCCTCCCGCTGTTCGGCATCAAGCTACCCGCTCAGGCGCGCCCGATTCAGCGCTATATGGACGAAGTCTTCGCGCGTCCGTCGTTCCAGCAGAGCCTGACCGACTTCGAGCGGGAGCTGCGCCAGTAGCCACGTCTCCGACGAAGCAGCGGCCGTACCTATTGCGTGCCATGCACGAATGGATGGTCGACAACGGTTTCACGCCACACATCGTCGTCGATGCAGGCCGTGAGGGTCTGCGCGTGCCGCCGGGTCATGTGCAGGACGGCAAGATCGTGCTGAACGTGAGCCCCTCGGCGACACGCGCGCTCTCGCTCGGCAACGACGTCGTGGCGTTCGAGGCTCGGTTCAACGGCGTGGCTCAGCAACTTGCGGTGCCGGTCGCGGCCGTCGTTGGCATCTATGCGCGTGAAACGGGGCAGGGCATGCTGTTCAGCGACGAGGATGCCACGCCGCCGGTGACACCGGCGCCCGACGGCGGTCCGCCGCAGGCGCCACCGCCCCCCGCGCCAAGTGGCGGCGACAAGCCGCGCCCAAAGCTCAAGGTCGTGAAGTGAAGCGTGAGCCGCTCAGTGCGGCTCGAGCAGCTCGGCGTCGATGAGATCGCAGAGGCAGTGAATGATCAGGAGATGTACCTCCTGAATCCGGCATGTGCGCTCGGCGGGCACGCGGATCTCGATGTCGCTGCCCGCGAGTGCGCCTGCCATTGCGCCGCCGTCCCTCCCCGTGAGCGCCACCACCTTCGCACCACGCTCGTGCGCCGCGTGAATCGCGCGCACGACGTTTTCCGAGTTGCCCGACGTGGAGATCGCGAGCAACACGTCGGCGGGCTGACCGAGCGCGCGTACCTGCTTGGCGAATACCTCGACGAACGCGTAGTCGTTTGCAATCGAAGTGATCGTGGAACTGTCCGTCGTCAGCGCCAAGGCCGGCAACCCGGGCCGTTCCAGCTCGAATCGGTTTAGAAGCTCGCTCGAGAAGTGCTGAGCGTCGGCGGCGGACCCGCCATTACCGCACGACAGGATCTTGCCGTCTTCGAGCAAGCAACGCGTCATGAGCGCGGCTGCAGCCGTAATTGTGGGCGCCAGCTCGATCGCGGCCTGTTTGGTCGCGATGCTCTCTTGGAAATGACGGCGTACTCGTTCGTCCATG
>PMCP01000032.1:11721-12385 GCA_003155415.1 Gammaproteobacteria bacterium | reverse complement strand
ACCGCGCAGCCCGGGCACAAGCTGCGGGCGCTGCAGGCCGGCGCCCGGGACTTCATCGACAAGCCCTTCGACCTATTGGAAGTCAAGATTCGCATCCGCCACATGCTCGAAGTTCAACTGCTCTACAGGATGCTGGAAGCCGAAAACCAGGCACTGGAACAGACCGTGCAGGAACGCACGGCAGCGCTGCAGGAAAGCGAAGATCGTTACCGCAGCCTCACCGAATTGGCTGCCGACTGGCACTGGGAGCAGAACGAAGCGGGCGAAGTCACGAGCGGGTACTGCCCGGTGCTGGAGATACTGGGCCACCCCAGCGGCGCAGGGGCCTCGGCCTGGGACTCGGCTGAATGCCAGGCACTGCAGGAGAAAGTCGCGGCGCGCGAGTCGTTCTTGGATTTCGTCGTCCATGGCATGCGCGCGGACGGTTCGCAGCAGCAGTTCAGAATCAGCGGCCAGCCCAAGTTCGACAGGTTCTGCCGCAGCACCGGCTACCGCGGCGTCGCTACCGAAGTTCTCGCTGGGAGCGCCACCGCGTAGGCCGCGCATTGCCCGAAAGGTCATGAGCGCCGCCCGCCTCACTCTCGCTCGCACCGGCTAGCTCTGCGTCGGCCGCGCTGCGGCGACGAATCTCAACGGCAGCAAAACGCTCCGCCGCACAGCGAAA
>PMCP01000032.1:2710-11667 GCA_003155415.1 Gammaproteobacteria bacterium | reverse complement strand
AAAGAGACAGCTCTGGTTGCCGCTTGGCGCAGCCCTGGGATTTGCGTTCGCTGGGTTCGGCATTGCCGCGGCAGCAGACGTCACGGTTGCGCTGGCGGGCGCCCAGGAAGTGCCGTCGGTCAAGAGTGACGCCACTGGCGTCAGCACGATCACCGTCGACGCCGACAAGTCAGTTCACGGCAGCGTGACGACCAAGGGCATTGTCGGGACTGCGGCGCATGTCCACGAGGGGGCTGTCGGCAAGAGTGGGGCAGTGGTCTTCCCGCTCGAGAAGTCAGGCGATACCTATACGGTTCCTGCGAACGCCAAGCTTACGGACGCGCAGTTTGAAAGCTTCAAGGCGGGCAATCTGTACGTCAACGTCCACAGCGCGGCGCACAAGGATGGAGAGATTCGCGGACAACTGAAGCCCTGACACAGAGGTTCATTCCGTTGGGTCCGGCCGACCGCTGACGTCGGCCGGATCAAATGCCATATGCGGCGGGAGTCTGACTGAGCTGCTGAAGGGAGATCTCATGCCATCCGCCAATGACCCGAAGCAAAATCACCTACTTCGGGCTTTGAGTTCGGACGCGTTCGCGCGCCTGCTGCCCGATCTTGAGTTCGTTCCGATGCCGCTCGGGTCGTCGGTCTATGAGGCGGACGTCCCCTTGGACTATGTCTATTTTCCGACCACCTCCATGGTCTCGCTCTTGTACGTCATGGACAACGGTGATTCGGCGGAGATCGCCGTCATCGGCAATGACGGCATGGTTGGCGTCTCCGTGTTCATGGGTGGTGCAGTCATGTCGAGTCGGGCAGTGGTGCAGAACGGGGGCAAGGGCTATCGGCTGACGGCAGATACGTTCAACAAGGAGTTCGGCCGAGGCAGCAGCCTGCAACAGGTCGCGCTGCGCTTCACGCAGGCATTGATGGCGCAAATGATTCAGACCGGAGCGTGTAATCGGCACCACACGGTCGAGCAGCAATTATGCCGTTGGCTGTTGCTGACTCTGGACCGACTGCCCGGCGACAGCGTGACCATGACGAAGCAGCTGATCGGCAACATGCTTGGCGTGAACCGCGATGGCGTAGCCGCGGCTACCAACAAGCTGCAAGAAGAAGGATCGATCCGCTATGACGGGAGAAAGATCATCGTGCAGGATCGAAAGCTACTGGAAGAGACTGCGTGCGAGTGTTACTCGGTGGTCAAGAAGGAAATCGAGCGCTTGCTGACGTTTGAGCGCTCGCGTGAAGGAGCCGTCCTTTCGATGCCGAATTGAACGCGCCCCAAACGTGCTGGCCGAGCTGTGCCGGAACACGCGGGCGCTTCAATTCTGTGTGTCTCACCGAACACAAGGTGTAGAGTGTCCTCGCCGGGGGCCTTCCCTCTCGACGAGGCGCCGTCCATGCCCGAGCACAATCCGCGCGACAATAACCTCCTCGACGCACTTCCTGTCGGGGAGCGCGAACGACTATTCCATCACTTGAGCCTCGTCGAGATGCCCCTCGGCATGGTTCTGTACGAGTCGGGCGCCGTGTTGGATCACATCTATTTCCCGACGGACTCGATCGTCTCTCTGTTGTACATCCTGAAGGACAGCGCTTCGACGGAGATCGCAGTGGTCGGTAACGACGGCGCGATCGGCGTAGCACTCTTCATGGGGGGTCACACCACGCCCAATCAGGCGGTCGTGCAAAGCGCGGGTTTCGCGTACCGACTCGCCGAACGATGGCTAAATGACGAGTTCGTGCGCCACGGCCGGTTGATGCAGGTGCTGCTGCGCTACACCCAGGAGCTGATCACGCAGATGTCGCAAACCGCGGTCTGCAACCGTTACCACTCTGTCGATCAGCAATTGTGCCGATGGCTGCTTCTTTCACTCGATCGTCTGCCGTCGAATCAGTTGAACATGACGCAAGAACTTATCGCCAACATGCTCGGTGTGCGTCGCGAAGGCGTGACCACCGCGGCGGGCAAACTGCAACGGCTCGGGGTGATTCGATACCACCGTGGCCACATAACCGTGCTCGATCGGCCGAAGCTCGAGACGCTTTCGTGCGAGTGCTACGCCGTGGTCAAGAGGGAGACCGATCGGCTGCGGTCGCCACACGCGGACCATTGAAGAAGGAACGCTGGTACCGATCGTCACGTTCGTGAGCGGCGCCGCGCAATCCAATCCTATCGCGCTGATATTTGGCCGGCATTCTCCTCTATCGAACGTTTGCAGTTCTCTGCGCTTCGTTCTGGTGCGAGCTGACGCTTCTTGATGCCTCGGCGTTCAACTCCTGTTCCGCACCGGTCCAATCCTCTTGGTCAAAACCGTGAGCGCAGCCCCGAGCCATGAATTTCTCAAAGGCTCGCTTGGCGATGGCTGCCTCGGATACAGGCACGGCGTGGATATGTCTCGCGGTTGGCAGCGTGCCTGGCCGATTGGCTGGCCGAGAAGACACCGGCGAAGTAGGTTGCGACATGATGAACTCCTTTTCGTTTCTAGTGTTGAGCGCGGATTCTGTACGCTAGGTCATGGACCGCCGATATCAGATCACGCGGTGACTCGTGAAGACTTCATACGGTGTTCTCAGAACGCGCTCATGACAGTGCGCTGTCGCACCGACGGTCATCGGCGATGGCTGAGATGTTACGCCGTGACTCGCGCCCGAAAGGGCGTGACGCCGGGCGCAGCAGAGTTCCATTCACCATGTTCTTGGAGAGGGAATTTCAATGACGCAAAAGCTCATCCCGATAGGTTCGATAGCGGCGATCTGGTGTGACGCGCAAGAGACAACGCAAACGTCGGACTGCGTACGGCGCGCGACGCCACAGCTGGACTCGAATGTGCAGACGGCACCGCAGGTGCAGCCGGAGCGTGAGAGCCGGCCGCGGTCGAAGAGACCTCCTCCGCCCGGCGCGTGAACGCTCTGAGTGTTGGGCTATACGCCCGCGTACCACTCATAGCCCCTGTCTTCCCAGAAGCCTTCTTTCCCGCCGCCGATCAAGTCGAGACGGGCGGTGACCTCGACGCGCAGGCGCAAAGGCGCGCCGTGTTGTACCGGCAGAGGCTCACCGTTCATTGCGTACGCCAAGATCGTCTGAGGATGAAAGGCATCGACAAGATCGATCGATTCGTAATAGCGGCCTGCGCGCTCGTCGCCGCCTTTCTTGGGAATGCCGTCGTAGGTGTCGGCGCAATGGAAGACAACGTACCGCGCATCCGCCGTGAGACCGGCAGCTTGGAGTAGTAGGCCAAGCGGAGTACCCGTCCAGCCGCCGATGGCGCTCCAACCTTCGACGCAATCATGACGAGTGATTTGGGTACGAGCGGGCAGCTGCCGCAACTGCGCAAGACTGTAAGACGCCGGACGTTCAACCAGACCGTCGACGATAAGGCGCCACGAGGCAAATTGCTCGTCGAGAAGCGATTGATACTCCTCGTCGGGCGGCATGACGGTGCCGATTCCTTTGAATGTCGGCGAAAGATCCGCGGCCGTGTACTCGCGCGCCAGCGCCTTGAAGGCCAAGTAAACGAATCCATTGAGGATCAGCACCCAAGCGAAGGCGAAGTGCCAGCGCCGGCCGGTCGCCAGATCTCNNCATGCCGTTCTCCGTTCGCTGGCGTACCGACCGCCCGCGATCCGCGGCGTAGGTTGGTCGAGCTAATAATCCCAAAGGAACGGATCATGGACACACCGAATTCATCCCTGTTCGTCTACCAGACGCACGTGCAAGCGGAAGAAGCCATCCGGCTGTTGAGCCGATCGGGTTTCGACGTGAAGAAACTGTCATTGGTTGGCAAGGGCTACCACACTGAGGAGCATCCGATCGGCTTCTACTCAACGGGTGACAGAATCAAAGCCTGGGGAGGCATGGGTGCTTTCTGGGGCGGCATCTGGGGCTTGTTGCTTACGCCGGCCGTATTTTTCCTGCCCGGGCTGGGGCTCGTCGCGTTGGCGGGGCCGGTAGTTGCGGCCTTGGTATCTGCGCTCGAAGGCGCAGTAGTCGTAGGCGGTCTGTCGGCGTTGGGCGTGGCACTGACTCAGATCGGTGTTCCGAAGGACCAGGTGCTGAAGTATGAGACGGCGCTGAAGGCGGACAACTACGTGTTGATGGTGCACGGGAGCGCCGAAGAGATAGCCAAGGCGAGCTCGGTGCTCGAGAGCGCCAAGGCGATGCGGGCAGCGTAAATCGAAGCCTCCGGGCTGGACGTGAGCCGTCTGCTCAATCTGCTGGGACGCTCTGTTCAGCCGCGGAGGCGCGATGTTCGGGCCCGTTGAACTTGCACTGTTGGTAGCGGCAGCGGGACTTTGGATTTGCGGAGCGGTGCCCGCGTTTCGATCGTACCGATCTTTCCTCTGGGCGGGCGGCACCTTTCTATTGACCGCGGCGATCTTCCCGCGGCCAGGCAATCGCCTCGGGGAGTTTTTCTTCGCGAGTACGGAGGGTCGATGGCACTTGCCGCTGGAACTCTTCGGCATCGCCTGGTGGCTTCTGGGTGCCTGGCTCGTCAAAAACCTTCTCGATCTGATCCTGCGTCGGACGATATTCCCCGACGACAATCAGCCGCACGCGCGCCGCATCTACGCCGATCTCGGATCGGGACTCGTGTACGTGGTGGCGTTCGTCGGCATCGTGGACACCGTGCTCAAGCAGCCGATATCGGCGGTGCTGGCCACGTCCGGTGTTTTCGCGATTGTGCTGGGTCTTGCTCTTCAGAATACGCTGGCCGATGTCTTTGCCGGTCTTGCCATCAACATCGAGCGCCCCTTTGGGGCGGGTGACTGGGTCACGGTGAAGGATGGCATCGAGGGCCAGGTCATGGAGGTCAACTGGCGCGCCACCCGGATCCGCACGTCCTCGAATGACATGGCGGTGATTCCAAACAGCGTCATCGCACGGGCTATCGTGACAAACCACCGCCGCGCGAATGAGCACATTTGTTCGATCGCCCTCAAGATCGACCACAGGGTTCCGCCTGCACGCGTCATCAGCACTCTGCTCGCAGCTGCCGCCGGCAGCGTGGGCGTCGTGCGTGGAAGCTCGCCGGAGGCGTATGCGCGGGAGTTTTCCGACGCCAACATTCTCTACGACCTGTCTTTTGTCGTTGACGACTTTGTCACGGCGCGCCGCGTCCAGTCGGAGCTCATCACTCGCGTGACGGAGTCTCTTTGCCGTCAGAACATCGAGATTGGGATTCCCGTGACCGAGGTTGCGGCAGTCGAGAGCGGCAAGACGGTTGAGAACAGCGCGCTTCGAGGTTGAGCGCGCAAGATCTGCAAGATTGCGTCAGAGCTCGAACGCGATCGCGAGCAGCAGCCCCTCCACCAAGTCGCGCATGAGGCCGGGTGGTTTGCTCTTGAAGACTGCGCCCTGCGATGCCAGCGCATCGATCCAGCGTGCGAGCCATGCGATGTGTTCCGCGCCGTAGAACAGAACCGCGCACTCGTAGTTCAGCAATAGACTGCGCCTGTCGAGATTGATGGATCCGCACAGGCCTAGGGTCTCGTCGATGACCACCGCCTTCGCGTGCACCATCCCGGCCACCAATCGGATGTCGGCGCCCGCTTCGGTGAGCTCCCGCAGCGCTCGGTTGCGAACGAAATCGGTGAGCCGGTGGTTCGAAATCTCCGGAAGTACGAGCGTGATACGCACACCGCGGCGTACCGCCAGGCGCATGGCCGTGCGAAGGTTGTCATCGGGAAGAAAATAGGGTGTCACGGCGAGCAGTCGGTGCCGGGCGCGGAAGCAGCCGTCGACGAGCAGGGCTTGCGCTGTGTCCTCCACCTGGTCCGGGCCGCTCGGCAGGAATTGCACAAGCGCGCCCGTTACGGGTTCGGCCCCGACGTGAACCGGCCCGCCCGATGTGCCGCGCGCCGCAGACCAGTCCGCCTCAAACTGCTGTGCGGCGACCGCCGCAACGTTGCCCGTGACATCGAAAGTCAGGTCGATCCACGGAGGCCTGCCGTCACGTCCCACGAAGTACTCGGCCGCTAGGTTGCGTCCGCCCGCCCACATTCGCGTGCCATCGGCGATGACCATCTTGCGATGATTACGTAGGTTGCGCGGCCCCATCCGGCGACCCCGGAATAGTGGGCGAAAGATCGCGACCTCGGCGCCGGATTTTTTCAGCGCGCGCAGTGAGCGCCGCGGCGTCAACCACGCACCGAATCCGTCGAGGAGAAGCCGTACGCGCACACCGCGGCGCGCTTGTCGTTCGAGCCGTTCGATAATGTCACTCCCGAAGGAGTCATCGCCAATCAGAAACGTGCACACGTCCAGTTGCGTGCGCGCCTGCTCGATGCACTCCCAGAGGGATTCACGGGACCGCTCTCCGTCAGCGTGAAATCTAACTTGCGCAGGACTTGGAGGCTCGATGCCGAAACTCCCGAGCAACGCAGCGGCCCAATGCGCATCGGCCTTGACGGCGGCCGGTCGAGATTGCTGTGCGACCTTGAGCTTGCGCTGGCCGAACAGCAGGTAAAGCGGCAGCGCCAGATACGGCAACAGCGCGAGTCCCAGAACCCAGGCGATGGCCGCCGCCGGCGGACGCCGCTCGCGGCGCATGCGCGTGCTCAGCACGTACACGAGTAGAGCGACGGCGCTCCACATGAGGTGCTGGCTTAACCGGGGAAGCCACGTCTGCATGGGTGCAGACAGTGTAGGCGAACAGGAAGAAAGGAGGGCCGACCACGTCGGCCCTCCTTGGCGTCAGTACGCGATCGCTATGTTGTCGACGACTTTGCGCACACCGGGCGTTGCCCAGGCAGAATCTTCCGCCAGTTCACGTTCAGACCAGCTGTGTACGGTCCCTGACAGCGTTACGTCGCCGCCCCGGACATCCACAGAGATCTGCTGTGAATCGGTCTGGGCTCGCCGTTTCAATGCAGCTTCGATCTCCGACTTCACGGCGCTCACGGACGCCTTCGGCTTGATGCCGATCTCGTCGCTGACACCGACAACGCCGAACAGGGAACGGACCGCATGCTTTGCGGACCTTCGTTGATAGTCCCACTCAAGCTCGCCCGACAAGGTGATCCAGCCCTTCTCGACCTTCACCTTGACGGAATCTTTCGGCAACTCCGTCGTCCATTCCAGAACATTCTGGGCGGAGCGCGCGATGTCCGCATCAGTGCGCTTGCCGTTACCCGGAAGGCTGACGTCTATTTCAACCGCCAAACCCTTGACGCCCGATACACGCTGCGCGGCACGCTCTGCGTGCAATTTTTCCGTGTAGCTGTCGACGTGACCCGCCAACGTTACTGTTCCGTTCTTCACTTCGACCCCGATCTGCGAGGCGTTCACAGAGGGTTCCCACGTGAGTTCAGCAATTACGTCTTGTTTCAGTTGTGCATCTGTTTTCATGATCATCTTCTACCTGTAAAGAGGGGAGCGCGATCCTGGACAGCATATGCGCCGCGGTCTGTGCGCCGGCGCACCCCCTCCCGTTCACGCCGCGAGCAACGGATAGTCGGTGTAGCCCTTCGCGCCGGGCACGTAGAAGGTCGCAAGGTCCGGTGCATTGAGCGGCAAGTCCTTGCGCATCCGCGCCACGAGGTCCGGGTTGGCCAGGAACGGGCGCCCGAAAGCGATCAAGTCGGCGCGTCTCTCGAGCAGCGCCTGCTCGGCTTTGGCATGGTCGAAGCCCCCGGAGAGGATGAACAGGCCGTCGAAGCCTGCACGCAGCTTCAGCTTGAAATCGGCCGGCACCGGCGGCGCGCCCATCGCCGAGTGATCCACCAGGTGAACGTAGAGCAAACCGAGCGACGAAAGCGACTTGGCGAGCGCCAGGTATTGCGCCTGCAATTCCGGAAACTCGCCGGTGCCACCGGCCACGCCGTATGGCGACAGCCGGATGCCGACGCGATCCGAGCCGATGGCAGCGACCGTAGCACGCGCGATCTCCAGCGCCAGGCGGTTGCGGCCTTCGATGCTGCTGCCGTGGCCGTCGGTGCGCAGGTTGACGAGCGGGTTCAGAAATTGCTCGATCAGGTAGCCGTTGGCGCCGTGCAACTCCACGCCGTCGAAACCCGAATCCAGTGCGAGCTTCGCGGAGGTCGCGTGCTCCTCGACGGCGTGAGCGATATCGGCCTCGGTCATCGCGCGCGGTGGGCTGTGGGGTTGCATGCCAAGTGTGTCGGTGTACATCACGCCCGGGCACGCCAGCGTGCTGGGGCCGAGCACTTCGGCACCGACCGGTAAGTTGGCGACATGGGCCACGCGGCCGCAGTGCATCAACTGCACGAAGATTTTGCCGCCTTTGGCGTGGACGGCGGTCGTCACGACCTTCCAGGCGGTGACCTGCGCCGCGTTGTACAACCCGGGAATGCGCGCGTAGCCCAAGCCATTGGGACTGGGCGAGGTGCCCTCCGTGATGATGAGCCCCGCCGTGGCGCGTTGGCCATAGTAGGTGGCCATCAGCGCATCCGGCGTGTGCTCGGGCGTGGCCCGGCTGCGTGTCATCGGCGCCATCACCATGTGATTCGTGAGTCGCAGTGAGCGGGACACAAACGTATCGAAAAGCATTGGGTGGATTCCTTGGAGAGGATCGATCCTTAAGGGGCGCGACGACGCGCAGCCGGCAAGATCGTGTGGCTGGGAGTTGCAGCGTGCGCGTCGTGGGTTCGGCAGATCTGTTCGTTAGCGCACCTGTCCATGACGCGCTTTGTGACGTCAGCGGCGATGGCATGCAAATCGGCTGAGAAACGAGCGTTCCGCGCAAGCGATTCCTACGGCGCTGGAAACTGGCACACGACTCGGAGTTTGCGCAGGAGTCTAGGCGCAGCAATGGTCACTTGTCGGAGGCTGCAGGTGGCGTCTGCGCGGCGCTGGTCAGGGAAGGCGTTGCGCGGGCGGCGTCTCCCGGCGATGGCGAATCACGTCGCGGCGTCGTGAATTGGATCGCGAGCAACACGATCATGTAGAACGCGAAAAAGAGAATCGTCGCGCCGAACCGGGATTGAAACACACTACGGGCGTCGAC
>PMCP01000032.1:627-2667 GCA_003155415.1 Gammaproteobacteria bacterium | reverse complement strand
AGGCCGGCCAGCGTGGCAGCTTCCCGCCACGGGTCGAGACCCAGGCGCGCAAGTGCTGACACCACGCTGAGCCGGAGTCCATTTCTGTCCTCCCCGATTGGGGCGAACAGAAAGGTGTCAAACGTGGATCCGAGACGAGAGGCTGAAGCGGCATAAGCCAAGGCTTTCTCCATCTGCGATGTCTTCCTGACTTCGGAGCAGAACGATTCCACTTCGTGAGTGAGCATCGGCCCACGCGTGCGGGTGGTCTGTACGTCAACGAACATGACGTTGCACAGGGCAGCCGCCCCCCGACCTGCGCGGCGAGAGGATGGCGCCTTTGTCGAAAGCTCGAAACGTGCTATCGCGAGCTGTCGGGTAACTGCGGGCGCAAGCGATCCGCTATCGCGTAGCGTCGTCGTCTCAATCCACGCATTCACAGGTACGCCACCGCACAGACTCCCATCAGTGTCGCGACCAGTCTTGCAATCAAGGTCTAAGGAGCGACTATGACTCACACCACCAAGATGACTACCGCCGCCGGCACTCCGGTGGCCGATAACCAGAATTCCCTGACTGCAGGACCGCGTGGCCCGGTGCTGATGCAGGACTACCGGTTGATGGAGAAGATGGCTCACTTCAATCGCGAGCGGGTGCCGGAGCGCGTCGTGCATGCCAAGGGCGCAGGGGCGTACGGCACCTTGACCGTAACCAAAAGCCTTTCGCGCTATACGCGTGCCGGTTTGTTCGCCAAGGCGGGCAACCGCTGCGACATGTTTGCGCGTTTCTCTACGGTGGCCGGGGAAATGGGCTCAGCCGACACTGCGCGTGATCCACGCGGCTTCGCCTTGAAGTTCTACAGCGAGGAAGGCAACTGGGATCTGGTCGGCAACAACACGCCCGTGTTCTTTGTGCGCGACCCACTCAAGTTTTCCGATTTCATTCATTCGCAGAAGCGTGACCCAGCCACGGGACTGCGTGACAACACGATGCAGTGGGACTTCTGGAGTCTGTCGCCCGAATCGCTCCACCAGGTCACGACGTTGTTTTCCGATCGCGGCATTCCGGCGACGCTGCGCCACATGAATGGTTACTCGAGCCACACATACAGTCTTTGGAACGAATCTGGCGAGCGATTCTGGGTCAAGTGGCACTTCAAGACCCTGCAGGGTAACAAGACGCTGACCAACGACGCGGCGGCCGTCATTGCCGGCAAGGATCTGGACTTTCACCGTCGCGACTTGCACGCGGCCATCGAGCGCGGCGACTTCCCGAAATGGCAGGTGCAGGTGCAGATCATGCCCGAGGCGGAAGCGGCGACCTATCGCATCCACCCGTTCGATCTGACGAAAGTGTGGCCGCACAGGGACTACCCACTCATCGACGTGGGTGTCATGGAACTCAACCGCAACCCTGGGAACTACTTCGCCGAGGTGGAGCAGGCAGCGTTCGAGCCCGGCAACATGCCCCCCGGCATGGGCGCGTCACCGGACAAGATGCTACAGGCGCGGCTCCTGTCCTATCCTGATGCTCACCGGTACCGCGTCGGCATCAACTACGCGGCTCTCCCCGTCAACAAGCCGCACTGTCCGGTCAATACCTACCACCGCGATGGACAGACTCGCTTCGATGGAAATGATGGCGGCCGAGTCAATTACGAACCCAATAGCTTCAACGGGCCGATGGAAGATCTGACTCTGAAGGAGCCGCCGCTGAAAATCAGTGGCGATGCGGACAGCTACGATCATCACGAGGGCAACGAGGACTTCAGCCAAGCGGGCGATCTGTACCGGCTGATGAGCGCCGATCAGAAAGCTCAGCTGATCGGCAATCTGGTGAGTGCGTTGGCATTGGTGCCGCGCGACATTCAGGTGCGTCAGCTGGGGCATTTCTACAAAGCCGATCCGGACTACGGCGCCGGTGTCGCGAGCGGTCTGGGTATTGCTGTTGAAGCGATCGCTGGCAAGGCCGCCTGATGTACGTCAACGTTGCAGTGCTCAAAGAGACCCAGCCTCACGAGCGGCGCGTTCTGGTGCAACGGCTTCTGGACCAATATGCCAG
>PMCP01000032.1:0-602 GCA_003155415.1 Gammaproteobacteria bacterium | reverse complement strand
GCGACCGTGAACACGAAGACCGCTCTGCTGACCGCACGCCAGATGAGCGAAGCGGATCGTCTGACGATCGCGGCGGGCATCAGCGATAACGATCTCATGGAGAACGCCGGCCGGCCAGTGGCGCAGGCGATCATCGATCGCTGGACGCTCCGTCCGGTGGTGGTGTTGTGCGGCTCCGGTAGCAATGGCGGAGATGGTTTTGTAGCGGCACGAAGGTTAGCCGAAGCGGGCTGGCCCGTCCGGGTGGCGATGCTGGGCGCCCGGGAACAGCTCAAAGGTGCGGCGGCTTATCACAGTGCGCAGTGGCGCGGGCCGATCGAACCACTGACGCCTGCGGTACTCGACGGCGCGGAACTCGTCGTCGACGCGCTTTTCGGGGCAGGGCTCAGTCGCGCGCTCGAGGGAGCGGCGGCGCAGACACTGGCCGCAGCGGCCGCGCGCAAGTCGACAATCGTTGCGGTCGACATCCCCAGTGGTCTCATGGGCGACACGGGTGAGAATCTAGGTGCGGCGCCTGCCGTGCTGACGGTCACCTGCTTTCGCAAGAAGCCGGGACACCTGCTGCTTCCGGGCCGAACGCTCTGCGGCGAAATCATCGTCGC
>PMCP01000180.1 GCA_003155415.1 Gammaproteobacteria bacterium | reverse complement strand
GCGTAGTCACCTCGTTTCCCTCGATCGAGCCGACCGGCGTCACGCACGAGCGTCTGGCCGCGCCGTTGACCAGCACCGTGCAGGCGCCGCATTGCGTCATGCCGCAGCCGTATTTGGCGCCGTTGAGCTCGAGATCGTTGCGCAGCACGTAGAGCAGCGGCGTGTCCGGCGCGGCATCGACCGAATGGGTCGCCCCGTTGACCTTCAGGCTGATGGCCACTGTGGGTCTCCTCGTAGAAGGCAGCGCGCGGCTCGCGCATTTGTCCTAGAAGATTCTATCGTGCGTAGGCGGCGAGTGTCGCGTCGCGACCTGTTGGCGGCTTTGGAAGATCAATTTCAGTACGGTCTTCGCCGGACAGAACGTCGGCGTTAAGCACGTCGCTGATCAGGTCTGGCTGGTCAGCTTCATGACTATGAATGATATTGGCGCGCCCGGAGAGATTCGAACTCCCGACCCCCGGCTTCGTAGGCCGATGCTCTATCCAGCTGAGCTACGGGCGCGTTGTTTGGCTGACCGCCAGGTGGAGCGCTTCTGGTATTCGAGGTGCGCTCCGGGCCGGCATTCTACCGCAACCGGCCGCCCTCGCTTCAAGTTTTCTCGCGCTCCACGTACCGGCGGACGAGCCGCCGGCCCAAGCCCGTCAGGATCTCGTAGCTGATGGTCCCGGCCGTCTCGGCTATCTCGTCGAGACCTACCGTGGGGCCGATCAGCTCCACGAAATCGCCTGCGCGCACGGAGTCACGAGGCAGCGCCGAGATGTCGACGCAGATCAGGTCCATCGAGACGCGGCCGACCACCGGCACACGCTGGCCGTTGACCGCAGCCGCAGCGCGATTGCCGAGGCTGCGTGGGTAACCGTCGGCATAGCCGGCGCCCACGATCGCAAGTCGCGCCGGCGGCTTCGCCACGTACGTGGCGCCGTAGCCTACGGGCACCGCGTCATCGATCTCACGGATCTGGAGGATGGGCGCGAGGAACGTAACGACCGCGGCCATCGGGTTCGGCCGCCCCACGAACGGGTTGCCGCCGTACAGCGCAACGCCGGGCCGCACCAGGTCGCCGCGATGCGCCGCATCGATGAACGTGGCTGCGGAATTGCCGATGCAGGTCTTCGCCGGCGGCAGCAAACGCCGCAGCTCGTTGAACAGTTTCAGCTGCGCGCGATTTTGCGGGTGGTCCGTCTCGTCGGCGCACGCGAGGTGCGTAATCACGTACTCGAGCTCGATGCCTTCGAGCAACTCGCGTCGGCTCGCGAGCACGCGCACGTCGGCCGCACTCAAACCTAGCCGCGTCATGCCCGTGTCGATGTGCAGCAGCGCACGGCCACGGCCCCGCCAACGCTCGATCTGCTCGAGCGAGGAAAGCACGGGCGTCGCACGCAACGCGACGAGCTCGTCGACGGCCGCGAGCACGGCGCCTTCGAGCACGTAGATCGAAACGTCGGGCGCCAGCGCGCGCAGCTCGGCTACTTCGGCCAACGTCGCGACGAAGAACTTGCGGCACCCCTCGCGCAGTAAGCGTCGCGCGATGCCCACCGTGCCGAGACCGTAGCCATCCGCCTTGACGACAGCGGCGCATTCGGCCGGGGCAGCTTGCTCGCGGAGCAGCCGGTAGTTCTGCGCCAGCGCGTCCAAGTCGATACGCAGAAACGCGGCGGTGGGCGCCTCAATCTGCATACGGCGGCAGTTCTGCTTTGATCACCAACGCCGGTTCCTCGTCGGCCGCGACGCGGTACGCGCCAACGCCTACGGGCACGAGCGCAGACTCGCCCCGCGCGAGCCGGCCCACCATTGCACCATCCGTGGCGTACACGCTAACGGCGCCGGCAAGCGCGTGCAGTGTGTGCGGTGGCGTGGCTGGCACGTCGACGGACACGAGCGCGGTCGGAGCGAGGTGCTCGATGCGAAAATATTCGCTGTCGACCGAGCGCTGCACCCCAGCCCGCACGGTTCGCGGTTGCACGATGAATTCGTCGGGCCGTGTGGCGGAAAGGTTTACGGCGCCGAGGGTGGCGTCGATGTCGATGGGCCGCAACGGAAACCGTACGTTGTCCCACGCGCGATAAGTGACGCCTGGCCGGCGAATCTCGAGCGCGAGCAGCGAACGCCCTTCGGGGCTGCCGAGCGCGTGAATCTCGGCCGATGCCGGCTTGCCGCTGGCGGCGACGATGCGCGGCGGATTCGAGTTGTGCACAACGGCACCGGCCGACACGGGCACGGCGTTCAGGCAATCGAGCGCCTGCCAATACACGGTGCGAAGCGTCGACAGGCACGCGGCGGCTGTCGCCCACTTCGTCGATGCAACACGCGGCCTCAGGATTCGCTCGATCGCCGTAATTTTAGCGCCGCGATTCGAGAGCCAGGGTTTCAATAGGGCTTGCAGCTGATCCGCGGACACCGTGCCATCGCAAAGATTGAGCAACTGCTGCTGATCGCGCCGGCCCGCCGCGAACTGCGCCGCAAGTTTTTTTGCGTCCACGTCTTTGCTGAATCCGAGCCGGAGCGTCGCACCCGGATCGGCCGCCACGATCACATACACCTCCGTGCCGCCGGGCGGGTGAGCCTGCACGGACAGAAGCTCCGCGACGTCGAGAAGTTTTGGCAGCAACGGTACACGCCGCCCGTATCGACCGACGAAGTCGGCGCCGAGCAGCGTCTCGGCATGTACCGAGAGCATGGAAGGTAGGGTTGCGCTGGAACCGTCAGCGAAATCGATGACACTCGGGTACTTGCGAGCTTCGTCGTCAGAATCGTCCGCGGCGATCTCGAACGATTCGCCGATCGCACCGCGTGCGCCCGCGGCACCGAGCCGTTTGAAGTCGCGTAGACGCTCGCCGCCCCATGGCCGTGCGACGAGATTGTCGCGCCGCGGCTTCAGCAAGCGTGCGCTCAACGCGGTAGCAGCCGCGCTATCCCCTGCCAGTAGCCGTTCGGCCTCGGAACTTGCTTGCAAAGAGGCGTCCCATTTCGTTTTCGAGGCGGCAGTATGCCACGGCCGCGATATGTCAAAACGTGACTGAATACCGGGCCGATACAAGCTTCGCGGCGTAGCCTGACGGTCACTTCCGTTCATATGGTCCACTGATGGCTAACCCCCGGGACTTAGCCGAACAAGCGTTCGCCTTGCTACAAGACGCGCTGCGCGACTCGGAAGCGCGCGCGTTGGACTTGGACGAGCAGCTGAAGCGCAAACGTGCGCCGAAGACGAAGCTCGAAGAGCAGCTCGATGTCCTTACGCATCGTCTCGAAAAGGTCGAATCCGAGCGCGTAGATTGGGAACGCCAGGCCGGCCATCTCGAAGAGATCGCCGAAGCGGAGCGCGTGAAAGTCGCGCAGCTGAAGAAAAAACTCGAGATCGCCGAATCCGGCCCCGAGAAACTCACGAAGAAAGAGGTCAACTACTGGCGCGAGCGCGCCGAGACCTTCGACGCTGAAACGCAAGAGTACAAGACCCGGCTCACCGGCCTGCAGCGCGAACTCCTGGGGCGCGACGCTCAGATCTTGGAGCTCCAGCACTCGCCGCAGACCGCCGTGGCGGAGCCGGTTGACGCACCCGCCCAGCAAAACGAAGTCACAGACGAGCTGCGCCATCAGGTGCAGCAACGCGACCAGTGGCTGGCAGAACTAAGGCTCGAACTCCACGACTTGCGCACGCAAGCGAGCGGCACGCCGGAGCCCGCTCTCGAGACGCTGGCCGAAATCGAAACGCTGCGCCACCAGGTGACGAGCCTCGAGCGCGCACTGTCCGACGCACACAACACCCGCGCCGCGGCCCAAGCCGATCTGCACCGCGCCGAGCAGGACCTGTCTGCGCGCGATCGCACGGTTCGCGAAGCTGAAGCAGCAGGCGAGCGTGCGCAAAGTCTCGTGCGCGAGCGCGAGCACCGGATCGTCGAGCTTTCGGCGGCCGTCGAGCAGCTGCGCAACGAATCGCACCAACGCGAGCATCAGATCCGCGCAGAGAGCGCGGAACACACGGACCAGATTGCATCGCTCTCGCGTGAGCTCATGCAGTTACGCAGCCGCGCCGATCACGATCGGCAGGCGGCGGATCTGGCAGCGGCAAATGCCAGCGTCGAGATCGAGAACGCCCGCTCCGCTCGCTCTTCCGCCGAGCAACGCATCGCCACGAGCGAAGCCGCGCTCGACGAAGTTCGCGCCGCGCGCTCCGCGGCTGAGCAACGCGTCGCGACGGCCGAAGAAGCGCTCGAGCGCGCCGAACGTGCCGTGGTGGAACGCAGCCAACAGCACAGTAAAACGACGGCGGCCATTCAGCGCCTCGAGCTTGAAGTCGTGCAGCGCGAGCAAGAGCTCGCGGAACGTGCTCATCAGATACGCGAGCTTGGTCAACGGCTCGCCGACCGCGAACAGTACGTCAACACGCTGAACGGCGACCTCGAGCACGCCAAGGCTACCGTCGTAGCCAACGGTCGGGAGATTTCGAGCCTGCGTGAAACACTACAGGCCGCGAANNCGCGGTCAGGTTCTCGACCTCGAAGCCGCGCATGCAGGTGCTCGCAACGAAGCCAAAACGTTCGCGAACGAGCTGGCCACCACGAAAGAACAGTTCACGACACTGCAGACCGCCCACGCCGACGCCCTCCGCCAAGCGGATGGGTTCGCGGACGAAGTGGCCGCCGCGCGTGAGCAGATCGCAGGGCTCGAAGCGGAGCTGAAAGAAGAGAAGGACAACGCCGAGAACTTAGGCGAGCTCGCCAACGAACGCCGCGAGCACATGACGAAGCTGCAGGAGCAGCTCGAGGAAGCGGAAGAACGTTACGCCGAAGCCGATTGGCGGCTGGGCAGGGCACTGTACTTCGAGAAGCTCGTGAAGCGCCGCAAAGGCCTGATCGCGAAGCTACTCGAAGCGCTGCGCGGAAAGATGAAGGCCAACGTGGCGCTGAAGGCCGGTCTCGACGGTCTGCGCACCTACAAAGCCTCGGCCGAAGCGAACCAGCAGAAGATGCTGCAACGCCTCGACAAGATGAAGGCACAGCTCACCGAAGCCGAAGACACAATCAAGAAGTACCAGGGCGCCACACACACGAAGGAAGAACTCGCGCGAGTCGAATCACGCGCGACCGATCTCGAGACGCGCCTGAACACGCAGGCCGAGATCATCCAGTCGCTCGAAGCCGAGCTGAAGACGGCGCGACTTGCCCATCACAAGGGCGACGACGACGCGAGCCAGCAGATCGAGCAACTGCGCACGGAGCTCGAGACGAAGAGCCAGATCATCAGTAAGCTGCAGGAAGACGCGGACGATCAGCAGCGCAAGCTCGGCAAGCTGCGCGGCAGCGAATCGGAAACGGCGCGTTTGAAGGTGCTGACCGAGAAGGATCGCAGCGAGATCGATACGCTCCAGCGTGAGATAGCGCAGCTGCGCGAGGCACTTGCGCGCCAGACCGCCGCAGCAGCGGCTTCCGGCAGCGCCAGCCCGGAGCTTGCGGCCATGCTGAAGGAGCGCGACCAGACCGTCACGCGCCTCATGAGCACGATCAAAGAGCACGAGTCCACGATCAAGAAGTTGAACGAATCGGCCGACGGCTGGAAACGCAAATACCAGTTCCTCGCAGCTGACGAGCCCGACGCCTACAAGTCTGCGGCCGAGCAGTAGCCCTGGCCGGCATCATGTCTACGCCTACCGGCGCGCTCTTAGGCTTTCTCGCGAGTCGCGGCCTGGATTTCGCCTCGCTCGGTAGCGCCTACCTCGTGTTGTTGGCTACGGTACTGCTGGCGGCAGCCGCCTTCATCACCGCGCGCCACTACCTCGTGATCTCGCCCAATCCCTGGACCCGCGATCATGGCGTTTATGTCTCCTGGCTGCTCGCCACGTTGCTGATCGCAACGTTGCTCGAGAACGAAACGCTGCCCCGCGGCAGCGCGACGACGCACTACGCCGCCGTGCCGCAGCTGCTGTTGCTGCTCGGCCTGAACGCGTGGATCTGGAAACGCCAGGAGCCGTGGCTCGTGGCGCTCGGCGCCACGGCAAACGCGGCGACGATCGTCGTCACTGTGGCGCTCGCAGTCGCTACGAAGCTGATCGGCGCCGCGTACGTCGCCACCGCGCTAGTGCTCGCAGCTCTGCTCGTGCTGCTGTGGCTGAAGGCCGTGTCGACGAAGAGCCAGTTCCTTCACGCCGATACGATCTACATCCCCTCGAAAGAAATGCCTGACTCCGTGGTGGCACCGCAGAAACCATGGCTCGGTCTGCCGCAGTGGGCCGCGTTGATCGCGGCGAGCGTCGGGCTTGCCGTCGGCAACTCGCTGCTGCGCGGCGCAGCGCTCGAACAGATTCCGGCCACGGAGGTCGCGAGCGAGTCGCTGCTCTTGCTCGGAGTGACGGCCGCGGTGGGCGCGATACCGGCTGCGACTTACTGGTTGATGCGCAAAGCCTGGATGCCGGAGCTCACGCGGCTCGTGTGGCTCGCGTGGATGGTCGTAAGCTTCGCGTTCACGTACGGAAACTACCTCACCGCCCGGGCGTAACCCGCGTCAGCAGATGCGGGGTGAAGTCCGCGCGAAAGCGCGCGAGAGTATCGACGCTGCTCAAATCCCGCACCTGCGTCACTTCGAGCCCCGCGTAGCCGCACGGGTTGATGCCTGCGAACGGCGCAAGATCCATCGCAACATTCACGGCCAGGCCGTGATACGAGCAGTGACGTTTCACGCGCAACCCCACGGCTCCGAGCTTCGCGCCCGCGTGCTTGCCGCTCGCCACGTACACACCCGGCGCGTCGCGACGGGCGACCGCTTCGATGCCGTAGGTCGCAACGGTGTCGATGACAGCACTTTCGAGCGTCTGCACGAGCGTGCGCGCGGTCCAGCCAAGGCGTTTCAAATCCAGCAGCACATACGCCACGAGCTGGCCGGGGCCGTGATACGTGACCTGCCCGCCACGATCGATTTGCACCACGGGAATATCGCCAGGAGCGAGCAGGTGCGAACGGTCGGCGCGCATGCCGAGCGTGTACACGGGCGGGTGTTCGACGAACCATACCTCGTCAGGAGTGTCGGCCGTGCGCGCGGCCGTGAACGCCTGCATCTCTTCGAAGACGCCCGGTAACGGCCGAAAGCCCAAATCGCGAACGAGCGGCGCGGGCACGGCGGTGCTAGATGACCATGATGACCTCGTCGCTCGCGACGAGATCGCTGTATAGCGCGTCGATTTGGGCGCGACTCTTGGCGTGCACGGTGATCGTGAGGCTCAGGTAGTTGCCCTTCTTGCTCAAGTGCTCGATGACTTTGTGCGCGTCGCCATAGTGGGCCTCGGCGATCTTCACGGCCGCCGCGCGAAACTTTTGATCGTTGCGGCCGAACACCTTGACCGGGATGTCCGTCGGGAACTTCAGCAGCGACTCGGTTGAATCGCTCACTTCAGCGCCGACTTCAGGCGCGACCAAACCCCGCCCTCCGCCACACCCGTCAGCACCACGAGCGGCGCGCTCGCGAGCGGGTGTCCGCTGAAAGAGACATTGACCGAGCCCACGGTCGCGCCCGGCACGAGCGGTGCGGCGAGCTCCTGAAGACGGTCCATGCTGGCCTGAAGCAGTGAAAAACCGCCGCGCGGAATCGTCACGAAAATGTCGGCCGCGGTTCCCACACCCGCAAACTCGGCGTCGCCGCCAATCACGGGCGCGGCCTCGATCTGTTGGCCGGCGGAGTACACCTTGCGCGTTTCGTAGTTCGCGAAGCCGTAGTCCAGGAGCTTCTTCGCGCCGTCGTTGCGCTGACGCGGACTCTGCGCACCCAGCACCACGGCGATCAGGCGCATGCCATTGCGCTCGGCCGAGCTCACGAGACAGTATCCGGCCGCGCTCGTGTGGCCCGTCTTCATGCCGTCGACACTCGGGTCGCGCCACAGGAGCTGATTGCGGTTCTGCTGGGTGATGCCGTTGTAGCTGAACTCGCGTTCCGAATAGAGCCGGTAGTAGTCCGGAAACTCCGAGATGATGGCTTTTGCCAGAATCGCGAGATCATGGGCTGTGGTGTAGTGGTCTTTCGCCGGCAAGCCGTGCGGATTCCGCCACTGCGAGTGGTTCATGCCGAGCCGCTTCGCGGCCGCGTTCATCTGCAACACGAATTCGTCCACCGAGCCACCGACGAACTCGGCCAGCGCCACGCTCGCGTCGTTGCCGGATTGAATCAGCATGCCGTGCACCAGATCATCGACTGCCACGCGCGAGTTCGGCTCGATGAACATACGCGTGCCGCTCTGGCGCCACGCCTTCACGCTCACGGGCGCCTGGTCGTCGATCCTGATGCGGCCGCTCTTCAGCGCGCCGAACACGACGTAGGCTGTCATCAGCTTCGTCAAACTCGCGGGCGGGAGCTGCTCATCCGCGTCGTTCGACGCGAGCACAGTGTCGGTCGCGAAATCCACGAGGTGGTACGTGTTGAAGTCTACCTTCGGAGGTAGCGTCGCAGGTCCATCAGCGGCGAAAGCGGCGGTGCTGAACGCTGTAACTACACAGAGAATGACTGCATCACGCCAGCGGTTCATTGCGCCCTCACCTATCCACGACGAGCTGCGGGTTCGCCACGCCGGCCGCGAGCAATTGCGACTTCACGCGATCGAATTCGGCGGAATCACCGATCGGGCCGAGCCGCACGCGGTGCAACGCGCGCGAGCCACGACCGTCGCTGACGATGAACGTATTCGCGAATCCGTCGGCGTTGAGGCGCGCGACGAGCCGCACGGCATTGTCGCGCTCGGAGAACGCTCCGGCCTGCACGAACATGCGCGAACGCGAAGCTGCTCGCGGCGGCGACGTCGAGCCCACGGACGGCAACCCGAGCACGGACGCACCGATGGGCGCCGGCGCACCCGGGGCGCCCGGCACGATCACGGGCCGCGACATAGCAGCAGGCGGCGGGGCGTTGGTCGGCGCCGCGGCCGCGGGCGCCGGCGCAGCGATAACAGGCGGCGCCGCCGCGATGATGGGTTGGCTATACGGTGCCGCCACGGCGCGCACTTCGACGCGCGCGGTGCCGTTACGCACCATATCGAGCTGCGTGGCCGCGGCGTAGGACAGATCGATGAGCCGGTTGTCGACGAACGGGCCGCGGTCGTTGACCTTCACGATCACGGTCCTGCCGTTCTCGAGGTTCGTGACTTCGACCCACGTGGGCAACGGCAGCGTGGTGTGCGCGGCCGTCATCGCGTACATGTCGTACTGCTCGCCGGTCGAGGTCGCCAGGCCGTGGAAATCGGGCCCGTACCACGAGGCGGTGCCGCGCGCGCGATAGCCGGCGCTCGTCGGTAGCACGTGGTAACGCTTGCCCAGCACGTCGTAGAACGGTGGATTGCCGCGCCCGCTGCGCGTCTCACCGTCACTTGGCGCGGTCACGGTACTCGAGCGCGTTACCGTCGGGGACTCGTCGCGGCGCCCGCCGCCGCCTCCGGCACACGCGGCGAGCAACGTCATCAACACGATCGCACCGCACGTTTGAAGCTGGCGACGCGTGGCGTGGATCACCGCTCCACGCTCCCAGGTTCGTTCGCGACTGCGGTCCTGGCTTCGTAGCGCGCACGAATGGCTCGCCCGAGCTCGTAGGCAGCGAGCGCGTACTTCGGGCTGCGGTTGTAGCGCGTGATCACGTGGAAGTTGTTGAAGCCCACCCAGTATTCCGATCCACCGCCGGCGGCTTCGAGCCCAAATAGCGCGGCCGGGGCCTCGGCCGGCAAATCGGTGGTGAACACATAGCCGTCGTGCCGCAACGAGCCGACGGTGTCTTTCAGGTCCATGCTGTTGCGCGGCTCAGCCCCTTTGAACTTCGGGCTACGCGAAGCCTGTTCCACGACGGGCTGGCCGGTTTGCCAGCCGCTCGCCTTGAAATAGTTCGCGACACTGCCGAGCGCGTCGTCCCAGTCGTTCCACAAATCGCGCTTGCCGTCGTCGTCGGCGTCAACCGCAAACTTGCGAAAGCTCGACGGAATGAACTGCCCTGCGCCCATGGCGCCGGCATACGAGCCGAGTGCCGCCGTCGCGTCGAGGTGCTCCTCGCGCGCGAGCAACACGAACTGCTCGAGCTCGGAAGAGAAAAAGGTGGCACGCGGCGGAAACGCGAACGCCAGTGTCGCGAGGGCATCGAGCACGCGGTACTTGCCCATGCGCGTACCGAAATAGGTTTCGACACCCACGATGGCGACGATCATTTCCGGCGCCACGCCGTAGCGCTGCGCGACGGATTCGATGTCCTTCGCGTGATCGACCCAGAACTGCGCGCCGGCGGCGATGCGCTCTTCGGTCAGGAAAATCTTGCGGTACTGAAACCACGGCACGACACGTTCGGCCGGCTTCGACATCGCGTCGAGGACGCTTTGCACGATCTGCGCTTCATTGAGCAGCGCCGTGAGCTCGGCGCGATCGAAGTCGTGCTGCTTGACCATCTTGTCGACGAAGGCGGCCTTCGAGGCCGCGATGGCTGCGGCGCTGGGCACGGGTGCGGGAGTGGCTGCGGGTGGCGGAGTTGTCGCTGGCGAGGACGTTGCCGCCGGCGTGGACGCGGGTGCTGACGCCGGTTCCTGCGCGACTGCGGCGTACGCCCACAGCGCGCAGCCAACGCCCAAGATCCGCCGTCCGAAGCCCACTGCCATCATGGCGCCATCAACTTCCTGTGTCCGTGGATCGAGGCGAGCATACCGAAACCGGCCATGAGGGTCACCATCGAGGTGCCGCCCGCGCTCACGAGCGGCAGCGGCACGCCGACCATAGGCATGAGCCCGGAAACCATGCCGGCGTTCACGAACACGTAGAAAAAGAATGTCAGCGACAACGCACCCGCCAACAGGCGCGTGAACGTGTCCTGCGCCTGCAACGCGATGTACAACCCGCGGCCCACGATCGCGAGATACAGTACGACGAGCACCAGTAAGCCGAGCAACCCGAACTCCTCGCCCATGACCGCGAAAATGAAGTCCGTAGAACGCTCAGGCAGAAACTCGAGATGCGCTTGCGTGCCGTTCAGCCAGCCCTTGCCGAACAAGCCGCCGGAACCGATCGCGATCTTGGCCTGGATCGTGTTGTACCCCGTGCCGAGCGGATCCGATTCTGGATTCAGGAACACGAACACGCGCGCGCGCTGGTAGTCATGCATGAAGTGCCACAGCACGGGCGCCGCGCAGAGCCCCGCGATGGCGACCGCGACCATGACCCACACGCTGATGCCGGCGAGCAGAATCGTGAGACCGCCCGACGCAATGACGAGTAACGCGGTGCCGAGATCCGGCTGCTCGGCGATCAAAAAGGCCGGCACCGTGACGATCAGCACCATGGCCACGGTCTGCATGAACGTGGGCGGCAGCCGACGCTCGTGCATGAACCACGCGACCATCATCGGCGCCGCAAGCTTCAATATCTCCGACGGCTGAAAGCGCACGACGCCGAGATCGAGCCAGCGCTGCGCGCCTTTGCCGATCTCGCCCTCGACCATGACGACGAGCAATAGCGCCAGCCCCAGAAAGAACACCCAGGGCGTGAAGATGCGCAGATAGCGCGGCGGGACCTGCGACAACACGAAGAACGCGGCAAGCCCCAATCCGAAACGCATGCCCTGTCGCATCAGCAAGCCCATGTCGGCGCCAAGCGCGCTGTAAAGCACGACGCCGCCTACGCCCGCGGTCAGGCACAGCAGCACGATCAGCGGCACATCGACGACGAGCCCACCGAGCGGCCGCCAGCGCCCGGCGCCCGTCGTGCGACCCCATTCAAGGTTCGCTAGCGACATAGCCCTCCGCCGCGAAATACGCTTCCAGGATCTTGCGCACGACGGGCGCGGCAGCACTCGCGCCGAAGCCGCCGTTCTCGACGATGACCGCGACGGCAATGCGCGGCTCATCGGCCGGCGCATACGCGGTAAACCAGCTGTGATCTCGCAGCCGCTCGTCCACGTCGCCTTCTTTGTATTTTTCTTCCTGGCCAACCGTGAATACCTGCGCCGTGCCGGTCTTGCCGGCCACCTTATATGTCAGACCTTTCATCGCCTCGCGCGCCGTTCCGTGCGCCTCCGACGTGACGCCGACCATCGCGTCGCGCACGAAGTCCCAGTGCTCGGGGTTGTGGGCGACCGGCGTCAGCGACGTGGGATCGAGATATTTGACCGCACGCGTGGTGCCATCCTCGACGCCAATCAGAAAACGCGGCGGGTGCCCTTCGCCGCGCGCGGCCATCGTGGCTTCGGCATGCGCGAGCTGCAGAGGCGTCACTAGCATGTAGCCCTGGCCGACGCCGGTGTTCACGGTTTCGCCGAGAAACCACGCTTGGTCTTCTCGACGCGAGAAGCGTTTTCGCTTCCACTCCGGCGACGGCAGAATTCCCGACTTCTCACCTTCAATGTCGAGACCCGCTACGGCGCCGAAGCCGAAGGCCTTTAGACCGGCCGCAATGTCGTCGATTCCGATCATCGTCGAGAGCTGGTAGTAGTACACATCGCACGAACGCACGATGGCGTCGTGCATGTCCATGGGCCCGTGGATGCCACCTTTACCTTCGCGGTATTTGTGGGTTTGTCCCGGCAGATGGTACTCGCCGGGGCAGTACAGAGTTTTATGCGGATCGATGCTCTCGTGTTCGAGGGCCACGAGCGAGATGAACGGCTTGACGGTAGAACCCGGCGGATAGGTGCCGGCCAGCGCCCGATTCACGAGCGGCTTGTCGGCATCGATCGTCAACGCGTTGTAATCGGCACGGCTCAGGCCCGCAGCGAATCGATTCGGATCGAATGCCGGCGTGCTGACCAGCGCGAGCACGTCGCCGCTGCGCGGATCGATGGCGACTGCGGCGCCGCGAGCGTCTTTCAGCGCTTCCTGTGCCGCGAGCTGCAGCCGCATGTCGAGCGACAGCACGATGTTGTCGCCCGGCACTGGCGGTTTGCTCTCGAGACCGCCGATGAGATTCGAGACGTTCTCTGCATGTGCCTTCACGGTCGGGTCGAACAGCACGCGACCCTGCGCGTTCACAACCTGCTGACGGTAGCCGACACGCCCGTGCAACGTAGATTCGTACGCGCGTTCGACGCCAGCCTTGCCGATTTGCGATGATGCGGCGTACTCGCTGCGATCGATGCGCTCGAGATCGGCCAAGCTGATGCTGCCGACGTAGCCAATCGCGTGCGCGCTGGCCTCACCGAACGGGTAATAGCGAGCGAGCGCCTCCTGGATGTCGATGCCGGGGAATCGATGCCGCCGTACGGCGAACGTGGCCGCCTGCTCTTCCGTGAGGTTGCTGAGCTTGACGCGCTCGAAGCCGCGATGCGAGTGAATCAGATCGCGCAGCGTGTTGTGCTCCGAAACATCGATCAGCTTCAGCTGCTCGAGCGCCTTCAGCGTTTCCTGCAGGTTTTCGATTTCCTCGCCGATCGCGACGAGCTCCCAGCTCGGCTGATTCTCGGCAATCACGACGCCGTTGCGGTCGTAAATGATGCCGCGGTTCGGCGGCAGCGGCTCGATGCGGTAGCGGTTACCCTGCGAGAGCTCGCTGAAGCGCTGATAGTCGACGATCTGCAGCTGCACGAGCCGCATCACGAGCAGCCCTGTGAGCAGAAGGATAATGACGCCGGCCGCAATGATGCGCGACAGGAACAGCCGCTGCTCTTGCCAGTGATCCTTCAGCGCTAAGGACGGCCTCGCCATGCTCAGAGCCTCGCCTGCGCTTGGCGCTGCCCACGATTGAACACGTATACCAGTGCGACCCACACGAGCGTCCCCGTGAACGGCGGCACCCAGCGTTCGGCGAACGGCACGTTACGGCCGACAATGCCGTCGATCCAGAACAGGATGAACTCGTAGAGGAACAGCAGCACGAACACGGTGATCGCGAGCTGCGACACCGGGAACACGCGGAACCGCAGGTGGAACTTGTCGGCCAGATACACGACGGTGAGCAACGCGAGCGCGTTCTGACCGAGCAACGCNNATGGCGTCCGGCAGCGGCAGCACGCCGAGCACGAGCGTCAGCATGAGGCTGATCGCGGGCACCACCCAGCCGCCACTCCTGGCCATCAGCGCGCCTCCGCCACTTTCACGCCCGTCGGCGCAACCGCCGACCCGGCGGCGGGTTTGACTTTGGAATCGCCGGGCACTTTCTCGTCGTTCCACACGAGCAGCACTTCGCGATCACGATCGAGCGCAGACGCGGGCTCCGCGATGACTTCGGAGAACGACTGTTCCGGCTGAAGATTCACTGCCACGACTCGCCCCACCGGATAGCCGGCCGGGAACACACCGCCGAGGCCGGACGAGACGAGCAGATCGCCGGTCTTGATATCGGCGCTGTTCGTGAGATACGGCAGCCGCAGACGCGCGCTGTCACCCGTGCCGACGGCAATCGTGCGCAAGCCGTTGCGATTCACACTGACCGGCACGGCGGTATCGGCGTCCGTAATCAACACGGCCTCGGCCGTGAACGCGTCCACCCGCACGATCTGGCCGACGATGCCTTGCGCGTCGAGCAGTGCCTGCCCGACGAACACGCCGTCGCTGGCACCGCGGTTCAGGTCAAATCGCTGGCGATACGGGTTCAAGTCCACCGATAGAATTTCGGCGACGAGCGCGCGCAAACCGACACGCTCGGTCGAATCGAGCAACTGCCGCAAGCGCTCGTTCTCGGTCTCGAGCGCTGCGAGGTGTTGCAGACGGAACTCTGTTTCGAGCCGCTCACGTTTGAGTTGCTCGTTTTCCGCTATCAGCGCCGAACGCTCCGTGAGGTTGACACTGGCCGACTGCCACGCACGAAACGGCAGATCGACGAGCACTCGCACGGGATAGACGACGACGGAGAGCGCTTGGCGCACACGCTGCAGATGCTGCTGACGCTGATCGAGCATCATGAGCGCGACGCAGACGATGGCGAGCAGCACGAATCGCACGCCCAAGGAAAACCCGCTGCGCCCAAGACCAGCGGCGGTTCTTCCTGGGACACTCATGCGGTTCGCTCCTACGCGGCTAGTGCGCTAGAGGATCTCACTCAACGGAAAACGCGGAAGGACCGTACTCGTCGAGGAGCTCGAGCACTCGACCGCCCCCGCGCGCGACGCACGTGAGCGGATCGTCCGCGATGACCACGGGCAAGCCCGTTTCTTCCGTGAGGAGCTTGTCGATGTCCGTCAGCAATGCGCCGCCGCCCGTGAGCACGATGCCGCGTTCGGCAACGTCTGCACCGAGCTCGGGCGGAGTTTGCTCGAGTGCGAGCTTGACCGCGCCGACGATGCCCTGCAGCGGTTCCTGCAACGCTTCGAGAATCTCGTTGCTGTTCAGCGTAAAGCTGCGCGGCACGCCTTCCGAGAGATTGCGGCCTTTGACCGAAATCTCGCGCACGTCCTGCCCCGGATACGCGGAGCCGATCTCGTGCTTGATGCGTTCGGCTGTGGCTTCGCCGATCAGAATGCCGTAGTTGCGGCGCACGTAGTTCGTGATGGCTTCGTCGAAGCGGTCGCCGCCGATGCGCACGCTCGCCGCGTACACGATGCCGTTCAAAGAAATGACCGCGACCTCCGACGTGCCGCCGCCGATGTCGAGCACCATCGAGCCGCGTGCTTCGTGCACGGGCATGCCGGCGCCGATCGCCGCAGCCATCGGTTCCTCGACGAGATACACCTTGCGCGCACCGGCGCCTTCGGCCGATTCGCGAATCGCGCGCCGCTCCACTTGCGTGGAGCCGTACGGCACACACACGAGCACGCGCGGGCTCGGGCGGAAGTAACGCGAGCCGTGCGCCTTCTTGATGAAGTACTGGAGCATTTTCTCGGTGACGCTGAAGTCGGCGATGACGCCGTCTTTCAGCGGGCGAATGGCGGTGATATGCCCCGGCGTTCGGCCGAGCATGTTCTTCGCCTCCTGACCGACGGCTTCGAGTACCTTACCGCCGCGACCGGGTTCTTCCCGGATCGCGACCACCGACGGTTCGTTCAGCACGATGCCCCGCCCCCGGACGTAAATCAGGGTGTTGGCAGTGCCGAGATCGATGGATAGGTCGTTGGAGAAGTATCCGAGAAAGCTCTTTAACATCGAGGCCCAAGGCCGCTTAGAGAATGGTAGGGGACTTTAACAACGGGTAGGACAATCCACAAGCGACGTGTATAGTCTAATGAGAAGTCCATCACTACGATTTTTTCGCCGAAAAACCCGTGCTCGGACCCGATGACATTCGCCGCCTCTGCCGGCTAGCTCGCCTCGACATCAGCGCCACGGAAATTGCCGACGCGTCGGCCAAGCTTTCCAGCATCGTCGCCATGGTCGACCAGCTTCAGGCGGTCGACACCGCCGGCGTGGTGCCCATGGCGCATCCGCTCGATCGGCCACAGCGGCTGCGAGCCGACGTCGTCACCGACGTCGACCGTCACGAGCTCTACCAGCGCAATGCGGCGCAGGTGGAACGTGACCTGTATCTCGTTCCGAAGGTCATCGAATAGCACCAGCGACCGGGTTGTCGCGCCGCGAGGCGGCGCGGACCGAAACGTTGCACCTCGATCAGCGACTCACGCATGCACACACGCACATTGGCCCAACTCTCCGCCGACTTGCGCGCGCGGCGGGTGTCGGCAACGGAGCTCACGAAGCACTTCCTGGACCGCATCGCGCGGCACGATGCGACGTTGAACGCGTTCATCACCGTCACGAGCGAGCAAGCGCTCGCGGCAGCGGCCGCCGCCGACAAGCGGCTCGGACGCGGTGATGCCACTCCGCTCACCGGTCTGCCGATCGCGCACAAGGACATCTTCTGCACCGCCGGGGTAAAAACCTCGTGCGCGTCGAAGATGCTCGACAACTTCGTGGCGCCCTACGACGCCACGATCGTCGAGCGTTTGCAGAACGCCGGCGTCGTGATGCTCGGCAAGACGAACATGGACGAGTTCGCGATGGGCTCATCGAACGAGACGAGTTTCTACGGCCCCGTGAAGAATCCGTGGGATCACGCGCTCGTGCCGGGGGGCTCATCGGGCGGCTCGGCCGCCGCGGTCGCGGCACGCATCGCGCCCGCTGCCACCGGCACGGACACCGGTGGATCGATCCGCCAGCCTGCGGCGCTCACGGGCATCACAGGCATCAAGCCGACGTACGGCCGCGTGTCACGTTACGGCATGATCGCGTTCGCATCGAGCCTTGATCAGGCCGGCGTGCTGACGCAAACGGCGGAAGATGCAGCGCTGCTGCTCGAAGCCATGGCCGGTTTCGACGAGCGCGATTCCACTTCGCTCGACGACGCTGTGCCAAATTACAGCAAGCTCGTGAACGAGCCGTGGGAGCGCGTCACGATCGGCGTGCCTGAAAGCTTTTTCGACGCGGGCCTCGAGGCGGACAACGCGAAGGCGCTGCGAGTTGCGTTGAAGGAGCTCGAGAAACTCGGCGCCACGCTGAAGCCGATCGAGCTTCCGCACATTCATCTTTCCGTTCCCGCGTACTACGTCGTGGCGCCGGCGGAAGCTTCGTCGAATCTGTCGCGTTTCGATGGCGTACGGTTCGGCTATCGCTCGGCCGCAAAGGCCGACGACCTGCTCTCGTTCTACATGCGTAATCGCGGCGAAGGATTTGGCCCCGAGGTCAAACGGCGAATCCTGACGGGCGCGTACGTGCTATCGGCCGGCTATTTCGACGCGTATTACCTGCAGGCGCAGAAGGTCCGCAAGCTCGTGAGCGACGATTTCACGCGTGCGTTTCGCGAGGTGGACTTCGTCGCGGGGCCCACGACGCCGGCGCCGGCGTTTGGCCTCGGCCAGAAGACCGGCGATCCGATCCAGATGTACTTGAACGACATCTACACGATCGGCGCGAACCTGGCGGGCCTGCCGGCGATGTCGTTGCCGTGCGGGGTAGTACGCGGCCTGCCCGTCGGGCTGCAGCTCGTCGCGCCTCCCCTGCACGAAGCGCAGTTGCTGAAGACGGGCCACTACTTCCAGCGCGTGACCGACTGGCACCAGCGCGTGCCGGCGAACTACGCGTAACGGTGCCTCGATGACCTGGGAAACAGTGATCGGCCTCGAGATCCACGCGCAGCTCGCCACGGCGAGCAAGATCTTCTCCGGCGCGTCCACGAAATACGGCGCAGCGCCGAACACGCAGGCGAGCCTCGTCGACCTGGGCTACCCGGGCGTGCTGCCCGTGCTGAACGGCGACGCCGTGAGAATGGCGGTGAAGTTCGGACTCGCAACGCACTGCAAGATCGCGCAGCGTTCGATCTTCGCGCGCAAAAACTACTTCTACCCGGACTTACCGAAGGGCTATCAGATCAGCCAGTACGAGCTGCCGATCGTGCACGGCGGCCACGTGGACGTGCAGCTTCCGGACGGCAGCACGCGGCACGTGAACATCGTGCGCGCGCACCTCGAGGAAGACGCAGGCAAGTCGCTGCACGAGGATTTCGCCGGCATGTCGGGCATCGACTTAAACCGCGCCGGCACCGGGTTGCTCGAGATCGTATCGGCGCCCGATATGCGCTCCGCGCAGGAAGCGGGCGCGTACATGCGCAAGATCCACGCGCTCGTGCGCTACCTCGAGATCTGCGACGGCAACCTACAGGAAGGCTCGTTCCGCTGCGACGCGAACGTCTCCGTGCGCCGCGTAGGCGACACTAAGCTCGGCACGCGCACCGAGCTCAAGAATCTGAACTCGTTCCGCTTCGTCGAGAAGGCCATTGAAATCGAGCGCGACCGCCAGATCGAGCTGATCGAGGGCGGCGGCAAGGTCACGCAGGAAACGCGGCTCTTCGATCCCGATCGTGAAGAGACGCGGCCGATGCGCAGCAAGGAAGAGGCGAACGACTATCGCTACTTCCCGGATCCCGATCTCCTGCCGATCGCCGTCGACGACGCGCTGATCGAGCGCGTGCGCGCCACGCTGCCGGAGCTGCCGGACGCGAAGCGCGAGCGCTTCACGAACGCGTACAGCCTGTCGGCCTACGATGCCGACGTTCTCACCGTCGACAAACGACTCGCCGACTACTTCGAAGCCGTGGTCAAAGCGACGAAAGCCGCGCCAAAGATCGCAGCCAACTGGGTCATGGGCGAGCTCACGGGCGCCCTGAATCGCACCAATGTAGACATCGACGCAAGCCGCGTATCGGCCGCGACGCTCGCCGCGCTGCTCGACAAGATCGAGGCCGGCACCATCTCGGGCAAAATCGCGAAGGAAGTCTTCGAAGCCGTGTGGAACGGGGAAGGCAGTGTCGATGCCGTCATCGAGAAGCGCGGCCTCGTGCAGATCTCGGACACAGGCGCCATCGACAAGCTCGTGGCCGAAGTCATTGCGGCAAACGCTGCGCAGGTGGAGCAATTCCGCGCCGGCAAGCAGCAGGTGCTCGGCTTCCTGGTCGGCCAGGTCATGAAAATGTCGAAGGGCAAAGCCAACCCGCAGCAAGTCAACGAAGCGTTGCGCAAGCAGCTCGGCGCATGAACGAAGTCCAGGGCTTCATTCTCGAAACCGTGGGCATTCGCGGCACGCTCGTGCGCCTCGAAGAAACCTGGGAACAGGTCGTCGCCGCGCACGACTACACACCGGCCGTGCGCACGTTGCTCGGCGAAGGCGTGGTCGCCGCCGTGCTGCTGGCGAGCGGGCTCAAGTCCACGCCAAGCGTATCGCTACAACTGCAAAGCGAAGGGCCGCTGAAGCTGCTGCTGATCCAGTGCACGGACGGGCAACGCGTGCGCGGCATGGCGTCGTTCAAACCTGCTGCGCAAGAAGTTCCGCTGCTCGGCGAGGGCCGCATGGTCGTGAATCTCGACACGGGCAAGCCGAACGGCTTCTTCCAGGGCATCGTGCCGCTCGCGAGCAGCAAGCTCGACGAATGCCTCGAGGCGTACTTCAATCAATCCGAGCAGCTCGAGACGCGCCTGATACTGAAAACCCACGAGCAGCGCGTCGCCGGCCTGCTGTTGCAAGTGCTGCCTGGCCACGGCGAACGCCAAAGCACGGACGACTTCGAAGCCGCGGCCGCATGCGCGGCCACGGTGTCGGCGGTGGAGCTCACAGACTTGCCGGCCGAAGAGCTGCTACCGAAGCTGTTCGTCGGCCACGCGATCCGGCTGTTCGCGGCACGGCCCGTATCGCACGATTGCCGCTGCACGCCCGAGCGTCTCGCGGGCGTCGTGCAGATGCTCGGCGCCGACGAAGTGAAAACCCTGCTCGCGGAACAGGGGCACGTGGAGCTCAAGTGCGAGTTCTGCAACCGCGCGTTCCGCTACGACTCTGCCCAGGCGCAGGCCATCCTCGCCGGCACACCGCAGATTTCGTCGTCCGTGCACTGACGACTGTCTTGCCGCGCCCCTCCGGCGTCAGTGTCGCGCCACCGGTTGCGGCGTAACTCCCAAGTTGTGCATCACGAACGCGTCAATGTCGGCGGTGGTCTCGAGCTGCTTCGTGAGGTTGCTCGCACCGTGGCCGGACTTCGTCTCGATCCGGATGAGCACGGGACTGTCGCGGTTCGCCATCGCTTGCAGCGTTGCGGCGTATTTGAACGAGTGCGCGGGGACCACGCGGTCATCGTGGTCTGCCGTCGTGATCAGCGTCGCCGGATACTTCACGCCAGCCTTGATGTTGTGCAGCGGGGAGTAAGCGTACAGGGCCTTGAATTCCTCGGGATCGTCGCTCGATCCGTAGTCGGCCACCCAGTTCCAGCCGATCGTGAATTTGTGGAAGCGCAGCATGTCCATTACGCCCACCTGTGGAATCGCTACGCGGAATAGCTCCGGCCGCTGATTCATGACCGCGCCCACGAGCAATCCGCCGTTCGATCCGCCCTGGATCGCGAGCTTGGCCGACGACGTGTACTTGTTCGCGATCAGCCACTCGCCTGCAGCAATGAAGTCGTCAAACACGTTCTGCTTCGCGAGCTTCATGCCCTGACGGTGCCACTTCTCGCCATACTCGCCGCCGCCGCGCAAGTTCGCCGAGGCGTACACGAACCCCTGCTCGAGGAGTGCGATGCGCGCAGCGCTGAACGTGGGGCTTAGGACCACGTTGAAGCCGCCGTAGCCATACAGCAGCGTCGGGTTGTTGCCGTCGAGCTTCAAGCCCTTGCGGTACACGAGGAACATCGGGATCTTGGTGCCATCCTTGCTCGGATAGAACACTTGCTTGGTCTCGAAAGAAGATGCGTCGTAGCCCGGCACCTTGGGCGCGCGGAACACGCTGCTGACCTTGGTCGCGATGTCGTAGCGATAGATCGTGGGGGGCTCGCTCAACGAGTTGAATGTGTAGAACACGAATGCCGCGTCTTTGGGTCCGGCGAATCCGCTCGCCGAACCCGGCCCGGGTAGCGCGATCTCGTTCTCGAGCTTGCCGTCGAGCGCATGCACGTAGACTCGGCTCGTCACGTCCTTCAAATACGACGCGAATAGCTTGCCGCCCGCCGTGGTCGCCCGCTCGAGCGTCTCCGGGCGCTCGGCCAGCACCACGCGCCAATTCGTTTCCGCGGGATTCTTCGGATCTATGAGCACCACGCGCCAGTTAGGCGCTCCGTGATTGGTAGCGACGAGCAGCTTGTCGCCCACGTTGTCGACGACGTTGTACGAATCGTTGGTGATCTCGCTGATCAGCGGGGTGAAATCGCGCGACCCGCCCGCGAGGTCACGCACATAAAGCGCATTGCCGTCCTTGCCTTTGCCGCGGTCCGACACGTAGAGAACGGCGAAGCGCTCGTCCTCGGTGGTGTTGACCGTGTGGAAGCGCTGCGGATTGGCGCGGTCTTCGTAAACGAGCGCGTCCGCCGCCTGGACCGTACCGAGCCTGTGGAAGAACACCTGATGGTTCTCGTTGATCGACGCCTTCTCGTGCCCCGCCGGCGGCTCTGGATAGCGGCTGTAGTAGAACCCGTCGCCGTGCCACGCGATGTCCGATACCTTCACCCAATCGATCGTGTCGGGCAGCGTGCGCTTATCGGCGAGCTCCATCACCTTGTATTGCTGCCAGTCGGAGCCGCTCTGAGACGTGCCGTAGACGGCGTATTTCGCGTCCTTCGACGGTTCGAACGCGGCCAGCTGCACGGTGCCGTCAGCCGACCACGCGTTCGGATCGATGAGCACTTCGCTCCGTGCATCGAGACCCTTCTGTAGGAACAGCACGCTCTGGTTCTGGAGCCCCGAGTTCTTACTGAAGAAGAAGTACGGTCCCTTGCGCGACGGCACGGAATAACGTTCGTAGTCGACGAGCTGCGTGACTCGCTCGAGCAGCGCCTTGCGGAACGGGATCCTCTCGAGATACGGGAACGTGACCGCGTTCTGCGCCTCGATCCACGCCGCCGTGTCGGGCGACGTCTCGTCCTCGAGCCAGCGATACGGATCGGCGACTTTAGTGCCGTGATAGTCATCCATGTGGTCGATTTTCCTCGTAGCGGGATACGACGTGAGCTGCGCTCCAGCGTGGGCCGCGATGAGCACCGCTCCGACGACTACCGCACAGGTGACAGCAGATGTCCGCGCACTCATGAAGGATCACCTCCGCCGAGGAACCTCGACCTGGTCTGCGGCGATTATGCCATTCGGGTAGTCTGACGGCGCCGTGCCGAAAATGACGGCGACGCGGCGGCATGATTGTCGCTCATCCAAGACACCACCGTTTGACTCGCGTCCCAGCACGCGGACATCATTCGTCTTTATCGTCCGACCTCGCTCCAGTGCCAAGGATCTGCATGGAGCGTTTACATCGAATAGCCATGGACGCACGTAAAACAACCAAACCCCGCAGCCTTGGTCCGGCGAAGACCGGCGCGCCCGCGCCGCGCAGGCAAGAACCGTCATTTCGCCCGCCGAGCGACGACGCAAACGAGCAGTGGGCGGTGGATCCGGGCGACGTGCGTCGCCACGCGAGACTCGTGCGCGAGCGCGAACGCGTGGGCCCGCTCGGCAAGCTCGTGCGTTATGCGGTCGTTTTGCTGCTGCTCGCCGGAGCGGGCGCCGTGTACTGGAACTTCGAAACGCTTCGCGGCGCCAGCGTAAATTTTTCCGGGCTGGCAGATCTGTTTTCGCGTCGCTTGAACGAGACCGTGAAAAAATTCGACGGCGGCGCCACGCAAACGGAGGTCGTCAAAGAAACCGAGGTCGTTGGCACCGCAGCTCCGAGCAGCCTCTCGACCGAACCGCCTGCAGCGGAGCCGGTGGTGCCGGCTGCCGCCGCTGTGCCGGCGAAGTCACCGCCCGCTGCGACGTCCCGCGAAGCATCCGCGCCCGCCGCAGCGCCGCCACCCGGACCGGAAGAGTTTTCGTTCGGGCTCTCCAAGATCGAGGTCTCCGAAGGCGCTGCGAGCGCAGACATACTGATCGTGCGTAGCGGCGACATGCGCCGGGCCTCGAGCATCACCTGGTGGACGACCGACGGCACCGCCACGGCAGGCGAGGACTACGCGAACCTCGGCCGAGTGGTCGTGAAATTCGCGGCGAACGAGCAGAACCGCGGCATCCACGTGCCGATCATCGGCGACCGCAAGGTCGAGGGCCCCGAGACCTTCTATGTGAACCTCGCGCCGGGCAACAGCCAGGCCGCCGAACCGACGGAACGACTCGAAGTCACCATCAAAGACGACGACTGACGCTCGGCGCCAAACTTCGGCACTGATCGCGATTCAGAGGTATCGTTAGCGGGTCTTGCTCTGGGGGGAGCGTCGATGATCCGCGCTAAGTTCGTGCTTGCCGCAGTCGCGGCATGGGTGGCGGCGCCTGCCTGGGCCCAGGCACCTAATCTCGATCACAGCGACTACACCCGGGCCGACGTCGAAGCCGGTCAGCGGCTTTACAGCGTGCAATGCCAGATCTGCCATGGCGCCAACGGCGACAACATACAGGGCATCGATCTGAAGTTCGGTAAATTCCGTCGGGTATCGAACGACGAGGACATCGTTCGTACCCTCACCACCGGCATTCCCGGCGTCGGCATGCCGGCATTTTCTTTCCAGCCGCCCCAGCTCACCGCGATCGTCGCGTTCATTCGCGCTGGTTTCGACCCCACCTCCGCCGCCGTGCGGGTCGGCAACATGGAGCGCGGCCGAGCGCTATTCGATGGGAAGGCGCAATGCGCAACGTGCCATCGCGTCAACGGTCGTGGCCCGTTGACCGCACCTGACCTAAGTGACATCGGTTCGCTGCGCACACTCGGCACGCTGCAGCGAACGATGCTCGAGCCGCCCGCGTCATTGCAGCCGATCCATCGTCCGGTGCGCATCGTGACCAGGAGCGGCGAAACCCTCCGCGGCCGACGCTTGAACGAGGACACGTCCACGGTGCAGCTGATCGACGACCACGAGCAGTTACGCTCGTTCGTGAAGGCGGATCTCAAGCAATACGCGATCGAGACCGTGGCCACGATGCCCTCCTACAAGGACCGCTTGAGCGCGGACGAGACCGCGGACCTGGTCGCCTACCTGATTTCGCTGAAAGGGCTGTGAACATGAACCGCGCACTCAGGACGCTGACGTCGCTGACCGGCCTCGTGCTACTCGCCGGAAATATCGCGGCGCAGAACGTGACGCCGGAACGAGTCCTCGGCGCCGCGAAGGAACCCAAGAACTGGCTCACGTACGGCGGCGGCTACGCCAGCAACCGGTACAGCACGCTGCGCCAGATCACTCCGCAGAACGTGCGCAACCTCGAGAATCAGTGGGTGCTCCAGGGCCAGGTGCTCGGTGCGTGGGAGTCCACGCCGCTNNCTCGACGCGAAAACGGGTCGCGTGTTCTGGGTTTACCGGTACAACAACTCGGCCGACCAGCGCGTCTGTTGCGGCGCGAACAATCGCGGTGTCGCGATCCACGGCAACACGCTGTTCATGGGCACGCTCGACGCGCACCTCGTCGCGATCGACGCCAAGACCGGTCGCGCGGTGTGGAATACGACGGTCGGCGATCCGAAGCTCGGCTACTCGGTGACGATGGCGCCGCTCGTCGTCAAAGACAAAGTCATTATCGGCGTCGGTGGCGGCGAGTACGGCATACGCGGCTTCGTCGCGGCGTACGACGTGAACACCGGCAAGGAACTGTGGAAGTTCTACACGATCCCCTCGCCGGGCCAGCCCGGCAGCGAAACCTGGGGCAGCGGCACGGACTGGGAGCACGGCGGCGCTTCCGTGTGGGTTACCGGCTCCTACGATCCCGAGTTGAACCTTACGTATTGGGGCGTCGGCAATCCGGGACCTGACTGGAACAACGAGCAGCGGCCTGGTGACAATCTATATAGCGATTCCGTGGTCGCGCTCGATCCCGACACGGGACAGCTGAAGTGGCACTTCCAGTTCACGCCGAACGACAACTACGACTACGACTCCGTGCAGGT
>PMCP01000022.1:11458-11613 GCA_003155415.1 Gammaproteobacteria bacterium | reverse complement strand
GTGGCCATCGCGTTCATCGTGGGCGGTTTAATCATCCTGTGGGTCGATCGCCGCACGGTGCAGGCACGAGTCGCGACCGTCGACGACATGACGTGGACCGACGCGCTGAAGGTTGGCTTTGCGCAAACCGTTGCGCTGTTTCCCGGCGCCTCTCG
>PMCP01000022.1:0-11412 GCA_003155415.1 Gammaproteobacteria bacterium | reverse complement strand
GCGTACGCTGGCTGCTGCGCTACATCGTGAGCCACGACTTCACGCTGTTCGCGTGGTATCGGATCGCGTTCGGCGCCATGGTGCTCGCGACGGCGTATCTCGGCATGATCGACTGGGCCGGCTAGTCCATAAACAGGCCTTCGCGAGAGATCTTCCACTTCTCGCGTTTGCGTACCGCGACGCGCTAACATCGCGGGTATGAGCAGCACACGCATTCACGTCTTATTGAGCCTGTGCACCTTGGCAGGAGTGTTCGCCATGTCCGCACCCAGGGCACAGGATTCGCCGGCACCGCCGCGGTTGACGTTCGCCTTTGAGCTGCGCGCGAAAGTCGGCGCGCCGGTCGAGGTGGGCCAGGTCACGCACGGCCGCCGCCGTATCGTGCCGATCGAAGGCGGCACGATCAAAGGTCCGTTGTTGAACGGCACGGTGGCCGACGGCGGCGCCGACTGGCAGGTGATTCAGCAGGACGGTTTCACAGAGCTCGACACGCGCTACACGATCAAGACCGCGCAGGGCGCGCTCGTGTACGTGCAGAACCCGGGCGTCCGAACCGCGCCGCCCGATGTCATGCAGAAGCTGCTCGCGGGGCAGGTGGTGGATCCCAAGCTCGTGTACTTCCGCACGCAGCCGAAGTTCGAGACCGCAGCGCCGGACCTTCAATGGCTCGCGAAGAGCCTGTTCGTGGGCGTCGGCGAACGCTACCCGACCGAGGTCGTGATCAAGTTCTTCAAGGTCGAATAGCGTTCACTCGGGGCGCCAGTCGCGCTGCATCTCGAGGAACGTGTACGACGCGGACCACGTGATCATCACGAAGCCAGTCAGCGCTTCCATGCCCGCGAGGAAGCGGATGGCGCCGACCGGCACTGCGTCTCCGAAGCCTACGGTCGAATAGGTCATGGCCGAGAAATAGACGAAATCCGGCAGATCCATCGCCTTGAGCCCCGTGAGCGAGCCGACCGCGTAGCGCTGTACCAGGAAGAAATAGCCCACACCGAACAGCCAGATCTCGATCACGTGGGTTGCGAGAACGACGAAGATCAGGATCAGCACCCGCCTCCGTATCCGATGACTCAGCACCGGCAAGTACCGGTTGCAGGCGTTCAGCACCTCGTAGTGCAGTACGACGCAGGCGCTGACGATCACGATGGCGCTGACGACGACAAGCCAGGTGCCGGCGTCGGTAAGGTAATGCATAGGCGCGCGCTCGCGGGCGGGGTCGGCGCGGGCGGCTTTACTTCAGAATCTTTTCGAGCGCACTCACGCCGGCTTGCGCGACTTGTCCGTCCTGCGCCGAGGAGCCACCCGAGACGCCGATGGCGCCGACCATCTCGCCGTCGACGACGATCGGAATGCCGCCTTCGATGGGCGTAGCGCCGTTCAGCGCAAGGATCGCGTTGCGGCCGCCGGCGACGGCGTCTTCGAGGGCTTTGCTCGGGCGGCGGAACGCGATGGCCGTGCGCGCCTTGTCTTGCGCGACGTCGATGCTGCCGTACTGCGTGCCGTCGCGGCGGATCAGGTGCATGAGCCGGCCGCCGTCATCGACGATGGCAATGACCATGGTCCAGTTGTTCTTCACGGCCTCGGCTTCCGCCGCGGCCGAGATTTCCTTCGCGATCTCGAGCGTCAGCGCGCGCTTGGTGGCGAGCTTGGCCGCACCGGCGGCGCCTGCAATCGCTACCGCTAGCATGCCGCCCAGAAGTGTCGCGCGTCGCGTGAGAGTCATCATCAAAATCTCCGCTATATGAGTGAGTGGTAAACGGACTGAACGTCGTCGTCCTGTTCGAGCTTGTCGATCAGTGTCAGCGCTTCCTGCGCTTGCGCTTCCGGCAGCTGAACCGGTGTCGTGCAAATGTATTCGTGGGTGGCAGAAAGGGGGGTAATGCCGCGCTTCTCGAGTGCCTCCTGCATCTTGCCAAAATCGCCGAAGGGACAGCGCGCGACGATTTGCGGCTCGCCTTTGTCACCGGTGCTCTCGCCCATCTCGTCCAAGCCGTGATCGATGAGGTCGAGCTCGAGATCGTCCTGATCGATTCCGTCCGGCTTCAGGCGGAACACGCCCATCTTGCGAAACTGGAACGCGACACTACCGGTGCTACCCAGGTTGCCGCCGCCCTTCGAGATGATCGTGCGTATCGACGCGACGGTTCGCGTCGGATTGTCCGTGGCGCATTCGATGATGAGCGCGACGCCGTGTGGCGCATAGCCCTCGTAGATGATCTGCTCGTAGTTCGTCGCGTCCTTGCCCGAAGCGCGTTTGATTGCAGCCTCGACCTTGTCCTTCGGCATGTTGACCTGACGCGAGTTCTGGATCACGCGCCGTAGCGCAGGATTCGAATCGACATCGGCGCCGCCGGCTTTGACCGCGACGTTGATTTCTTTATTGATGCGTGCGAACGCCTTGGCCATGCGGTCCCAACGCGCGAACATCGTGTGCTTGCGGACTTCGAAGATTCTTCCCATGGCGGAAAGTTTGGCAGCAAGGCCTAAGGCTTAGCAAACGCGCGGCGGCCGTGGCCTCTGGCGTGTTACGCTTTTTCTGTCATAAACGGTGATGGGGCAGTCGAAATGGCACCGAAGTCGCTACGCATCGCGTACTGGACGGCGACGACCGTGTTCGCGCTGTTGCTCGTGATGGACGGGCTTGGCGGCATCATGCGTGCCGAGGCCGGCGTAGAGGCGCTAACCCACCTCGGTTATCCGCTGTACCTGCTCCCCGCGTTTGGCATAGCGAAGGTGCTGGCAGCCGTTGCGATCCTGCAGACGAAATTTCGCACGCCAAAGGAGTGGGCGTTCGCCGGTTGGGCGTTCACCTGCGTGGGCGCGTTCGTGTCGCGCGCAGCCGCTGGCGACAGCGCGGAGCTGATCTTCCCCGTCGTCTTTCTCGCGATCATGGCCGTGCCGTACTGGCTATGGGTGCGGGCACGGCAAGCGGGCATCGTCACGTAGCGCGATGGCACGCCGCTCCCCAAAGCGCACCACCAAAACCAAAAAGAAACGCGCCCGCAGCTTCCGCCTCACGCGGCTGTTGCCGAGCGCGCGCACGCGCCGGCGGCTCGTGAAGCTCGTGCGGCGTACGCCGCCGACGGTACAAGTGTTTCTCGCCGCCGTCGCGCTCGTATCGGTGTGGCTCGCGGTCAATTGGGGCTATCAGGTTGCTCGTAAACCGTCGGAGCTGTTCTTTCCCGTCAGCGACTCTTTGAACAAAGAGCCGGCGCAGACGTGGCGCGCGTACGGCTCCTTGTTTGCGGAGCATTCCACCAGCGTCATGACGCCGGACCTCCTCGCCGCGCTCGCGCAGGTGGAGGGTTCCGGAAATCCCATCGTGCGTACGTATTGGCAGTGGACGGCCTCGCTTGATCCATTCGCGATTTTTCGGCCGGCGTCGAGCGCCGTCGGCATGTATCAGTTCACGGACGGCACGTTCGCCGCGGCGCGGCACTACTGTATTCACAACCACCGGGTGGCGGAGGAAGGGCCGTGGTACTCCGTGCGTTCGTGCTGGTTCAATGGTTTTTACACGCGCACGATCCCGTCGCATGCGGTCGAACTCACGTCGGCGTATCTCGATCGCAGCGTGGCGCAGGTTCTCGAACGCTATCCCACGCCAAACGCCACCCTAGGCCAGAAGCAGCGGCTGGCCGCGATGCTGCACTTGTGTGGGGCCGGCGCAGCGGCGGATTACGCGCGGCGCGGCCTTAGGTTCTCGCCCGGCCAGCACTGCGGCGCTCACGACGCCCGCGTGTACGTGGAGCGAGTCATGAGCATGCAGCGCCGCTTCGCCGCACTCGCCGCGCGCCCGACGTAGCGCGCCCCAAAGAGAAGACAAGATCTCTCGCCAAGAGCGCCAAGGACGCCAAGGAAGAAAGACATTCGAAAATAGGGTGCGGCTAGATCTTCGCCAGACGACTCTTTCTTCTTGGCGTCCTTGGCGCTCTTGGCGAGAAAATCTTCTCTTCGCCGCTGCCGGATCCAGAGTCTAGCGGCCGTCGGCGCCCCCGGGAGCGGTGCTAGTTGCTGGTGCCGGAGCCCTGGCCGTCAGTGCGGCCGAGCGTTTTGCCGTCGGCTAGCACCACGCCGACATACAGCGAGCCGCGGCTGCCGTCGTTGAGCTCGACCTGGTTACGCAGCGGGTTCACGTAGATCGTGACTTTGTCGCCGACCTTCAGCGCGTCGCGCGTCCAGCCCTGGTTGATCAGCACGTTCGGCGCCGTCATCTCGATCGTCCAGAGACCGGCCACATCGCCGGCGTCCGCGCCGCCGTCGACCTTGAACGACGCGTGCGGGTTGATCCAGCGGAACTGCGTGACAGTGCCGGTGATCTTCACCACGTGCCCCGTATCGAACGCTGCGGTGGAGTGATGCGCGCCGACCGGCAACGCGGCAAACGCCGCGGCGGCAGCAGCAATAGCAAAGGTCGCGATTCTCGTGAATGTCTTCATAGGTGCCTCTTGATGCTTCACTTCTGCAGACCCGCTTTGCCAGCCTGCGTGCTCGGCAGGTTGTCGTTCAAGTCCGGCAAACACTCGACCTCGCCGATGTCGGTGTGATCGACGCGTAGCCATCGCTTGGTGTTGTGCCATTCGCCTTTCCAGTTGACGGGGTCCGTCATTACGTACTCGATCTCGAGCACCTCGCCGTTCTCGAGGAGCTTCATGCGTTCCTGAACGCGAAACTCCTCGGAGAGCGGAATGCCGGTGTCGATGTAGTGGTTGTACGTTTCGATGTAGCGCGTGTTCACGACCAGCGTGTCTTTCTCGAAGTGGCCGACCGATTCGCCGTTGTACGTGAAGATTACGGTCTTAGGGTCCGAGTAATCACGGCCGTCGATGTAGATCTGGCGGAACGCGTTGTTGAAGTTCGACACCATGAAGATCACGGTCGGTGTCTGGATCATCGCGATCGGCCAGACGCGCGTCATGATCATCGGAATGCCGGCCGGGAAGCATTGACCGATCGAGTCACGGTAGGGCTTGCGCTCCGCACGCATCCGCTGCCCTTCCTCGAAGTCCGCTTTGGCCTGGCCGATGAACTCGGGGTAGGGCGGGCCGAACATGAATTTCGAGAAGCCTTCGCTCAGATCCACGAACCACGTGCCGGTGACGTCGAACGGCGCGGCCGGCCGTTTCTTTTTCAGGTTGTCGGGTGCCAACGCGCCGAGATACTTCTCGTGCTTCGGGATCATGTTGCTCAACTTCTCGCGTCGCTCGGCGGCGGTTTGCGCCACGGCGACGTTAGCTACGGCGATTGCCGCAGCGACGAGCAAGCACGCTCGGATTCCGGCCATTGTTCCCCCGTTTGGTCTTCGATCGAAGCGGGTATTCACTCTACCACAGGGGCTCGCGCCGTCTCGCGAGCTAAACTCTAACCCGGGGTTCGGGGCGCACATGTGCGCGGAGGGGAAGAACGTGAAGAACGTGATCGTACTGTTGTCGTTGTGGCTTGCTCAGGCGGTCGCGGCGCAGGGTCTTTTGCCCGGCGAGCGGGAAGTCGCGGTGAACGCAATCCCGGGTGTCGTCGCGGCGGGCGTGAAATGGGAATTGATCTGGGCCGACTTCAAGACGGCTGACGGCATTCTGGGTACGGCCGACGGCGGCGTGATGTTTGCGCAGGAGCAGACGGATACGATCCGCAAGCTCACGCCGGATGGCAAGGAATACACCGTGATCCCCGACACGCGCGGTGCCGGGTCGATCTCGATGGATGCGCAGGGCAGGCTCTATGCCGCCGAGCGCACGTGCACCGAGCCGTTGAACCGGGATCTCGGCGGCTGCAACGAGCTCACGAAGATCACGCAGTACCTACCCGAGCGGCGTGTGCTTGCGAACAGCTTCGCGAACGGCGCCACCNNGGGCTCACGCTATCGATCGATGGCAAGACGCTGTACGTGACGAACAACACGCTCGTCGTCGCGTTCGATGTGCGCGCCGACGGCACGACCACGAACCGCCGTGACTTCGGCGTGCTGAACGGCGACGACGGCGGCGACGGCATGGCTATCGACAGCGAAGGCCGGCTGTATGTAACCGGGGCGCAGGGCGTGCACGTGCTCTCGCCGCGCGGCGAGTACTTGGGACTCATTCCGACGCCGCGCCGCCCGATCACGCTCGCGTTCTCGGGCCCCGACAAGAAGGTGCTGTACGTTCCGCAGATGGGCGCCGTAGGCCCTGACGGCAAGGCATGGGCGACGCCGGAAAGCGTTCGGAATACCGCGATGACGATCTACCGCCTGCCGATGCTGGCGCAGGGGTACAAGGGGCGTCCGAAGTAGCGGGGCGCGTTCAGCTCGCCGCGGTATCGAGGTACCTGAAGCGTAGCCCGCCGAGGCTCACGAGATCGCCGTGCTCCAGCGAATGGCTCTTGGCCAGCTTGCCGTTGACCTTGATGCCGTTCTTGCTCTCGATGTCCTCGATCGAGATGCCCTTCGGCGTCGCGACGACTCGCGCGTGCATACGCGAGATGAAGTGACTGTCGATCACGATGTCGGCTGCGTCGATGCGGCCGATCGTCATCTCGTCCTTGTATAGCGGGTATTTGATGGGCTGTTCGCCGTCGAGGAGCACGAGCACGCGAGTCGTGCTCCTGGCCGCGTTGCTCGAGCTCGGCGTCGTACCGCCGTACTCTTCGGGAAACACGAGCGCGGGCGACAGCATTTCGACGGAGAGCGGGTCCTCGGCTGGTGCGGCGACCCGCATGTGCAGATGGCCTGCGACGCCGCCGCGGGATTCGCGAATCGAGCTCAACTCCGCCATGAGCTCGTCGATCGAGGGTAGTGTGGCCGATGCTGCGGGGGTAGGCACTGCCTCGTACTCCTCCGGTAGCGCCATGGTGGAAGTTTGCATTCCTTCCACGCGGTTCAACTGGTCTCGTAGCTGATCGCGCTCGCGGCCCACGCGGTCGAGCTCTGTACGGGTTTCGGCCAGAGCGCGCATGCCTTCTTCGCGGCCGTTGCCGAGGGTTTTCAGGCGCGCCTTCTGATCCGCGATCACGGCCTGTGCTTCGGCCAGCGCTTTCGCGAGACTCTCGACGGTGGGATTCTTGTCGTCGCTCATCGCAATTTCGAAGCCGCAGTGCGGGTAGTGTTGAGGGGCGTGCTGCCGGGTGCATCCTGCACCGGACGGCGGCCGCGATGCAAACGACGAATGCCCGCTTTTCTGGGCTTTTTCGTGAGGGTTCGCACGGTCCGAGGCTTTACCTTGCGTGGTGACTCGGCTAAGGTGCTTGCCCGTGAATTTCCCCATCCGAAAACGCACGTTGCCGAAACCCTCCAGCAGGGCTGCGGAGACGTGCGCGAGTTGATCGGTTAGATCACGCACAACCCCAAAGCCCCGCCGGATTCCGACGGGGCTTTTTTGTTTCTGGAGAAGAGAGCCATGCCCGCCAAGAAGATCGTGAACCCCGTGGTTGCCATCGTCGGTGCTACCGGCGCCGTGGGTGTCGAGTTGTTGCAGTGCCTCGAGCAGCGCAAGTTCCCGTTGAAGGAGCTGAAGCTTTTCGCATCGGCGCGTTCTGCGGGCAAGACCATGGAGTTTCGCGGTAAGCCGCTCGCCGTGCAGGAGCTGACGGAAGCCAGCTTCGACGGCGTGCACATCGGCCTGTTCTCGGCGGGCAGTGGTACGTCGAAAAAATTCGCGCCGGCCGCCGTGAAGGCCGGCACCGTGATCGTCGACAACTCGTCGGCGTTTCGCATGGACCCCGGCGTACCGCTCGTGGTGCCGGAGATCAATCGCGAGGCGATCTTCACGCACAAGGGCATCATTGCGAACCCGAACTGCTCGGCCATCATCTCGATCACGCCGCTGTGGCCGATCCACAAGAAGAACCGCATCAAGCGTCTGATCATTTCAACGTATCAGGCGGCGTCGGGCGCTGGCGCAGCGGCAATGGAAGAGTTGCGCGAATCGACTCGCGCGTATCTCGACGGCAAGAAATTCGAGCCGAAGGTGCTGCCGCATCCGTACGCGTTCAACGCGTTCAGCCACAACACGAAGATAGATCCCGCCACGGGGCACAACGAAGAAGAGACGAAGGTCATCAACGAGACGCATAAGATCTTCGGGGACCCGGACATCCACATCGGCATCACGTGTGTGCGAATTCCTGTGCTACGCGCGCACTGCGTGTCCGTCACGTTCGAGTGCGAGAAGCCGATCACGCCGGAAGAGGTGCGCGAGCTGATCGCCAAGGCGCCGGGTTGCAAGCTCGTCGACGATCAGGTCCGCAACTATTTCCCGATGCCCGTCGATGCGTCCGGTAAGGACGAGATTCTGGTGGGCCGCATCCGTCGCGACTTGAGCGACACGACGGGCCGTTCGATCTCGATCTTCTCGGCCGGCGATCAGCTGTTGAAAGGCGCCGCCCTGAACGCCGTCCAAATCGCCGAAGAACTCGTGCGGTAAGACTGAGGCGGGGGAAGCTCTCTCGCCCTATTTCTTGATCGTGCCGTTCACGCCTTCGGGTGAGCAGTTGAACGGCTCGAGCTTCAGGTCCGTCGCCGCGTATTCGAGCGTGGCGGGATCGAAGTCGCGTGTGAAGAAGTCGGGGTCCTTCAAGCTGACGTCCAAGACGAGGCGTTGTCGCGCCGCGTCAAGATGCAGTCGTTCGACGGACGTCAGCGCGGCGGAGTGCAGCAGGCCGCGCGTGGGTTGGCCCGGCTGTTCGACGTATTGGTTCAGCACGCCGGCCGAGTAGTTGGCGGTTTCGATGACGAGCGTGTCGCCCTCGAAGTGTCCGATCGAATGGCCGAGCGAGCCGCGCGGCCCGTCCTTCGGATGTTCGCGCTGATTCAGATACACCACACGTTTCACGTCCATCCACTCGTGGCGCAGCACGACGCTGTCGCCTTCTCGTGTGATCGACAGGGGCGTGCCCGGCGCGCCCCACACGCGGCGGATGGCGACGGGGTCGCAGCGGAAAGTGGGGTCGTCCTTGAACGGATCGTATTTCGCGACGGCTGCCTGACCGGCGGCCGTCAATGACTGAATCATTGGCTGTGGCCCACTCGTGCTGCGATTCGGAATGGGCGCGAGTAGCCACGTGCCGAAGATGTCTTTGCGCGGCGGTTGCGCTGCCGCGCTCGGCGCGCGCGCGGACTGCGGGCCCGTGGGGCCGTTCACGTTCAGCGCGCGCCCGTCCGGGAAGTACACGTTGTTGAAGAAGCACATGTGCGCGTCGTGCCGCGACAGCGAGCCATCGATTCGCAGTTGCGTGCCAGCCTTCAGCATGTCGGGCGTGATGCCGTTGCGCGTGAGTTGCGTGTAACCGTGGGACTCGCAGACGTATTCCTGCGTCTTGCCGTTCTCGTCGACGGCCTCGACATGCAGATAGCTGTGCGGGTTGCGCGCCTCGAATTCCTTGACGACACCCGAGATGCTGATCGGCTTGTCGATGTCGAAGTGCGGTGCAAAGCTGTGGTGCGCGGTCGCGACCGGCGCGATCAACACCGCGGCCAGCGGCGCCAAAACCCTCGAAGCGAATGCCATGTCGTGTTCCCCCCTCGCGGTGCTGCGATTATAGTCTCGCTGAGGAAAACCCGGTTCATCGGCATTGCGCTCGCGTTCCTCACGCCAGCGGCGTGCCGCGTGCCGGCGCACTAGTGGCAGAGACCCAGGGCGTCAAACCGCCGACGTAACGAGGAGAGATTTATGGCCGCACAACCGCACGACGTCGACCGCGCGCAGATCGACATCGATCAGCGTGTCTACAGTCTGTACGACGAGTATTGCCACGGCCGCATTGACCGGCGCGAGTTCCTGGCGCGCGCGAGCGCGGTGGTGGTCGGCGGACTTGCGATGGCGCAGGCGCTATTTCCGCGCTATGTGGAAGCGCAAACCGTGTCATTCACGGACACGCGCATCAAAGCCAAATACGTCGAGTACCCATCGCCGGGTGGCAACTCCGGCAAGATGCGGGGATACCTCGTGCAGCCGGCCGGCGACGGGCCGTTTCCTTCGGTGCTCGTCATTCACGAGAATCGTGGGTTGAACCCCTACGTCGAAGATGTCGCGCGACGCGCGGCGGTGGCCGGCTTTCTCGCGTTGGCGCCTGATGGCCTCGCGCCGGTCGGTGGTTATCCCGGCAACGACGACGACGGCCGCATGCTACAGGCGGCACTCGACCAGGCGAAGCTGCGCCAGGACATGGTGAATAGCGCGCGCTACTTGAAAGCGCTGCCGGCATCGAACGGCAAGCTCGGGGCCACGGGTTTTTGCTGGGGTGGCGGCATGGTCAACAACCTCGCCGTCGCGATTGGGGCCGACTTACGCGCCGGCGTGCCGTTCTACGGCGCGGCGCCGGCTACGGCCGACGTGGCGAAGATCAAAGCGGCGCTGCTGGTTCAGTACGCAGGCACCGACGAACGCATCAACGGCATGTGGCCCGAGTACGAAACAGCGCTGAAGGCCGCCAAGGTGAGTTACCAGATGTATCAGTACGAAGGCACGCAGCACGGCTTCCACAACAATTCCACGCCGCGTTACAGCGAGGCGGCCGCGAATCTCGCGTGGGAGCGTACTCTCGCGTTCTTCAAGCAGCATCTTGCGTAACGCAGTGCGTCGCCCGGCCAAACGATGCTGAAGGGCTGGCGCCGGCGGCGCACCCTGTCCCGCCACTCGATCCCGGACGAACTGTGGGCGGCGACCGTCGCGACCGTGCCGGCCTTCGGCCGGCTGACCGCTGACCAGCAGCGGCGCCTACGCGACCTCGCACTGTTGTTCCTGCACGAGAAACACTTCGAGCCCGTGCAGGGCATGGTGCTCGACGATGCAAAGCGACTGCGGATTGCCGCGCTCGCGTGTCTACCGATTCTCGAGCTCGGGCTCGACGCGTACGCCGCGTTCCACTCGGTCGTCGTGCATCCGGAAGAGTTTCTCGTGCGCGATCGCGTATACGAGGACGAGGATGGCGTCGTGCATGTGGGCGATGACCTGCTGAGCGGCGAAGCGTTCGAGCAGGGCCCCGTGGTCCTCGCGTGGACGGAAATCGAAGCGAGCGGGCGGGGCGAAGGTTACAACGTGGTCTCGCACGAGATGGCGCACAAGCTCGATATGCTGAGCGGCGAGACGAACGGCGTGCCGCCGCTCCATGCCGACATGCGCACGCCGGAGTGGGTCGCGGCCTTCGATGCGGCCTACGACGATCTGTGCGAGCAGATCGAGCGCGGCGCTACGCCGTGGATCGATCCATACGCTGTTGAGGACTCGGCGGAGTTTTTCGCCGTAAGCGTCGAGCTGTTTTTCGACACGCCGGCGGAGTTGCGGAAGGAATATCCCGACGTCTACGCGCAGTTGAAGCGGTTCTTCAAGCAGGACCCCGCGGCCGCGTGAGCCTCTTGAGGTCGAGCTTGACGCGTTTCATGCCGAACCAAAGCCCGATCGCGCTGGTCGCGAGCGCGCCCAAGCTGAGCGCGATCAT
>PMCP01000045.1 GCA_003155415.1 Gammaproteobacteria bacterium | reverse complement strand
CTGCTCTACGTCTGCGACCGCGTGAACGACCGCATCCAGGTCTTCAAGAAGGACGGCACGTTCGTCAGCGAGCTGATCGTGGCGCCCGAGACGCGCGGTGCCGGCTCGGTGTGGGACATTGCGCTCTCGAAGGACCCGGGGCAGTCCTACATCTACCTGGCCGATGGTTTGAACGAGCGCGTGTACGTGATTCATCGCGAGTCGATGAAGATCTTGACGAGCTTCGGCGACGGCGGCCGCCAGCCGGGCCAGTTCTTCGGCGTGCACAGCATCGCGACGGACTCGCAGGGCAACATCTACACCACGGAAACCTACGAAGGTAAGCGGGTGCAGAAGTTCGTCTATCGCGGCCTGGCGCCGATTCCAGGCGAATCGCAGGGCGTGGTCTGGCCGAAGTAGCCGCGCCGCGCGTCAGGCGCGGCGGACGATCGGCGCCAGCACCTGGCGCAGCGGAGTCGCGGGCCTACCGGTGATTCGCGCGACCGTGTCAGTGCAACTGCGCATGTACCCCTCGCGGATCGAGCGGCCAAACGAGGCCACGAGCTCGGCGCCGTAACGCAGATGATCGTCGCCTGTTGCGCTCCCAACGATCGTCGCGACGAACGCCGCATCCTCTAGCGCCCGCGCTTCGACGCGTCTGCCGCCGAGCTCGGCGTACAGCGCTGCGAGATCCGCAGCCGCGAACGCTTCAGGGCCCGTCACGTCGTACACGGCGCCTTCGTGCCCGCCGCTCACGAGCACCGCGGCCGCGACGGCCGCGCAATCCTCGCGTGCGACGTACGCCGCTGTGCCGCTGCCGCGGTTGTGAAGCAGAACGCCCGCGGCAATGGCCTGCGTCGCCTCGGGGATCTGGTAATCCGCGTACAGACTGTTGCGCAGCACCGTCCAAGCGATGCCGCTCGCAGCGAGCGCCTGCTCCGTTGCGTAATGGCTCGGCGCGACGACCGCGGGATTCGGTGCCTGTGGCGCGAGCCCCGAGGTATAAATCACGTGCTTCACGCCCGCCGCCCTCGCGGCGTCGATGGCCCCGCGATGCTGCTCGACGCGCCGCGTAAGATCCGTGNNCGGGCCGCCAAGTCCGCGAGCGCATCGGGCGTCCGCGTGACGAGGATCAGGCGCTCGGGCGCCACGTTCGCGAGAGCGAGCTGTGCCGCGCGCCGGCCTAGCTGCCCGGAGGCGCCGCTGATTACGAGTCGTTCTGCCATCGAAGCGCTCCCAAGGACGACGCGCTAGACTCACACACGCCTCGTCGAGACTCCACCACGATGCCGCCAGTACCGGGACGGCCAAGTAAGCACGTCGTCAAACGGCTGCGCCTGATCCTCTGGATCGCGTTCGCCGCTACGCTCCTGTACCTGTATTACGCGCACACAGGCGAATGGGGCGATGAGTTCCGCGGCCTCGCGGCGTCGTCCACCCTGCTCGGCTACGGTTTGTATCTGCTGTTGGGTTCGGTCCGCGGCTTCACGCTGATCCCGTGCACGAACCTGGTGCTGCTCGCGATCCCGTTGTTCCCTCCGGTGCCGCTGTTCGCGCTCACGCTGCTCGGCATCGCGATCTCGTCTGCCAGCATCTACGTATTCGCGGAGTCGCTGCACCTGGCCGAGTACTTCGAAGCCAAATATCCAGAGAAGGTCGCGCGCGTGCGCGCGGCACTCGCGCGCCATCCGACGACGATCGTCGCGGCGTGGAGCTTCCTGCCCGTGGCGCCCACGGACTTGATCTGCTACGTCTGCGGCGCGATGAAGATCCCGTTCGGCCGCTTCACGCTCGGCGTGGTGATCGGCGAAGGCGCGATCTGTGCCGCGTATATCTTCGCCGGCCGGGCGCTGCTCGATGCCGGCCGCCGGCTGCTGGGACTATAGAGGGTCAGGGTGCGAAAGAATGGCGGGTCCCCCGTCGCGCGGTCCGTTGGGTTTCATTTGGGGAGGAAACGTCAAGCGGGAAACGCGACCAGGGGACCCATAATCAAGACGGCAGGCACGCTCCGTTAGATGCGCGAATCGCGCAAAACGTCACCTAGCAAGCTGGCGTGTAAGAATCGGCCATGGAAAACCGACGGACAAGAAGAAGAGCCGTAACCCGTATTGTGTATACCAGGTTGCGTCGTGCCACTGCGCCGCAACTCAGGCGTCAGTTGCCGCCCCCTTCTCGATCAGGACCGACACGCAGATCCCGGTAGCCCCGCCCCGGCTACAATCGGCCGTCGGTCAGGGGGAAGCCAATGCATACGTTCGCCCGCAGCATCGCCGCGCTCGCGGCCGCGCACCTGTGTCTGGCCGCTGCCTCGGCGCAGGCCCAGCAGGCCGTCAAAGCCGGCGAGCTCGTCGTCGAACCGGCGACACTGATCTCGCTCGGGTTCGAGTGGTACATCGAGGGCGACGCGAACCGCAACGCGGCCGTCGCCGTCGCGTACCGCCAGAGCGGCGAAAACGCGTGGCACGAGAGCCTGCCGCTACTGCGCGTGCAAAACGAGCACACGTTCTATACGGACACGCTCTGGTACGTCGCGCCGAACATGTTCGCCGGCAGCGTGTTCGAGCTCAAAGAGAACACCGAGTACGAAGTGCGCTTCAAGCTCACGGACGCCGACGGCGTAAGTGGTGACGCCGAGCGCATTGTGAAGGTCCGCACGCGGCCGGAGCCGCAGGCCGCCTCCGGCGGGCACACCTATCACGTCTATCCGTTCGACTACAAAGGCCCGCGCCAGGAGCCCGCGTTCAACGGTTTGCTTGCCGCGTACTACAAGAACTCGATCGGCGGCGATTGGAGCCGCGCCTCGCCGCCGCGCGTGGAGCCCGGCGATACGATTCTCGTGCACGCGGGTGTCTACAAGGACTTCGACCGCTTCAGCTACAGCCACGAGATCGACTCGCGCAACACGACGTGCTGTGGCACGCCGTGGGACGGCACGTTCTATCTCTCGCAGCGCGGCACGGCCGACAAGCCGATCGCGATCAAAGCCGCAGGCGACGGCGAAGCGATCTTCGACGGCGACGGCAACAACGTGCTGTTCAACGTCATCGCGGCCGACTACACGTACTTCGAAGGCCTCACGTTCCGCAACACGAACATCGCGATCGAAGCCGGGCAGAAGAAGATCGCCGGCGCCATCGGCCTCACGGTCAAGCGCTCGAAATTCGAGAACGTCGGCGAAGTCTTGCACAGCGACTGGTCGGGCTCGCGCAACTTCTACATCGCCGACAACGTGATGATCGGCCGCGACGATCCCGATTACCTCTTCGGGTGGCTGCGCACGTGGCCGTGGGGCCAAGACCCGGCATACGAGCAAAAGCGGCGCATGAAGTCTTACTACGCCGTGTCGATCTACGGCAGCGGCCACGTGATGGCCTACAACCGCGTGCGCAATTTCCACGACGGCCTCGACCACGCCACGTACGGCATGCCGGACGACTACCCGAACACGCCGCGCGACCGCATGCCGGTGTCGATCGACATCTACGGCAACGACGTCTCGAACATGCACGACAACTGTTTCGAGACCGACGGCGGCATGCACAACGTGCGGCTGTTCAGGAACCTATGCTTCAACGTGGCGACCGGCGGCATGAGCCCGCAGCCGATCTTCGGCGGGCCCGTGTATTTCATCCGCAACGTGGTCTACAACGGCGTGTATGGGCCGCTGAAAATCCAAGCAGATCCCTCCGGCATCCTTGTGTACCAGAACACGTACGTCGGCGAGATCGCGCAGCTGACGCCCGCCTCGAACATGCACTTCCGCAACAATCTGATCCTGGGACAAAAGGCGCGGCCCGCCGTGTTCGCGATCGACACGCACACGCCGTGGAGCGACTCCGACTACAACGGCTTCTA